>NZ_CATWDQ010000013.1:0-71062 GCF_958349595.1 uncultured Phascolarctobacterium sp. | reverse complement strand
TTTTCCTACACAAGGGGGCTTTTTGTCTATTGTCCGTTTTTTCTGGGGCAGTTCATTCTAACGGTGCTTATCAAATATTCATTGAAAAAGGCCCCGTATCAATAAAATGATACGAGGCCCATTTGCTTAAAACAATAATTTATTTACAAAATTTATATCTACTCTAAAACAGGCGTAAACGGAGGTAATTCTTTGACCGCCGCTTTTTCTTCATAAGTCTCCGCTATAGCCAGCAGCAGTTTCTCACTCCAGGGTCTGCCGATGATCTCCATCCCTATGGGGATACCCGCAGGCGCCGTCTGACTGGGCTGACTATAACCGGCAGGAACAACGACTGAAGGAAATCCGGTCACAGAGCAAAGCACGCCATTCCGTTCTTTCTGAGCGCCGCCCACCTCACATACCAGCTGCTGTTGATGCGGATAAACGATAGCTTCCACATCATGATCAGCAAATACCTTCATCAGCTTCGTCTGTACCTGCGACCGTAAGACCAGCCTTTCATTATAATCAGGAGTGCCGACGCTGTGCAGCATTGCCTGCTCTAAATTTTCTTTGATCCCTGCATGGAACTTACCGGACTTAATGATTTCTTCCAGAGAATGTACCGGCGCTCTGGCTGGAAGCTTCTGCAGATATTGATTCAGATGGTCTTTCAGATCATATAAATGTACGCTGACATCTGCAGTCAGCCAGCCTGAATTTATTTCCTCTTTGATCGGGACGATCTGGGCGCCTAAAGCTTTTAAAACGCTGATAGCCTTTGCAACGACTGCGTTGACTTCCTGATGTTCTGCTTTTTTGCCAAAAAAACTCTCCAGTACGCCGATCTTTTTTCCGGCAAGAGTTGTTTCCGGAACTGCAGCGCTGTAATCATCGACTTTTTTATCAGCACACCAGGCCGTTTCCTCATCTTCCCTGTCGTAACCGCTGATAACTTCCAAAACAACGGCGGCATCTGCTACCGTCCTGCAAAGCGGCCCTGCTGTATCCTGCGTCAGGGAATAAGGTACGATACCGCTGCGGCTGACCATGCCGATCGTCGGCCTTATACCTACCAGTGAACAGGCAGAGGACGGTGACCGTACCGAATTGATCGTATCAGTACCGATACCAACCATACCCATATCAGCAGCGATTGCAGCTCCCGTACCGCCAGAAGAACCACCGGGCGTCCTCGTCAGATCATAGGGATTCAGAGTCTGTCCCAAAATCGAACTGATAGTTTCACCCCAGATAGCAAACTCATGCAAATTGGCTTTAGCCAAGATTATCGCTCCCGCTGCTCTCAATTTTTTAGTGATGAACGCATCATCATCGGGCGTGAAACCGCGCAGACTTTCAGACCCGGCTGTCGTTTCCAGATCAGAAGTATTCACATTATCCTTTAGTATCACGGGCACACCGCACAGTTTTCCGGTAAGTCTGCCTGTTTTTCTGACGGCCGCATCTATTGCATCCGCTTCCTCCAGTGCCCGTGGATTGAGCAGGATCAACGCATTAAGGCAGGGCCCTGCATGGTCATACGCTTCTATGCGCCGCAGATAGTATTCTACCAGTTCCCGACAGCTAAGTTCGCCGGAGAGCAGCAATTGATGGAATTTTTTCACACTCAGTCTTGTCAGCAAATTTTTCATCATCACACCTCATTTCCGTTTTTATAAAAACAATACTGCTAAAATAAAGATCGGTCCGCTCATCAGCATGATTGCCGTAGTATAACCCATGATATCTTTTGCCTTTAACCCGGTCACACCAAGCAGCGCGATCGCCCAGAAAGGCTGGAACATATTGGTCCAGGTATTGCCATACCCGACAGCCAGTGCCGTTTTAATAATATCCGCGTTCATTACCGTAGCCGACTGCACGGCAATAGGTCCCTGTACGGCCCATTGTCCGCCGCCGGAAGGAACGAACATATTGATGACCGACGCGCTGATAAAGGTCCAGAGTCCGAAAGTAAACGGGGTACTGATAGCTACGATACTGTCTGCCAGAATACTGACCAGTCCTGAATATTTGATCATACCCATAATACCTGCATATAACGGGAACTGAAAAATAATGCCGCTGACGCCGCCAACTGCATTTTTAACAGCAGCAATATAATTGGCAATGTTCCCATGCATAATAATGCCCGCAAACAGGAAAATAGCGTTGACCATATTGATGTCCAGATCGAAGCCCTTTGTTGCAAAATGCCAGACGATATACACAACGCCCATCAGGGCAAAGGCATAGGCCAGAATGCGGCTGTGGTTCAGCCTGTCCCCGACGGTAGCCTGCCGCGGCATCTCGATGACAGCGCTGGTTTCGGCATCGATCATTTTTACAGCGCCTTCCTCCAGCGGAGTGATTTTATCAGCCCTGGGATGCAGAAGACAGGCAAAGATCGGCGGCAGCAGTAATAAAGCAACGGTCACCGCGATATTCATCGGATTAATGATGTATTGAGAAATTGGAATAACACCGATTTTATCTTCCAGAAAATGTCCCGGCGTGGCAATCAGCAAACCGATTGAGGAGGAAAACATCCCCTGCCAGGTCATTTGCCCCACATACGCGCCGGCAGCGATCAGCCCATACTCGAAAGGAATATTCTTCATTTTCAGCTGTTTGGCTGTTTCTTTGGCCAGCAAAGCGCCGATAATAAGACTGAGCCCCCAGTGCAGAAACGAAGACAAAACCGAAACAAAGGTCACGAGCCACACTGCCTGCTTGCCGCTTTTAGCCCATCCAGCCAGCTTACAGATACCTTTTCGTGCCAGCGGCGTTTCTGCTACTGCCGAACCGGTAATAATGATCAGACACATCTGCATCGCAAAGCCCAAAAGCTCCCACAAACCCTTGTACCAGTATTTGATCATGGATAAAGCATCCTGCTTCGCTACTACTATGCCCAATACCAGTGCAATAAGCGTCAGCACTACCGCAAAAATGCTCGGGTCCGGCATATATTTCATTGACCATCTTGTTAAAGCAGCACCGATCCTGCCAATAAAATTAGTCCCGCCGTCTGCTGTGTTTTTGTTTTGCAACATAATCTTCCCTTCTTTCCTGATTATTATTTGTTGTATTTTTCCGGCAGCTTATAAAGGCCGCCCGACCACTCAACCAACTCCTGCAGGGATTTCGCTGCTAAAAGCTCCTTATTGGCCCTCCTTCTGTCAATATCCAGATCCTCAGGAGTTTTGACTATTCCCAGCCTGCGCATCTTCGCAAGTATTTTCCCGTTTACCTCCGGGTTTCTTCCCGAGATGCTGCTGATTGCCTCCATACGTTCCTCCAGGCTGCGGCATTTATGTAAATAAGCAATGCCGATTTCAGAAATAATATGTGTGACATCATCTCCGTAAATCATCACCGGGGGAATAGCCAGATCTAAATCTTTTGTCATGCCTACAGCGTCCAGCTGATCTACAAAGCCATGAATACCTTTGGCACTGACTGTATCCAGCATCTGCACCACCAGTTTTCTGCCTCTTGCTGCCTCGCCGATCAGCTGGTTGTCTGCCGGAATCTCCTGGCCGCATTTAAGCCAGCTATCAGTTACGTGCCTTCTGCCCCCGGCATTGCAGCCTAAATTGGGAGCGCCGCCAAAACCAACGATCCTGTTTCTGACCGCCGTACTGCTGTTGCCGTATTTGTCTATCTGTAAGGTACTGCCAATGAACAAATCTGCCGCATAATGGCCGGCAGCCTGGGCAAAAACCCTGTTCGACCGCATCGATCCATCCGGGCCGATAAAAAACACGTCACTTCTGGCGTTGACATACTCGTCCATCCCGACCTCGCCGCCAAAACAATGCACTGATTCTACCCAGCCGCTTTCAATGGCCGGGATCAGAGTCGGATGCGGATTGAGCACAAAATTCGTACAGATTTTCCCTTTGAGCCCCAATTCTTCACCGTAGGTTGGCAGCAGCAGCTCGATCGCCGCCGTATCAAAGCCCACTCCATGATTAAGCGTCTTTATGCCATACTCCATATAGATCCCTTTGATGGCCAGCATCGCCTTCAGTATCTTCGTATCCGTCAGCAGGGCCGGGTCTTTCGTAAAAAGCGGTTCAATTTTAAAAGGCCGCGGGGCCTGCACAATAAAATCGACCCAGTCCCCCGGTATATCTACACGCGGCAGCTCATCCGTGATCTCATTGACCTGGACGATCACAATGCCCTGTTTGAACTTGACGGCTTCAGCGATGACCGGCGTATCTTCTGTACTGAAGCCGGTGTAAAGATTGCCGTCCCGGTCAGCTTTTTCAGCAACCAGCAGCGCTACGCGCGGCGTCAGATCTACAAAATATCTTGCATAAAGCTCCAGATAAGTATGGATCGCGCCCAGTTCCACAACCCTGGCCTGCAATAACGCAGCCAGCCGCTTACTTTGCGCGCCGGAGTATGAAAAATCCAGCTTTTTGGCAATACCTTTTTCAAAGATCTCAACATGTTCCGGCAGCGATATTGTCGACTGGATAATATGCAGATCATGGACCCTGGCTGCATCAACGGCCGCCAAACATTCCGATAGGAAATCAGCCTGTTTCTGGTTATCGCCTTCCACCGCAACTTTATCATAAGGCTGAATAACTGCTTCCAATAAAGCAACCGTATCCTCCGCTTTGACAAATTTTCCCTGATCTAAAAATTTGCAGGCTGCCGCCAGCCTGTTTTCCCTGTTCCGACGCAGGGTGTTCCAGTCACGTTCTATACTCTCCACATCTACCCCTTCTTTCCCGACATTAGTTTTCAATCTGCCCCCTAAAAAAACAAAAAGTGAGACAGAAAAATCTATCTCACTTAATTCACCGGTTTTAAATTTTATTTTAAATATGCATGACGCCCAGACCGATCCGGTAATGATTCGTTAAGGAATGACCTGCTGTCTGTCCGTAAATAGCAACTGTTACCCAGGGATCTTTTCGTACTATACCTACTTTCAGCGAAACATTCGTACTGAACGAAACTACCAGAAAGCCTCTTTTCGCCTCTTCGGCAGCATGAAGGACGGCATGCACCTCTTTATCGACCCTTTTGATTATGCCGCACTTTATACTGGCACTGATAACCGAGTGCGTGATCTTTTCCTGAAATTCCGGATACGAGCTGTTACCGCCTATTTCTGTTACCGCACAGAGAAAGCCTTTGTTTTTTAAAAATTCCTTTATCTGTTCCTCATCATGGATAGTTTGTGAAAGTGTCAGCATAATGGCACCAGATTCCGGGGAGGTAATAAACTTATCAAAAAATTTCTGCATAAATAAAAGATCACCCCTCTTTCTTCATAAAAAATAACAAAAAGGGAACATAGATAAACTGCTCCTCTATGTCCCCTTTATCTACTTGTCTGTAAAACCTTCAACACTCTTTATCACATTTTCACACTTTTATTATAGCATGCTCTGCCGGCATTTGTCACGATAATTTAAGAAAAGCCAAATATATTATTCAAGAAAACAATCTTTCTTTTTTATTGATAATATTTACAATCAATTATCAAACCATTTCTGCAGTTCAGTGACATCCTGCGTCAGTCCCAAAGCCAGCATCAGCTTGATCCTGGCTTTGAGTCCTGTCAATTCCCCGCCCAAAATGATCTGACTGGACTCCATTGACCTGGCGCTGCCCAGATAGCTGTATGCAGGCACCACGCGTCCGGTATGGACACGCGAAGCTAAAACCACAGGGATCTGCCTGCTGCGTACATATTCTATGCCTTCCTTAACTGCCGGCGGCACATTACCACAGCCTAAAGCTTCTACCACCAGACCCTGTACCGGTTTTTCCGCCAGCAGTTTAAATAGATACGCATCCATCCCGGCATAGGTTTTCAGCAGATGCACATCTTCAACCAACGCCGGCGGGCAGATCTTTTCCAGATTCACTGGCTGGCGGCGAAACACCACCCTGTCAAAATAAACATGGCCTATCGGCCCCCAGCCCGGCGAATGGAAGGTCGCACAGGAAGTGGTATGCGTTTTCGTAACTTCTGCCGCAGCGTGGATCTCGTCGTTAAAAATAAGCAGCGCGCCTTTACCGGCAGCTTCTTCACTGGCCGCAGTCATCACTGCCGCCAGAATATTGGCCGGCCCGTCCGGTCCCGTTTCCGATGCGCCGCGCATTGCTCCGGTAACGCAGACCGGCTTCATCGTTTTAGTTGTCAGACTGAGCATATACGCAGTTTCTTCCAGTGTGTCCGTGCCATGGGTCACAACGATGCCGCAGACCTCTTCCCGCTCGGCATATTGGTCAGCCATTTTTGCCAGCTCGAACATCATCTGCGGCGTAACATGACCGCTGGGCACATTGGCAAATTCCACGACCTCTATTGCGGCAACCTCGCGCAGCGCCGGCACCGCTTCGATCAGATCATCGCCGCTGACGGCGGGGATCAGCCCCTGCGTCACCGGATCATATTTCATAGCGATAGTCCCGCCGGTAGTGATCACAACAACTTTTTTCATCTTCGCACCTTCCTTGCCTGATTATTTACTTCATCATAACATATCCGCCGTCAGCCGACAATTTCCAGCCGCCTTAATTCACGCAGACATTACAAATGGTGTATAATATTTATATCATTTGATTACGAGGTGTCATGTATGATAGTCAGCGGTATCAGCCTGGTTTTGGAAGGCGGCGGTATGCGGGGCATGTTTTCTGCCGGAGTTTTTGAAGCTTTCATGCAAAAAGAACTGCTTTTCCCGCATATCGTCGGCGTTTCCGCAGGCGCCTGCAATATTGTTTCCTATATGTCGCAGCAGCCGCTGCGCACCAGACGCATCATCCAGAATTATGTCGGCGATAAACGCTACTGCAGCCTGAGCAACTGGCTCAGGACACGGTCGCTGTTCGGCTTTGACTTCATTCTGAAAGAACTGCCGCAGAATCTGCTGCCTTTCGATTACGAAACCTTTCATAAATACCCCGGTCATCTATATGTCGGCACAACCGATATCATGACCGGCAAACCCGTCTGGTATACGCAGCAGGATATGGACAGGGATTTTCTGCCGCTGCGTGCATCAGCCTCGCTGCCGTTTTTCGCTCCCGTCGTAACTATCGGCAGTCACAAATTACTGGATGGCGCTCTCGTAGAGCCAATACCATTAAATAAAGCAATCGCTGACGGTTATCATAAGTTCGTTATCGTGCTGACCCGCAATGCCGGTTACCGCAAAAAACGGCCGGTACCCCAATACCTGCTGCGCCTTGTCTATAAGCACTATCCCAAATTATGGGAGCTCATGGCCAGACGGCCTGATCTTTATAATGACCAGCTTGCTTTTGCTGAGCAGCTGGAGCAGGAAGGAAAGGCAGTTATTATCCGCCCTACGGCGCCGCTGACGATCGGCAGGCTGGATCAAAAACCGGAGCAGCTTTTAAAACTGCATGATCACGGCCTGGAATGCGGCCTAGCAAAATTTCACGAAATCATGCAGCTCTATCGCAAATAAAGGAGAAATCATGCGTTTTTTACATACTTCAGACTGGCACCTGGGCCGCATTTTTCACGGCCTGCATATGACAGACGACCAGGCTGTCGTTCTCGAAGAACTGATCACTTTAGCTAAAGACAGCCAGGTGGACGCCGTACTGATCGCCGGTGATATTTATGACCGCGCAGTACCGCCGACACAGGCGGTAACACTGCTGGACGAAGTACTGCGCCGTTTGGTCCAGGACGCCGGCAAAAATGTCATTATGATCGCAGGCAATCACGACAATGCCGACCGTCTCGGCTTCGGGCAAAGCCTGCTGTCCCAGAACAAACTTTATATCACCGGACCTGTAAGTGCGGCTACACAGCCGGTAGTGCTTTATGACGAACACGGTCCTGTCTATTTTGCGCCGCTGACCTACGGTGAACCCTTAGCCGCGTCTGAATTACTGGGCGAACCTTTAAAAACACACGAAGACGTCGTCAGGCGCCAAATCCGCAGTCAGCTGGAACAGATTCCCGCTGCCGCACGCAAAGTGGCGCTGGCCCATGTTTTTCTGACCGGGGCACAGGAATCTCCTGACAGCGAACGACCTTTGGCCATTGGCGGAGCAACAACTGTAGGTATCGACTGCTTCGCCCCCTTTCATTATGCCGCCTTAGGGCATCTGCATGCCTGTCAGAGCGGCAGCAGCAAAGTACGTTACAGCGGTTCGCTGCTGAAATATTCTTTCAATGAAGTCGCTCAGCCTAAAGGGGTGCATCTGGTAGATCTGGCTGCCGACGGCAGCATTACCGTTGAGACCATACCACTCAGCCCCCGGCGCGAGCTGGCCTGCCTGCGCGGCAGCTTTGCTGAATTGGTGAGCCATCCGCAGACGGCATTACACGATCATTATCTGCAGGTCACACTGACCGACGACCAGCCGGTTTTAGATGCCAAATACAGACTGGAACAGGTCTATCCGCATATCCTGCATTTGGAATACGCGCGGCTGCACGCCGGCACTGATACGTCTGCCGCCGCAGTCAGCCATAAAAAACTTGGCACCGCCGAACTGTTTGAAGCCTTCTTCACTCAGGTCAACGATCGGCCTTTGAATGCCGCTGAAAAGTCCCTTTTATCGGACGTTATCAACAGTGACGTTCAGGCAGAAAGGCAGGCCTGACTATGAAACCATTACAGCTTACAATGCGTGCCTTTGGTGCTTATGCCGATGAGCAGACTATCGACTTCACGCTTTTAGGCGATAAAAACTTTTTTCTGATCCACGGACCTACCGGTTCCGGCAAAACAACGATCCTGGATGCGATCAGTTTCGCGCTGTACGGCAGCGCCAGCGGTGATCTGCGTGAAAGTAAAAGCCTGCGCAGCGATTACGCGCCGGCCGAACAGAAAACCGAAGTAGAATTTACCTTTAAAAGCGGAGAACATATTTATCAGGTCCTGCGCGCCCCTGAACAGGAATTGAAAAAACAACGGGGCGAGGGAACGCGCAAAGTTCCCGCAGCAGCTGCGCTTTTTAAACTTCTCAGTGACGGCAGCAAGGACCCGCTGGCAGCCAAAAGCGATGAAGTGACAAAAAAGGTTACTGAGATCATCGGTTTTAAAGCCGAGCAGTTTCGTCAGATCGTTTTACTGCCGCAGGGCGAATTCCGGCGGTTTCTGATCGCCGAATCGAAAGACCGCAAAGCTATTTTAGAAACTATTTTTAAAACAGAGCTGTACCGGCGCATCGAAACACTGCTGGCCGAACGCAGCAGTACCATTGACAATAATTATCAAACCCTTAAACAGCAGCGGCAATTTATCCTGGACAGCACTGAATGCGCAGACAGTGAGCAGCTTGACGCCAGCATCCAGCTGCTTCTGCAGCGGCAAAAAGGAGAAACGGCAGCATTACAGACGGCTGCCGCACGTCTGACTGCTGCCAAACTGCAATTACAGCAGGCCCAGCAGCTGCATAATGCCTTTACTGAAGCAGCGGCGGCACAAGCAGCGCTGCTGACGCTGACAGAACAGCGCAGTGCTGTTGCTGCCATAAAAACCGAAGCAGCCCAGGCTGAAAAAGCGGCACTTTTAGAAGAGATCTACAACTCTACCCTGCGGGCCCATAAACATAATCAGGAATGCCAGACAGCGGCCCAGAACGCACTGCAGGCAACTCTGAACACAAAAAATGACTTACAGGAGCTGCACCAGCAGCTGTCAGAACAACTGCGGCAGCTTGACGGTCAGGCTGTCACTACTGCCGCTGATCTGAACAAGGCCCTTGAGCTTTTAAATCAGCGCATCCTGCAGCTCCACAGCGAGGCCGCCAAATTATCCGGCGTCACTGCCGAATTAGGACGTCTGGCAGCGGCGCTTGCCGATAATGAACCCTGCCCTGTCTGCGGTTCTCTGCAGCATCCGCATCCGGCCACAGTATCCGCCGCCCAAAGAGCCGATCTGCAGCGGCAGACGCAAATAATCAGTAACCAAACCAGAGCCTTACAACAGCTGCAGCAGCAATACCAGCAGACGCAGCTGCAACTGGCAGGCTGCGAAGCCACCCAGAAGTCCAGTCAGACTGCCGCTGAAGCTGCCATGCAGGAATTCAGCGCCCTGCGTCAGCATTTTAAAGAACGTCTGGAAGCTTCGGACTTTGACTCACAGGCCGCCTTTCTCGCCGCAATGCGTACGGAAGCCAGACGACAGCAGCTGCAGCAGACCATAGCCGCCTACGAACAAAATCTGGCGGCGGCAACAGACCGTCTGCAGCGTGCTCAAAATGCCATCGACGGCAAAACCGCACCCGAACTCACTGCCTGCCAGGACGCCGAACAACAGGCCGACGCACTGTACCGGCAGCTGACAGCACAAACTGCGGTAACCGCCAAAGAACTGACTGATCTGCAAACAGCGCAGCTGCGGCTGCAGGAGCTGGAAAAACAAATGGGCGCTTTGCAGGAGGCTTATCAGACTGCCGCCTCACTGGCTGAAACAGCAAGAGGCAACAACCCTTCCCGGCTCACTTTTTCCGCCTTTGTCCTGCAGGCGATCCTGGATGACGTCTTACGGGCAGCCAATCTGCGTTTGACTTCGATGAGCCGCGGCCGCTACAGTTTATCACGTACTGGCGACGTGCTGGACGCCCGCCGGGAAAACGGTCTGAATATCGAAGTCACCGACAGCTTCACCGGTGTGGCCCGCCCCGTTAAAACCCTGAGCGGCGGCGAGCTTTTTCTGGCTTCGCTTTCGCTGGCCCTGGGCCTTTCCGATATCGTACAGGCTTATGCGGGCGGTATCCGCCTTGATACTATCCTCGTCGACGAAGGCTTTGGCACACTGGACTCCGAAGCGCTGGATATGGCGATCCGCACCCTGACCGACCTGCAGAAAGGCGGCCGCCTGGTCGGCATCATCTCCCATGTCAGCGAGCTGCGCGAACGTATCACCGCCCGTCTGGAGGTCATTCCCGGACAGCGGGGCAGCAAAGCTGTTTTTCACGTTTAATAAAGTAAAATACCTCCGCAAGCAGTTGCTTACGGAGGTATTTTTTAACCTATTTCCCGTTCCAGTTCAGTTCCCCGCACATTGACGGGCCGGTTCTTTTCATCTACCATCACGACCTTCGGTTCAAAGGTCTGCGCTTCCTCCGGCGTCATCAGGGCATAGCCGATAATGATCACCGTATCGCCTACAACTACCTTGCGTGCCGCCGCGCCATTCAGGCAGATCACGCCGCTGCCGCGTTCGCCGGCAATGACATAGGTCTCCAGACGGTTGCCGTTATTGTTATCGACGATCTGCACCCGCTCGCCCGGCATGATCCCCGAAAGCTCCAGCAGTTCAGAATCAATGGTGATACTGCCCATATATTCAAGACAGGCCTCAGTCACAGTCGCACGATGGATCTTTCCATGAAACATATTCAAAAGCATTTATGCACCCTCCAAAATAATATTATCTATCAGCCGCGTAGTACCAAAACGTACTGCTACCGCCAGCAGGCACGGCCCGGCAATCTTGCCGGCCAGAGGCGTCAGATCAGGCAGTGCATAGATCTCCACATAATCGATCTCGCTCAGCGGCTCCGCTGCGATCATTTCTCTGACAACTTCCACCAACTCAGCGCCATCGCGCTCACCCTGCTGAAACAGTGCTTCGGCCTGACGCAGGCTTCTTGACAGTACCAGTCCGGCCTTACGTTCTTCCGGGCTCAGATAAGTATTGCGCGAGCTTTTCGCCAGACCGTCGGCTTCACGGACGATCGGCATGATCCGCAGCTGTACGTTAAAGAACAGATCCTTGACCATGCGTTTGATGACCTGCACCTGCTGTGCGTCCTTCTGACCAAAATAGGCCCAGTCCGGCTGCGCCAGATTGAACAGCTTGCTGACGACAGTTGTGACGCCGCAAAAATGGATCGGCCGGCTGTGGCCGCACAGGACTTTGGTAATGTCGCCTGTCACTTCGACCCAGGTCATATCCTCGCTGGGATACATTTCCTTCGGCGTCGGCGCAAAAACTATATCGGCGCCCATTTGCTCTGCCAGCAGGCAGTCGGCTTCCAAAGTCCGCGGATAGGCGTCCAGATCTTCGCCCGGCCCGAATTGGGTTGGATTGACAAAGACGCTGACGATAACAAGCTCATTTTCTTTCCGTGCGGCAGCGATCAGAGAACCATGCCCTTCATGCAGCGCCCCCATAGTCGGCACCAGCCCGATACTGCGGCCCGCCACCTTTGCTAAAGCTACTTCTGTACGTAATTCTGCCACTGTTTTACAAAGTTTCATTATTCAGGCTCCCTCTTAATATAACTTTTCCAAAACTTCGTCATCTATTTTAAAAGTATGTTCCGGCGCCGGGAAACTGCGCTCTTTGACTTCCCGGATATATTCCTGGACCGCACCGACGATAGCGCCGTGCAGATCGGCGTATTTTTTCGCAAATTTAGGGCAGAAGCCCTCGGAAAAGCCCAGCAGATCATTACAGACCAGGACCTGCCCGTCACAACCGCTGCCGGCGCCGATACCGATCGTGGCCGCTGTTTTCAGCTCGGCTGTCACTTTGGCAGCCAAAGCTGCCGGCACACATTCCATTACAATGGCAAAGGCTCCGGCCGCCTCCAGCGCTTTAGCGTCGTCCAGCAATTTCTGTGCCGCCGCCACGTCCTTGCCCTGCACCTTAAAGCCGCCCATCTGGTTGACTGATTGCGGCGTGAGGCCGATATGCCCCACTACCGGGATACCTGCTGTGACCAGTTTAGCCACAAGCTCGCAGATCTCACTGCCGCCTTCCAGCTTAACAGCCGCACAGCCGCCTTCCTTCAGTAACCGCGCTGCATTATACATCCCGTCGGCAAGGCTGGCCTGATAGCTCATAAAAGGCATATCGGCCACCACCATAGCCGCGCCGTTGGCACGCATCACTGCTTTGGTATGATGGATCATCTCTTCCATCGTCACCGGCACCGTAGAATTATAGCCCAACATCACATTCCCCAGCGAATCGCCGATCAGGATCATGTCGATCCCGGCTTCGTTGACATTACGTGCCATGGCATAATCATACGCCGTCACCATCGTGATCGGCTCACCCTGCTGTTTCATGTCTTTGATCGTCGAAGTCGTAACTTGCTTTTTATTCATTTTACTTTACTCCTTTGTTGTTAGCCTCTCAAAAGTCCCTGCATCTTTGCAGCCGCGGCCTGGTCAATACTGCCGTTGGCTTCGGCCAGGGCTATAGTCTTCAGCGCCAGCTCACGATAGACTGACTGCAGCTGCTCCGGCAGGACCTGCAAATGTCCTGCCACAGTGCCGGCATCACCGCGGGCGATCGGTCCGGTCAGGGCTGCGCGCGCCAGCTGCCTTTGGTGCAGGTTTTCCACAGTCCCGTCCAGCAGCGGCAGCAAGACCTGCAGTGCCGTTGCCTGATCGGGAGTCCACCGTGCCAGCAGCTGCTGGGCTATCGCCGTTAACGTTACCAGATAGTTGGAACAAAAACAGGCTGCCGCATGATAAGCACAGCGCTCTGACGCAGGCACACTGAACGGATGGGCCTGCAGCTCTGACGCCAGGAAGCAGGCGGCCTGCTGCGCCTCCTGGTCCCCATCGACAGCCATGCCGATCCCCTGGAAAACTGCCCGGCCGCCGGCAAAACTCTGCAAAGGATGCAGACTGCCGCAGTGGATGCCCAAAGCCGACAGCGCTGCCAAAGGTTCCAGTCCCAGGGAGCCGCTGCAATGCAGGCATACCTTCCGGGACACCTTTTCCTGCAGCCCTGACGCAGCAACATCTGCGGCCAGATCTGCGGCAACAGCGGCGATCTGCCCATCGGGAACGGTCAGCAGCACTACGTCAGCAGCTGACAGCACCCCGGCATTATCGGCAGTTACCAGCAGGCCGTCTTTGCCGCATAACCTTGCAGCACTTTCAGGTGAACGTCCGGCTTTAACACTGACGACCTGCAAAGCTGCCGCTGTTTCGCAGGCTTCTAAAAAAGCACTGCCGACCTTCCCCAGCCCAATGATGCCGATTTTCATTGTGTCCTTCCTTTCTTCGCCTGAGAGCAGAACCAAGGTCTGTAAAATAAAAACGCACTCCCCTCCGGGAGTGCGCAAAATACTTACAAAAAGGCCTTGCTATTGCGTCTCGTCCCGGTCATTGCTGATCAAAGCGATTGATGACTGATTTTTAATTATAAGACCTGCGGCTTATGGTACAGCTCCTGATGATACTGCCCGGCCGTTTCTGGTCACCGCTATAATAGCACAGGCACTCTGGCCTTGACAAGCGTTTTTTACCGCACTTTACAAAAAAACTTTTCCTGTCCGCCTGACTGCCTTATTTTGTAAAAGCTGTTGTTCAAACCTGCTGACAGCTTTATCATACCATCTGTTAAATTTCTTGTTGCCCGTCATTCTTTCATGCTATACTAAAAGAAAAAAGGAGGTCTCTTTTATGCCCTACGTTAATATTAAAATTACCCGTGAAGGCAATGTTACCCCTGAGCAAAAGCAAGCCCTGATCGAAGGCGCCACCAATCTGCTGCATGACGTGCTTGGTAAAAACAAAAAAACTACCGTTGTCGTGATCGACGAAGTTGACACCGACAACTGGGGCATCGGAGGCATCCCCGTTACCGAAATCCGCCGCAAAAACAGTTGAACCTGACAAAAAAACTCCCGGAAAACCGGGAGTTTTTTATTTCGGGAGTTTTCTTTTTAGTTTTTGGCACTGATATGCCGCTCATAAGAATTTTCCAGCAGCCTGATGAAATAATGGTAGCTGGCGAACAGGAACAACGATGAACCGAGCCAGGCGATCGGGCTGGCATAACAAATACCGCTGTAACCAAAATATTCCGTCAGATAGACTGCTGCCGAAGTACGCAGGATCAGCTCTACGATCCCGCTGAACATCGGTATCATCGCAATGCCCATACCCTGTACGGCATTACGGTAGATAAAGATCTGGCTGAGAAAAAAGTAAAACGGAACACTTAAGTGCAGATACTGCTGCGCCTGTGCTAAAACCTGCTCATTGGCTTCACTGATAAAAATACTGATCATTTCACGGCCAAAGAAATACATGATGATTGCCGCAAACAAACTGAAACACAGTGCCAGCAGCGAACATTTTTTGACGCCCTCGCGGATCCTGTCGAAACGGTGCGCCCCAAAATTCTGCGCGCTGAAAACCGCCATGGATAAGCCAAAAGAAATCATTGGCTGCAGCGCCAGCTGCTCGATCCGCATCGCCGAGGTAAAAGCCGCTATCGTAGTCGGACCGAATTTATTACAAACGGCCTGAATAAAAATCATTCCCAGTCCCAAAACGGAAAACTGCACTGCCATCGGCAAGCCCATGCGCAGATGTTCCCAGGCAAAATCCCAATCCAGGCGCCAGTCCTGTTTTCGCAGCCGCAGGAGAGGAAATCTTTTGGCGATATAAACAATGCACAGCAGCGCCGAAAAGCCCTGCGCAATGACCAGCGCCACAGCCGAGCCGGGCACACCCCAGCCAAACCGGGTAATAAACAGCAGTGCCAGAAAAATATTTACGATCGTGGAAATGATCAAAAAATATAACGGCGTTTTACTGTCACCCAGAGAACGTAGTATACCCGCCAGAAGATTATAGCCCATCATCGCGATAATGCCGTGGCTGATGATCAGAACATAGCTTTTCGCATCGGCAAACAGCTCTTCCGGGACGTTCATAGCCGCTAACGCAGGGTCGAGCGCAAAGGTTGCGACCAGCATCAGCAGCAGCACAAAAAACAGGCTCAGCATCGTGCTCATCGCCACGCTGCGTCTTACGCCGTCAAGATCCCCGGCGCCATAACGCTGCCCTGTGACCACCGTAAAACCGTTTGACAAGCCCATCGTCAGCACTACCAGCATCATAAACAGCGGCGCTGTAGCGCCAACTGCCGCCAGGGCGTTGACACCGATCGTCCGCCCTACGATGATGATATCCGCGATATTATATAATTGCTGGAAGACGTTCCCGATAAGAAGCGGTACCATAAAAGGCAGGATCAGCTTCAGCGGGTCTCCCTCTGTCATATTTCTTACCATAAAAAACACCACCCAACAGTTTGCTGACTGGTCAGTCAGAGCTTTATTTTAACATTTATTCACAATATTTGCAATTCTTCTTCAGGATGAATTCACAAATAAATCATATCTCACTGCTGCTGGTTAAAAGTTCTTAAACGAGATGCATTTTGGCAGTGCGAATAAAAAAAGACGCCTCAGCGTCTTTTTTTATTATTATTTTCAATAACCTTTTACTACTTCATTCCTCAGCTTACCAATACCCTCGATCTCCACAACGACTTCGTCACCGGGCAGAATCGGTCCGCAGCCCATCGGCGTACCGGTAAGAATCAGATCGCCGGCATCCAGGGTCATGCTTTGCGAAATATAACTCAAGATCTCATAAGGATTGTAGACCATATCGCTGGTGCGTCCATGCTGCTTAAGCTGACCGTTCAGATATAATTTTATCGCCAGATCCGTAGGATCAAGGTCTGTCTCCAGCCAGGGTCCCAATGGGCAAAAAGTATCAAAGGACTTGCTGCGCAGCCACTGCACGTCAGACCGCTGCAGATCGCGGGCTGTAACGTCATTAGCGCAGGTATAACCCAGGATATAATCAGCAACAGCTTCCGGGGCCACGTCCTTCATCTTTTTTTTGATAACGATGCCCAGCTCGGCTTCATAAACTACTTCTTTACTTTGGCGGGGGTAAATGATTTTACCGCCATTGCCGATCACCGTATGCGCCGCCTTCGTAAAAAGTGCAGGCTCCTTAGGTACGTCCACATGGAATTCTTTAGCATGGTCACGATAGTTAAACCCGACGCAGATGATCTGTTTCGGTACGCAGGGGGCTAAAAGCTTAGTTCCTGCCAACGGAAAAACTTCATCCGTCATACGCCAATAAGTATCGATACTGCCATAAACCGCACGGATCACATCACCGTCAATAAAACCGATCCTGGCACGACCCTGTTCTTCAAAACGTACGCATCTCATAAATTTTAACCCCTCATCTTTCTCATCTTGCGTTCTTTAAAATATACAGGCTCCAGGCCTGCCTCGTCAGCCAAAGTCAACGCTTCCTTAAGGCCGCGCCCTACATGCTCCTTATAATGAGCATCACTGCCGATCACCGCATATTTACCACCCAGCTGCGCATACCGCCTGTATAACTTCAGCAGTGCTGCCAGGGCTCCGGGATCATCCAGACGTCGGGTATTGATCTCCAGCGGTTTTTCTTTTGCTATCAGCAGCTCAAATACTTCGTCGAACAGCTCCGGCGCTTCGCCGAGCCGCAGCTCTTTATCTGCAAACGGCATATACCGGCACATATAATCGATATGGGCAAACGCGTCAAAATTATCGTGCAGCTTCAGGTTCGCCAATGTATCCGTCAGAAATTCGCATACTGCTTCAGCTTTGGTCTGCCCTGCATAACAACGTTCTTCGTATAGATCGCGGCCGTTGACGCAATGCATCGATGCCAGAACGTAATCAAAAGGATACCTGGCCGCCAGCGCTTCATCTGCCGCCGCTGTCTGCTTCTGCATCCCGATCTCGATGCCCAGAAGCACCTGCCCGCTGCGATAAGGAGCAAAACGCTCGAAATACTCGTCCACATCAAACATAAACGCAGTTGGATTCGTTGGGTAATCGTCGTCCCAATGTTCGGTAATGACGATACCTATCTCCTGCTGCTTTGCCGCCGCAACAGCTTCAGCAATTTTCATATGACTGTCGCAGGAATAATCGCAATGCATATGCGTATCAAAAATCATTTTCAGTACTTCCTTTCGTAGTTTATATTGTATCAAATAGGCTTGAAAAAGCAACTGCAAAAAACTATTTAAAGCTATTTTCGCAATATTTAATCTACATAAAAAAACTCCTTAACAGAAAAAATCTGTTAAGGAGTTTACCCATCAAACGTTAAAACGGAATTCGACTACGTCGCCGTCCTGCATCACGTATTCCTTGCCTTCCAGGCGGACCAGACCTTTGTCACGGGCAGCCGCTTTGCTGCCGCAGGCAACCAGATCATCATAGGAAACGATTTCGGCACGGATAAAGCCGCGTTCAAAATCAGTATGGATCTTGCCTGCCGCCTGCGGCGCTTTAGTTCCACGTACGATCGTCCAGGCACGCACTTCTATTTCACCGGCGGTAAGATAGGTCATCAGACCTAAAAGCTTAAACCCGGCTTTGATCAGGCGGTCAAGACCAGCCTCTTCCAGGCCGGCCATCGCCAAAAATTCCTGTGCTTCTTCCTCCGGCAGTTCGGCGATCTCCGATTCCATCTTCGCCGATACGGTAATGACTTCTGCACCCTCGCCGTCAGCGTATTTAGCCACTGCCTGCACATGCGGATTGGCAGATGCGTCGGCAACCTCTTCCTCACTGACGTTAGCCACATACAAAACAGGCTTCATCGTCAAAAGATGCAGTTCCTGCAAAAACTCCAGTTCATCTTCTGTCAGTCCCAGACGACGGGCCGGCACTGCCTCACTGAGACCTGCCAGGACTTTATCCAGCACAGCCTTTTCAACCGGCACCTTTTTATCGCCGGTTTTTAAAAGCTTCACCAGTCTTTCCTGACGTTTTTCAACAGTTTCCATATCAGCCAGACACAGCTCTGTATTGATGATCTCTATATCGCGCAGCGGATCGATACTGCCCTCGACATGAGTGATATTGCCGTCCTCAAAGCAGCGCACGACCTGGGCGACCGCGTCTACCTCACGAATATGCGCCAGAAACTTATTGCCCAGGCCCTCGCCTTTGGAGGCGCCTTTGACAAGCCCGGCAATATCCACAAAACGCATGGCTGCAGGTACGATTTTTTTGGCTTTGACCATTTCTCCTAAAACTGTTAACCGTTTATCAGGCACATCAACAACACCGACATTAGGTTCTATAGTACAAAAAGGATAATTGGCCGCCTCTGCTCCCGCTTTGGTGATAGCATTGAACAAAGTACTTTTACCGACGTTAGGCAAACCGACGATCCCTACTTCTAAATTGGTACTCACTCTGATCGCTCCTCATCTATTAGTAATACTTTATTTTACCTCAAAGGGGCTTTTTATGCAATATTATTACTGTGTCAGGATCAGTTCTATTACTTGCATCAGTCGTCTGCGTTTTCTGTTTATTTATATTTTAATAACATATTTTTTTGCAGTAAGTTCTTAAAACTTTACTTAAAGATATTTTATTACATTATTTTATGTTATAATAATAATATATTTTAGCTTGTTTGTATAAACAAGTACAAAAAGGAGCTGTTTAGATGATGGAAACAATCCAGGAGATCCTTAATTTTTCAGTCGGTAAACTGACTGTTGGCAACATTATTTCCGCACTTGTTATTTTTCTTGTCTGCCACGCATTTATCAAAGCACTGATGGGTCCACTCGAAAGACTGCTGGATAAACTGAAGGTAGACATGACCCTGCGCGGCTTTCTGCGCACAGTCATCAGAGTAGTACTCAATTTTGTCGCTGTCTGTATCGTTGCTGAAAGTATCGGCATCCCTATCGCTTCCCTGCTGGCAGTTTTAGGTATGTTAGGTTTGGCAGTTTCCCTGTCCGTACAGGGCGCTTTATCCAATCTTTCCAACGGTATCATGCTGCTGATCACCAAACCGTTCAAAGCAGGCGATTATATTGCCGCTGCCGGTATCGAAGGCACTGTTAAAGAAATTTCCATGCTCTGCACCAAAATCATCACTGTTGATAACAAAGATATTTTCGTGCCTAACAGTGAGATCGCCGGCGGCAAGATCACAAACTTTTCCTCGGAGCCTATCCGCCGCGTTGATATCGTCATCCGCGCAGGCTACAACAACGATATCGCCACCGTCAAAAAAGCCCTGAACGAAGCTGTTGCGGCAACAGCTAATACTTTAAATGAACCTGAACCCTTTGTCAGGCTTTCCGGTTATAAAGAATATGCTGTGGAATACACGATCCGCGTCTGGGCCCAGGGTGCCGACTATTGGAACATCTATTTCGATCTGCTGGAAAACATCAGCAAGGCTTACGCTGCCAACGGCGTCAACGGCGCAGTTCCCGGCATGAACATCTATATGCAGGACGATAAATAGAGTAAATAAAAAGAACGCTTTTTTCGAAAAGCGTTCTTTTTATTTACTCTATTTACCCGCAAAATTACCGCGGCTTTCGGCTATTCCCAATAATACTGCCAGCACTGTTGGGAAAAACAGGACGACCAGCAAATCCTCCATCTGGGTCACTTCTTTCCTTCAATCATCAGCTTATTTATGTGCGCCAGTATGCAGACAAATTCTGTATTTACGCCAGCAGGCAAAGGTCAATACGCTTAAAACTGCCAGGCCCAGGCAAGTATCAAAAGTTACGGTCGTCATTTTTCTTCACCTCTTTCCCTCACAGCCATATCATACTGCCAGTGGCGCTGCCGGGAAAGGTCAGAAAACATAAAAATAACGCTGCTCAGCGTAAAGAAGCTGTAAATATTACCCGGGCAATAATTTTACTTTATGTTTATTAATTACCCTTCGCTTACCCGACTTCTCTTTTGCAGACTATCGGATTATAGTATAATAAAACTAACAAAAGTAAAGGGGATTTTGCCATGACTAAGCCGACAACCGCCCGTGACTGTATCGTAGAAGCTTTTCTGCAGCTGTGTCAGACTCTGCCCTGCGATCAAATAACCGTTTCCCAGCTGACGAAAAAAGCCGGCTACAATCGCAGTACTTTCTATGCTTACTTCAACAATACGGACGACCTGCTCAAACAACTGGAAAATGAGTTCTTTCAGCTGGTCGATATGTTTCTGCCGCGTGGGCTGCGTATTTTCCGTACAGGCGTTCCTACAACTGAAGAGCGCCTGTTGACTCAGAGCTTTTTCAAAACTAACGCCCGTATTTTAGTAATGCTTCTGGGCCCTAATGGTGACCCGCGTTTTGTACATAAGCTGAAAAGCCATATTCGGAAAGTGCTGATCCAAAACCTGCAGCTGACGGTAGACGAGATGACGCCCCAGCTGCAATTATTGATAGAATTTATCATCAACGGCCATCTGCAGGTGCTGGTTTATTGCTACGAACATCAAAGTCCGCTTTCTCCGCTTGATTTCTGGCTCAAGCTGCGCAGTTTTATCGACCAGCCGGCCCTGCTGGCGGCAATGGCAGCAAAATCCGACACAACTTTATAATCTGTTGCTTGCCAAGCGGCGGTGCTTCTTCTATTATTAAATTAAGAAAACACCTAAAGGAGCCTTATGATGAATAAAAAATTTTTTATTATTATAGCAGCAGTACTGGCAGTAATAAGCGGCCTGTGGTTCTTCTTGCAACCGGACAAGCAGGACCATGCCCGGATAACTTTATATGGTAATGTGGATATTCGCCAGTTTGACATTGGGTTTCAGGTTCCCGGTCAAATCACTAAAATGTATTTTGAAGAAGGCGACACTATCAAAGAAGGCAGTCTCGTTGCAGAAATCGACGCTGCCGATTATAAACTGCAGGAAGCCCAGGCAGAAAGCGAAGTTGCCAAAGCCTATGCATCAATGATCCAGTCCCGTTCCGTATATGACAAATATACGGTCTTATACAGTACCGGCGCCATTTCCAAGCTGGATTTTGAAACGGCAGAAAATACCTTGAAAGAAACGCAGGCTGTCTATAATGCCGCTTTAACGGCCAAAGACCTCTTAGTCAGACAAAGTGATTATTCCCGGCTTTATGCCCTGGAAGATGGTATCGTTACGGCACGTTTGGTAGAACCAGGCGCCATTGTCCAAAAGGGCACGGCAGTCTATACCTTATCCAAACCGCGGCCGATCTGGATCAGGGCGTACGTCAGTGAAGTCAATTTAGGTAATATTTACGACGGCATGCCGGCCGAAATAATAACTGACAGCATCGACCCGCAGACAGGTACCAAAAGGACTTATCAGGGCCATATCGGCTACATTTCTCCTGTCAGCGAATTCACGCCCAAAAGCGTGCAGACTACTGACCTGCGTACCGATCTCGTCTATATGATCCGCGTTTATGCCGATAATCCTGATAAGTTTCTGCGTCAGGGCATGCCTACAACTGTTACGCTTGACCTGAAGTCTAACAGAGGTAAATAACATGGCTACGGTAGTAATAAATGATATTACTAAAAAATTTGGTACTACTACAGCACTGGACGGTTTAAGCCTTACTATCCCCACCGGGCAGATGACTGGCATCGTCGGCGCTGATGCCGCAGGCAAAACTACGCTGCTGCGCATCATTATCGGCCTTTTGACGGCAGATACGGGGACTGTTTCCACACTCGGCTATGATCCTGCTCTGCAAAAAAAAGCCTTGATGCCGCAGATTGGTTATATGCCGCAGAAATTCGGCTTATATGAAGATCTGACTGTCCGTGAAAATCTGGAATTTTATGCCGATTTAAAATCCGTCGATAAAAATTTTGACGAACTTTTAGAATTCACCGGCCTGCGCCCTTTTCAGGAGCGTCTGGCCGGCAAGCTTTCCGGCGGTATGAAGCAAAAACTCGGCTTGGCCTGTGCTCTCTTAGGCAATCCTAAATTTTTGGTACTGGATGAACCCTCCGTCGGCGTTGATCCTATTTCACGCCGCGATCTGATGCGTCTGGTCAGGGCCACGATCAAAAATGATACCACCGTCGTCTGGTCGACCGCCTATCTGGACGAGGCCAACAGCTTTGACAACACCGTTGTCATCGACAAAGGCAGAGTCATCTATCAGGGCCCGCCGGCAGCGCTGGCGGCCACCCCCGCTGAATTTGAAAGCGAAGTCATCAGACTGATGGGCGGGTACGAGGAAAAAGAATCGCAGATCGCCGCTCATTACGTTTATCAGGAGAGCGCTGTCGAATATCCTGTCGAGGCCCTGAACCTTTTAAAAATGTACGGCAGTTTTGCTGCTGTCAAAAATAATACCTTTCACATCAAAAAAGGTGAGATTTTCGGTTTACTGGGACCTAACGGCGCCGGTAAATCCACTTCCTTCAAAATGATGTGCGGACTGGCGCGGCCCACAGAAGGGACGGCCAAAATCATGGGTGTAGACATCAGGGAAAATCCAACTTTGGCACGCTCCTTTCTGGGTTATATGGCGCAGAAATTTTCCCTGTACGGTAATATGTCCGTCCGTGAGAATCTGGAATTTTTTGCCGGCATTTATGGTATCCCTCTGGCCGAGATCGAAAAGCGGGTCGAGGCTATCGCCGGTTATTTCGGTTTGGAGTTTTATTTTGACCAGCAGTCCGAAGAACTGCCGCTGGGCATCAAGCAGCGTCTGTCCCTGGCCTGCGCGCTGATCCACAATCCGCCGATCCTCTTTCTGGATGAAGCTACCTCGGGCGTAGATGTGGTGACCCGCAAGGAATTCTGGTGTCATCTGCGGGCGCTGGCCCAAAAAGGCGTTACGATTTTGATTACCACTCATTTTATGGATGAGGCAGAATACTGCGATAACATCAGCCTGTTTTATAAAGGCGAAACGATCGCCATCGGCACACCGGCAGCCTTAAAAGCAGAAGCAGGCGCAGCCACGATGGAAGAAGCTTTTATCACGCTGATCCAGAGTAAAGACGCAGAAGGCGGTCAGCCATGAAAATTTTACGGGCTTTTATCAAAAAAGAATTTCTGCAGATCGTGCGCGATCCCAGCAGTATTTTGATCGCTTTTATTTTGCCGACTTTGTTATCTTTGATCTATATGTACGGCATCAATATGGATTCTGTCAATATCAGCCTGGGGCTCAAGCTGGATGATGCCAACCCGCGCGTGACCACTCTGGCCCGGTCTTTCAGCAATAACCGCTATCTGCAGACCCAGATCTATGACAGCAGATACGCCATGTACAGCGACATCGTCAATTCCAAATTGCAGGGCGCCGTGGTCGTGCCCAATGATTTTACTGTAAATCTGAATAATGGACGGCCGGCGCAGATCCTGGTCATTACTGACGGCAGTGAAACCAACACGGCCAACTATGTCCAGCTCTACGCCAGCGGCGTTATTGCCCAATGGCTGGCAACGCTGGGCCACACCAGCCAGCAGCCAAACCTGATCGAACCGCAACTCCGGGTCTGGTACAATGAGAAAGTGGACAGTCATTACTTTATCCTGCCCGGCTCTTTGGCAGTAACAATCAGCTTAGTCGGCATCCTTTTAACAGCGCTTGTCGTCGCCCGCGAATGGGAACGGGGCACGATGGAAGCTTTGCTGAGCACGCGCCTCAGCCGGCTGCAGTTTGTCGCCGGTAAATATTTTTCCTATTATATTTTAGGTATCTGTTCGCTGCTCTTCAATGTTCTTTTATGCGTTACAGTCTTTGCAATCCCCTTCCGCGGTTCTTATATCATGTTATTTCTGGTCGGCAGTCTGTTTTTACTCACCTGTATGGGGATCGGTCTACTGGTTTCGACCATTTTTAAAAACCAGTTCCTGGCCTGCCAGATCTCACTGGTCATGGGCTTTTTGCCGGCACTGCTGCTTTCCGGCCTGATGTTTCCCATTTCCTCCATGCCGGCCTTTTTCAGATATTTAACAGCCGTACTGCCTCAGCGTTATTTTGTTTCCTTTATCGAGAGCGAATTTTTGGCCGGCACGATCAGTGAGATCGTGCTGATCAATACAGTCTATTTAGGGATTCTCTGTCTGGTGCTGTTATTTTTTGTCTACAAAAACACATTAGCGAGGTTGGAAAAATGACGGCACGATTATTTACTTTGATCATCAAGGAATTTAAAGCTATCTGGAAAGACCCCCGCAGCCGGGTCATCGTTACCATACTGCCCATCTTCCAACTGATAATTTTTGCCAACGCTGTGACTATGGAAGTAAAAAATATCGACATGCTGGTGCTGGATAACAGCCGCAGCTATTATTCCCGCGAGCTGATCAGCCATTTTGAAAATTCGCCCTGGTTCAATTCTGTCACGCTGGTCGACACCCCGCAGCAGCTCAAAGAAAAAATCGACATCCAGCAGGCCAGTATCGCTTTAGAGATACCCGGCGATTTTGCCGCAGCCATCAAAAATAAGACCGGCACTGCCGTCCAGTTGATAACCGACGGCAGGCAGACTAATTCTGCCGCCATCATCGGCGGTTACGCCACCCAGATCATCCAGGGTTATGCCCAGAGTCTGGCCGGCACTGATCCCAAAGTAGAGATCGTCACCAGGAACTGGTTCAATATCAATCTGGATTATAAATATTATTCACTGGTTTCCCTGATGGCGCTGATTTCTATGGTCATAGCGCTTTTACTGACCTCACTGTCTATTGCCCGGGAAAAAGAAGTCGGTACTTTCGATCAGCTGATCGTCAGCCCCCTTTCTTCAACTGAGATCCTGATCGGCAAGGCTGTGCCCGCACAGCTTTTAGCCTGGCTGCTGACGATGGTGATGCTGGCTATTTCAGTCTGGTTTTTTGATTTCCCTTTAGCCGGTTCGCTCTTTGTCTTTCTGGCCGCCGATTTTGTAGCGCTTCTGGCCCTGGTCGGCGTCGGCTTATTCATCTCCTCCCTGTGCCGTACTCAGCAGCAGGCCATTCTGGGTGTTTTCACCTTTCAAATGCCGGCAGTATTATTATCGGGCTTTATCTCCCCGATAGACAATATGCCGGTCCTGCTGCAGTATCTTACCTATCTTAATCCGCTGCGCTTTTTTCTGGTCATCGCCAAAGGCGTCTTACTGAAGGATATGGCAATGCCTTACGTTTTACTGAACCTGATCCCTCTGGCTTTGATCGCAGCATTGACACTGAGCATTGCCGGCTGGACCTTTAAAAGCAAACTGGAATAAAACAAGCAGCCTGTCTAGTTATCATAAACTATGTGAACAGACCCATTCTCTTCTTTTATATGCGGCTGTATTGATTTTATAATTACTGTAAACAAAGTTGCCCCCTGTTTCTTTAGAAACAGGGGGCAATTTTTAAAAAACATTTAATATTTACTGATCTCGATCAAATTTCCATCCGGGTCACGCACATAAAGGCTCTGCAGCTTTCCCGACGCGCCATTACGCTCAACAATACCTGCTTCTAAAGTAAGGCCCTGCTTTTCCAGTTCCATGCGTACAAGCGTCAATTCCGTTGATGTCAGCAGACAAAGATCCAGACTGCCGGAAACAGGGTTCCCTGCCGCCGGTAAAAACTCGGCCGGGCGACGGTGGATATTGATCTTCTGCGTGCCAAAACGAAGGGCATAACGACCGTCTTTACAGAGCAGTTCCATACCCAGTACGTCACGATAAAACCAGACGCAGCGGTCAAAATCCTGAGTAGTCAAAACAAAATGATCCAAAGCTGTGATCTGCATCTTTTTCAGCTCACTTTCCATTTCACGATACTGTTTTTAATCAAAAAGCTCTGCCGTTCGGCAGAGCTTTGCTTTTTACTGCTCGTCAGCCGCAGCAACTACAGCTTTGACAGCCTTGATGAACTTCGGCCGGGCGATCATGACAAAATGGCCGCAGCCCTTGCATTTCAGCCCAAAATCCATACCTGTACGGGTAATTTCCCATTCAAAGGAACCGCAGGGATGGGCCTTTTTCATCCGTACTACGTCACCAACATTGAACTTGACGTCCAACATAGCTTATTCTACACCTTTCACCGTACTGATGTCCGTTACATCGTAACCGGCTTCACGGATCTGCTCGATGATATCCATACCATGCTGCGAAAGATCGGCACGGATCGTCAGCTCGGTAGTATCGGCATCATTGCGTTTGGTAACGACCGAAATGATATTGATGCCCTGATCGCGGAACATCCCGCCGATATCAGCGATGACGCCGACTTTATCAGTAACGTCGATAGTGATACGGGTACAGCTTTTGGCAATGCCCATAATAGTAACAAAAGCACGGAAAATATCGCTGTCTGTAATAATACCGCACAACTTGTTATCTTCATTAACGACCGGCAGAGCGTTGATCTTATGCTTATACAGGATATAGGCAACGTCCTCGATCGCGCTGTTATCGCGCACAGTGATCACGTCGCGGGTCATTACGTCGCGCACCTTCAGGCGCGACAGCAGATAATTGGCTTCATAACGCGACAAAGTGCTGGCATCAGAAGGAGAAGTCCGTCCGACATCGCCGTCCGTGATAATGCCCATCACTCTTTTGATATCATCTACTACGGGAATACGGCGAAAAGCGCTGCTCTTCATCAGTTCCCTGGCTTCCAGCATGCTTTTGTCTTCCGAAATAGTTAATACGTTAGGGGTCATAAAATCTTTAACTAACATTGTCAACACGCTCCTTTTTCCGGCATCAGCCGCCCAAATAAGCCTTACGCACAGCCTCGCTGCTGGCTAATTCCTGTGCCGTGCCTGCCAAAGCGATGCGGCCGGTTTCCAATACATAAGCTTTATCGGCAATCGACAAAGCCATATTGGCGTTTTGTTCTACCAAAAGCACCGTAGTGCCGCTCTCGTTTATTTCTTTTATTATATTAAAAATTTCTTTAACAAGCAACGGTGCCAGACCCATCGAAGGCTCATCCAGAAGCAAAAGCCGAGGACGGCTCATCAGCGCACGCCCCATCGCCAGCATTTGCTGCTCGCCGCCGGAAAGAGTACCGGAAATCTGATCCTTACGTTCTAACAGCCGTGGAAATTTCTTGAAAACATCTTCCAGATCGCGGGCGATCTCGTCCTTATCACTGCGCAGATAGGCGCCCAGCTCCAGGTTTTCCATGACCGACATATTTGCAAAAACATGGCGTCCTTCCGGAACCTGACACAGTCCCATACCCACGATCTTATGCGCCGGCACACCGACGATATTTTTATCCTCAAATAAGATCGCGCCGTTTTTGGGTTTCATCAACCCTGAAATAGTACGCAGAGTCGTACTTTTACCGGCGCCGTTGGAACCGACCAGCGTTACGATCTCACCTTTCGGTACTTCGATACTGATGCCCTTGATAGCGTGGATAGCACCATAATATACATCGATATTGTCTACCTTTAACATCAGGATACCTCCTCGCCCAAGTATGCTTCGATAACACGCTTATTATTTTTGATCTCCTCCGGCGTGCCATTAGCGATACAGAAACCATATTCCAGAACATAGATCCGCTCGCAGACACCCATGACCAGACCCATATCATGTTCGATCAGCAAGATCGACAAAGAAAATTTATCCCGGATCCAGCGGATCATCTCCATCAACTCTTTGGTCTCCTGAGGGTTCATACCTGCCGCCGGTTCGTCCAAAAGCAGCAGCTTCGGTTCCGTAGCCAGGGCGCGGGCAATTTCCAGACGGCGCTGTTCACCATAAGGAAGGTTCTTGGCTGTTTCATAAGCCTTATCTTCCAGCTTGAAGATTTTTAAAAGCTCCAGCGCCTTATTGGTGATCTCATCCTCTTCGCTGAAATAGCGTCCTACACGGGCAATAGCCTCGCCTAAAGTATATTTGACATGCATATTATAAGCGATCTTGACATTGTCGATGACCGAAAGCTCGGAAAACAGGCGGATATTCTGAAAGGTACGGGCCATGCCCAGCTGCGTCACCTGATAGGATTTTTTACCGCTGGTACGCGTGCCATTGAACATGATCTCGCCCTCGGTAGGCGTATAAACACCGGTGATCATATTAAAAGCCGTAGTTTTGCCGGCACCGTTAGGCCCGATCAGGCCGATCAGCTCACCAGCCTTGATTTCCATAGAAAAGTTGGAGACAGCGCGCAAGCCGCCGAAAACCATCGAAATATCATTTACTTTCAGCAGTGCTTCCATCTTTGCCACCTCCTAAATGAAACATTTTCAAACTGAGCTCTTTATTACCGAACAGTCCCTGCGGACGGCGCAGCATCAAAACGATCAAAGTGATCGAATAAATGATCATCCGCCATTCAGGATACTCCGCCAGATAAGCGGAAATAAAAGTCAGCAGCACAGCGCCGGTGATAGCGCCGGTCATTGACCCCAGACCGCCCAAAACCACCATGGTCAAAATATCGAACGAACGCATGAAGGTAAAGGAAGCCGGATGCGCGATATAAAAATAATGCGAGAACAATACGCCCGCAGTACCGGCAAAAGCGGCACCCAGCGTAAAAGCCATAACTTTGTATTTCGTAGTATCGATACCCATGGTATCGGCAGCGATCTCATTTTCACGGATCGCCAGACAGCAGCGTCCAGGTGCTGAGTTCTTAAAGTTTTTGATGAAGAAAATAATAAAGATCATGATCCAGAAGACCCAGGGGAAGTTGGTCATCCGGGGAATACCCATCAGCCCGGAGGCCCCGCCCACGTAATCGATATTCAGGATACAGATACGAATGATCTCGCCTAAGCCCAAAGTCGCGATCGCCAGATAATCGCCATTCAGGCGCAGTGTCGGCAAACCGATCAAAAAGCCCAGAAAACCTGCGGCAACAGTACCCACGACCAATGCCAGCTCATACGGAAAGCCCAGCTTGACCGTCACGATAGCGCCGGTATAAGCACCGACTGCCAGAAAGCCCGCATGGCCGATGGAAAACTGGCCTGTATAACCGTTGATCAGATTCAGGCTAACGGACAGAATGATATTGATACAGATCAGAACGATGTTCAGTTCCCAAAACGGACCAATGATTTCTGCCGCCATCAGCCCCTGCACAACGGCAAAAAGTACGGCGCAGGCTACTAATGTCAGCAAATCTTTTTTTCTCAATGCATTCACAGCGCTCACCTACACTTTCTCACGTACATTTTTGCCCAGTATCCCAGCCGGTTTATAGAGCAAAATGAGGATCAGAATAGCGAATGCCGCAGCATCGCGGAAGGTCGAAGAAAAGAAACCGCTGACCATAGCTTCGACAACGCCCAGAATCAAACCGCCCAGCATCGCGCCGGGAATGATGCCGATACCGCCGAGTACAGCGGCAACGAAGGCTTTGATACCGGGGACCATACCCATCAGCGGGTCGATCGAATTATAGTAGATACCTACCAGAACTCCGCCGGCTGCTGCCAAAGCAGAGCCTAAAGCAAAAGTCATGGAGATAACGCGGTCAATATTGATACCCATCAAACGGGCGGCGTCGGCGTCAAACGATACGGCGCGCATGGCTTTGCCCGCTTTGGTGTTTTGTACAATGTAAGTCAGTACGGCCATCAAAATCAGCGCACTGATCAGAATGACGACCTGCTGGCTATTAACGACCAGAGGACCGAAGTGGTAAATAGTAGCTTCAAATACAGACGGGAAAGTACGTGGCTGCGGCGTTGCAACCAGGATCATACTGTATTCCAAAAAGAAAGATACGCCAATAGCCGTAATTAAAATTGCGATTCTCGGAGCGTTACGCATCGGCCGGTAAGCCACACGCTCTATAATAATACCAGCTAACGCGGCACAGGCCATAGAAAAAAGAATAGCCGGAATAAAAGAAAAACCAAACATCGTGGTTGCTATAAAGCCGAAATAAGCCCCCAACATGTAAATATCGCCGTGAGCAAAATTGATGAGCTTGATGATACCGTAGATCATTGTGTATCCCAATGCTACCAGCGCATAAATACTGCCCAGCGAAATGCCATTGATAAGCTGCTGGACAAATTGCTGCATAAAGGAACCCATATCCATAATTCCCGTCCTCCTGATCTCGTGGTTTAAACGCAATGAGGCTGTGGTAATACCACAGCCCGCACCATTGCAAAAAATTAATTGTGGATTTTTATCAAGGATTGATTTTTGTCTTGAAGGTTTGAGCGCCGTCTTTATGTTCAATGATTACCGCACTCTTGACCGGATTATGCTGCGCGTCAAAAGTCACCGTACCGGATACGCCCTGGAAGCCGTTGATTTTGGCCATAGCCTGCGCGACTTTCACCGGATCGGTATCGCCTGCGTTTTTGATTGCCTCGGCAACCAGTAAAGCAGAATCATAGGCAAGCGCTGCAAAAACGTCTGGTTTTACTTTATAAGCCTTTTCATATTCGCTGACGAACGCTTTATTCAAAGCGGAATCATCATCAGGAGAATACAAGCTGGAGAAATAAGTATTATTGAGTGCCGCCTTGCCTGCTATTTCCGGCAGCTTAGCGCTGTCCCAGCCATCGCCGCCGGCCATGGGGATCTCGATACCCATTTCACGGCCCTGCTTAACGACCATACCAACTTCCTGGTAATAACCGGGAACATAAAGAATATCCGGAGCTGCAGCTTTGATTTTAGTCAAAGTAGCTTTGAAATCGGTATCCTTTTGCAGATAGGATTCTTCAGCCACAACAGTGCCGCCGTTCTTAATAAAGTTTTCTTTGAAGAACGCCGCCAGACCTTTGGCATAGTCAGAAGAATTATCGATAAGGATCGCTGCTTTATTTGCTTTCAAATCATTTTTAGCAAAATTCGCCATAACAGTACCCTGGAACGGATCAATGAAGCAGGCGCGGAAATTATATTCTTTTGTCTTACCTGTCGCCGGGTCCACTGTAACGTTCGGATTAGTTGCCATCGGCGCAATATCCAGCACCTTACTACCGTTATTGATCGCCCCTGCAGCTATCGTAGCAGAGGAAAGGTTCGGTCCGATAACGGCAACGACCTTATCCTGAGATACCAGCTTCTGCATGGCATTGGTAGCTTCGGCTGCTTCGGACTTATTGTCTGCCACAACGAGCTCCAGTTTTTTACCATTAATGCCGCCTTTGTCATTAATGTTTTTGAATGCCAGTTCGATCGCATTTTTTGAAGAAATGCCAAAGCTGGCGCTGCCGCCGGTCATCTCAAGATTACCGCCGACCTTAATGGTATCGCCGGCAGCTTTCTTATCGCCGCCGCAGCCGCCAAGCATAGCTGCTAAAGCCACGCTCGCTACCATTACTGAGAATACCTTGGTAACTTTTTTCATTGTTTTTTCCCCCTCTGATGAAACTGCAAAATATATTTAATCTGACGCGGCTCAGCCGCGCCGGACTAAAAAACATCTAAAAAACAATGGATCTACCTGGGTTCTGCCTTTCAATATCTTCTTTTTACAACAGCTTATTTGTTCTGGATCACAGAGTAATTTTTTCTTTAAAGGTCTGTACGCCGTCTTTCAGTTCAATTACGATCGCGCTTGTAATCGGATTATGATCTGCATCATAAGTCAGTTTACCGCTGGCAACAGGCAGGTCTTTGGTAGCAGCAATAGCAGCAGCCAGTTTGGTGCCATCAGCAGTACCGGCGCGTTTGATAGCGTCAGCCAGGATCAGACCGGCATTATAACCCTGCATACAGAAAACATCAGGTTCTTTGTTATACATGGCTTTATAACCGGCAATGAATTTTTGTACGGAAGGCTCTTTATCCTGTGCGGAATAAGCACTGGAGAAATAAGTATTGTTCAATGCTGCCGGACCGCCGATCTCAACAAGTTTCGGGCTATCCCAGCCGTCGCAGCCCAAAAGCGGAACATTCAGTCCCAATTCACGGGTCTGTTTGATGATCTTGGCAACCTCTTCATAATAACCGGGAATGTAAATTGCTTCAGGATTTGTAGATTTAATTTTAGTCAGGGCAGATTTAAAATCCAGGTCTTTAGCAAGGAAAGCCTCTTTGGCAACGATCTTGCCGCCTTTTTCTTCCATGGTTTTAGTAAAGACTTCAGCCAGACCTTTAGAATAGTCGCTGGAAGCATCATATAAGATCGCTATGTTTTTTACCTGCAGGTTTTTATCGGCAAACTCTGCCATGACCCGACCCTGGAAGGGATCGATAAAGCAGGAACGGAAAACAAATTCTTTTACCTTACCGTTTTCAACGGTGATATTCGGAGCTGTTGCGCAAGGCGCGATCAAAGGTACTTTATTAGCGGTAGTAATAGGTGTGGAAGCAGCCACACAGCCGCTGGTTGCCGGTCCGACAACAGCTATTACCTTATCCTGCGTTACCAGTTTGGTAACTGAGTTGCCTGCTTCAGAAGGCTCCGATTTATTATCGCTTTCCACGATGCGCAGTTTTTTACCGTCAATACCACCGGCCTTATTGACTTCATCAAACGCCATTTTTAAGCCGGAAAGCGTAGATTTACCGTAATTGGCAACATTGCCGGTCAGCTCAAAGCTTGCGCCTACTACGATCTCATTGCTGTTTGCAGCCTCTTTCTTTTTGTCTCCGCCGCCGCAGCCTGCTGTCAGCGAAGCAAATACCATTGCAGCCAAAGCGGCACTGGCAACTTTTTTCCAGGTTTTCATGTGTTCTTTCCCCTTTTCCTTATAGTATAATTGGTTACTTCTATGCAGCAGCCGATGCTGTTCCCCTCTTAACAGTGTGTTCTTCTGGCAAAGCTACGTTTGTAACTATCTGCTCACAATTATAAATAGTTTTTCACACTTTTGTCAACTCTTTTTTTGTAAATCCGTACAAAAAACAAATAATTTACTCCGCCATTTTGTATTTTTTTGACTTTTTTCGTTTTAATGTGTTTGCAGAAGACATTTTTCCTCTCTTTGCGGATTGTATACAAAATTCATGGAAATGGCTTGGCAGCTTTTCTTTCTATGATGTATAATATTCTTGTAAGTTAATTGATTACAGATAGGAGCTCCCATGCATTATATACCCTTACTTTTTTTATGCGCGAAAGTTTTTTCCTTTATATATCACCGCGAATTGGCTCTATTCCTGCACAATTTCCGCGTCATAGTTGAAACACGCAAAAGCCGCCAGAAGGTACATGTCGTTTTTCTTGATAAAACCACTATTTTTTTTCTGATCTATTTTCTCATTGATATTCTTTTCTTATTTTATTGTATCTGGCTCATTACAGGCGACAGCTGGGAGCCTGGCTGTATGCTGCTGTTTCTTTCTGCTTTGGAATCCTACGGCGTTCAGGGCCGCATTGCCGGTGCTTATGAAATAAGCCCGCAGGGCTACGTCTACGCCCGGATCTGGTTCAAATATCTGATGAGCGCCCAGATCATGTTCATTCTTCTGCAGCTGTTCCACGGCAACATGTAAAGCTCTTTTTTCAGAGAACGGCAACCGTAATAAAATTTACTTTCATATGTATTACCTCAAGCGATTCTCGAAAGGGAATCGCTTTTTTATTGCCTGCAGAAGAAATTACAACCCTCAAAAACACCCAGTTTTCCAGGAAGTCTTGTGGGGGGGGGGCGAATGTGTTATACTTTTGTCCGGAGGCGATTTTCTTGGATTTAAATATTAAAAATAAACTACATTGCGTAAAAAAATCTCTATTTCCTCATTTTTTTACTATATTTTTTGCTATCTTTAGTATAGCATTGGTAATTCAATTCTTAACGAGCGAATTTTTTATTTTTACTAAAATACGGCAGCTATTATGTACTACTTTGATCACAACCTGTATTTTTTCTATCTTATTAAAAAATAGAAAAATACTTTTTTATAATTATCTGGCAGCATTATTGCCATTGCTTTCCCTGCTTTTCCTCAAAATAACTGCTGACAAAACTCTGACAGCCAGTGACTCTGCGCTTTATATCACGTTTTGTTTAGCAGTAACCAATACCGGCTTCCTTTTATATTACTATACCTCCTATACTCGTTACGCTAAGATTTTTTTCTTACCAGCTTTTTTATTCCAGTTCCTTTGCTTTATTTTCTCTCTTCTCGTTTGGGGCTATTACGCAGCCAGCGGACAATTTCCAAATGCTGCTGCACTTCTGGCCTTTCTCCAGACAAATCCCTCCGAAGCCCTTGAATACCTGCAGACAAATTTTACTACTATTACATTTGTCCTTTTTATCGGACTTATTTTAACCTATCTTTCCTGGATGACTTGTTTTATCAAACGACTGACTGCTCTTAAAATAACCTTGCTGCCCCTCCTTCTGCTCGTGTTGATCAGCACCGGTAATCTTTGGACGCTTGCTTTTAGCACAGATAATTTTCTTGTCAATATTTTTCGTGAAACACAGACAGCTTTACATAATTATGACAGCTTCGCGCAGCAGAAAGCCGTCCGTCAAAAAGCTCTTGCCGCCCTTACAGAGCTGAACTCTGCTTCCGCCTCCGGCGTCTACTTTTTAGTCATCGGTGAATCGCAGAACAAAGACCATATGTCCGCTTATGGTTATGAACGACCAACAACGCCCTGGCTTGACTCCATGACAGATCAGAAAAACTTTTTTCTCTTTCAAAACGCTTATGCCTGCCACAGCCATACCGTTCCGGTACTTACCTATGCGCTGACTGCTAAAAATCAGTATAATGCTTTAGCATTGGAAAACGCCGCTTCTATTATCGAAGTCGCCCAGGCTGCCGGGTTTCAAACTGTCTGGATCAGCAATCAGGTAAAATACAGCGCCTGGGACACACCGGTATCCGTAATTGCCGATCAGGCGCAAACCCAATACTGGCTTAACGGCCATCTCGGCGAAACTACCCAGACCACCCGTTATGACCTTAGTCTTGTCGATGTTTTAAAAACATTACCACTAGCTGACAAAACTTTGGTAGTGCTTCACCTCATGGGCAATCATGGTTCTTATCAGGAGCGTTATCCCCACAAATTCCAGCGCTGGTCCAATACCGGTAAAGGCAGAAATATCGATACTTATGATAATAGCATTCTCTATAACGATTACGTTATGCAGAATCTTTTTCAGTTTATTGAACAGCTGCCCGGCTTTCAGGGACTGGTTTATTTTTCTGATCACGCCGATGATGTTGATGCCGGCTTAGCCCATGATTCTTCACGATTTACATTTAATATGGTGCATATTCCGTTCTACGCCTATTTTTCTGAAGCTTATGCCCAAAATAATCCACAGGTCATCGACGCTTGCCAGCAGAATCGTTATGCATATTTTACTAACGATCTTATTTTTGATACCATGACCGATATTATGCAGATTCATTTGCCTGCATTAAAAACAGAAAATTCCCTCGCTAACAAAAACTACCAACATACTCAGGCAGACCTGAAAACTTTATATGGCAAGAAAAGCCTTAGTGAAGATTGCAAATAATTTTTTAAGCTCTATTTTAATAACCAGTACAAAAAACGCTCACAAATCAATTGTGAGCGTTTTTTATCTCGTTTACGAGCCAACGTATTCGTTTTTTGCCAGACAGGCTTTAAAAGTCATTTATAGCGATGACTTTTGAACTTGCTTTTTTCTTATTTTTGCTGTAATACTTCCTGTTCTTCTTTAGAAAGTACATACTGAGATTTTCCGGCTGTCACCGGTTTGGCATAACAGCGATTTTCTTCACGGCCATAAATGCTGGAAAGTACGACGCCGTTATTTTCTTCGTCAACCAGCGCCAGTGAATAACTTAAGTCACTGCCGGTATTATCAAAAGCATTATATCTTAATACCCGCAGATTCTGCACACAGCTTTTCAGGCGCAGTCTCAACTCATCACGGCTTTTTTCTAAAGCCGCTATTTGGGCTTCCGCGCTGCGCACATCTTCCAGAGTCTGGGTAAGTACTTCATCCAGATCCATCGTCGTGCCTTTGGTAAAATAATCATACTTCCACTGCAGCTTGCTCAGCTTACTGTTCATCTTTACCAGCATCACCAGCAAAAATACTATCAATACCAGCAATACTGCTACTATGATCAGCAGATTACCGCTTAAAATTTGATTGATCTGTTCCATTGTTCTTTCTTCTCCCTTTATAAAAGACCTAAAACTGTAACGATGACGCCTGCCCAAAGTACTGCCGGCAGCAGATTGGAAATACGGATCTGCACTACCTTCAGCATATTGACGCCGATCGCCATGATCAGTACTCCGCCTGTAGCGGTTACTTCATTTAAAATACCGGCAGTCAATACCGGTTCCAGCACACCTGCCAAGAGCGTCAGTGTCCCCTGATACAACAGTACGCTTACTGCCGACAGCGCGACACCGATACCCAGGTTAGCCGTCAGGATGATCGCGATGATACCATCCAGTGTCGACTTCGCAAACAAAATCGTGGTATCGCCTTTCAGTCCGTCCTGCAGGCTGCCGATAATAGCCATCGCACCTACACAATAGATCAGGCTGGCTGCCACAAAACCTTCACCGATCGCTTTGGCAGCTCCGGCATCACGCCCGCCAATAAGCTTACTGCCGATCCAGTCACCAAAGCTTTGCAGTTTAGCATCAATATCAACAGCTTCGCCAACGATAGCTCCTAAAACAATACTGAAAATGACCACCATGATATTTTCACTTTTAAAAGCCATCTGCACGCCAATAACAATGATGCACAATGCCACACCCTGCATGATGCTTTCCTGCCATTTTTCAGGCAGTCCGCGGCGCAGCAGCAATCCTGCGGCAGCTCCGATCAAAATCGACCCGGAGTTAACCAGCGTTCCCAAACCGATCATAACTCCCCTCCCGGTAAGCGCTGCGCTTGCAGGCTTCTTTGCACTTACGTCTTCCCCTCATCAATGTAGCCTGCTTCATTTTAAACAGAAAGCCAGGGTTTCTTTCTTTTTACCGGCTCCTGTGCCGGTTTGTTCAGCAGATCATAGATGCGCTCCAGATCCTCCGGAGAATAATATTCGATCTCGATTTTACCCTGTCTGGTATCTTTGGGAACTACTTTGACTTTCGTGCCCAATAACTCCACCAGACGGTTTTGGAAATCACTGGCAAAAACGTCCTTCTGCGCTGCCGATCCTGCTTTCTTTGCAGGCGCCTTGCTGCCAAGCACCGTTACGGTTTCCTTAGCTACCTTAACCTTGCGCCCGGCCTTCAGCTCTTTGACCACATCTTCCACGGTCCGCGAACTCCAGCCTCTTTCCATGATCGCCGTCGCCACTTCCAGCTGCTGCTTTTCATTATCCAGAGACAGCAATGGTTTAACCTGCCCCATCGTCAATGTTTCACGTGAAACATATTCCCTGATCTGCTGCGGCAGATTCAGCAGCCGCAGTATATTTGCTACCGCAGTACGGCTGCGGCCAACCTTTTTAGCAGCCTCTTCCTGCGTCAGCTTGCACTCAGTCATCAGACGTTTGATGCCTTCTGCTTCTTCTACAGGATTAAGGTCATGCCGCTGGATATTTTCGACCAGCGCTATTTCCATCATCGTTGCATCGTCATAATCGCGAATGATCACCGGTACCGTTTTCAGCTTGGCTTCCTTCGAAGCACGCCAGCGGCGTTCACCGGCGACGATCTCATACTTACGGCCGTGTTTACGTACCACCAGCGGCTGGATGACCCCATGCAGCTTGATGGATTCAACTAATTCCGCCAGTTTCTCGGCGTCGAAAACCTGCCGCGGCTGATGCGGATTAGGAACGATATCTTTCAGCAGCAGCTCCTGTTTCTCTTCATCGCTGCGTACAGGTTCTACAACGGTATCGACCGGCCCTGCCGCATCGCCAAAAATTGCGCCCAGACCTTTACCCAGACCTTTTTTATTCATCACCGATCACCTCCCGCGCCAGCTCCTGGTAAACCATTGCTCCTTTAGATTTGGGATCGTAGACAATGACTGGCTGCCCGTGGCTGGGAGCCTCACTCAGTCGCACATTGCGGGGGATAATAGTATTGTACATTTTTGTTTCAAAATATTTTTTTACTTCATCAACGACGTCTGTAGATAAATTGGTCCGTGCATCATACATCGTCATTACTACGCCTTCCAGCTTCAAGGCCGGATTAAGGTTCCGCTGTACCAATTTAATAGTGTTCATCAGCTGGCTGACGCCTTCCAGCGCATAAAACTCGCACTGGATCGGAATCAGCACTGAACTGGCCGCCGTCAGCGCATTGATCGTCAGCAGCCCCAAAGACGGCGGACAATCGATCAATACATAATCATAGTCATGCTTGACCCGTTCCAAAGCCCGCTTCAGGCGTCCTTCCCTGTTCATCAGGCTTACCAGCTCGATCTCTGCTCCCGCCAGCTGGATCGTCGCCGGCAGCACGTCCAAATTTTCATAAGCGCTGCGCATGATCAGTTCCTTCATTGGTACATCGTCGATCAGCGTATCATAGATACACTTTTTGATATCACGCTTATCAAAGCCCAAACCACTGGTAGAATTGCCCTGCGGATCGGAATCTATCAATAAAACCTTGCGTCCTTTTTGTGCCAGACAGGCAGCTAAATTGACAGTCGTCGTAGTTTTGCCGACACCGCCTTTTTGGTTGGCAATAGCGATAACCTTGACCAAAATCTTCACCTCACCCTTACTATCTTCCAAATAAAATATTTGCATTTCATCTGTTTCCCATTTTATCACAAATTATGTGTTTCACCTATAGTAAAAACTAAAAATCACTCACTTTCTTTCCCTTTTTAAGTATTTTCAAAGCTCTTTTCCTAAAAATGTTTCACGTGAAACATCACAGCTAAAACTGCGGCTGCCCGTGCTGTCTATAGCTCGAAGGCTGCCGGCAGCGGCCTGAACCGCTAATTTCCGGTGTTTTTATCAACAGAACCCACAGCTTTATCCACATATTCAATAAAAATCTGTTTTACCGTAATTTTATTTAGATATGCGTTTTACTTTACAAAACCTTTTCCATCAAAATATGCGGACAAAATTCATCTAAATATACCGCGCCCCGTTCCGCATACCCTAAAGTCTGATAAAAACCGCTGGCACGGCACTGAGCTGACAGGCTTATTTTCTTTCCACCCGCTCTGCGAGCTTCTTCTTCCAAAGCCAGCATGATCTGTTCCCCTAAATGCCTGCCCCGATACTCCTGCAAAACAGCTACCCGGCCAATGACAAATTCACCCTGCTGCTCTCCCGGCAGTAACCTGCCTGTGGCAACAGCCTGCCCGTCCATAAATAAAACCGCATGCGGTACCTGTGCATCAAGTTCGTCAAATTCATTTTCAAAGCCCTGTTCTTCCACAAAAACCTGCTCTCTGATATTCCTGGCTTCTGCACATAAACAATTATAAATTTTTATCATTTGCCTGCTCCCTCAGTAAAAAAGTGCCCAAATCTACACCTTCCAGACCTACGGCGTAAACTTGAACACTTAGTTATTTTCTTCATCCGGTGACAAAGAATTAAGCTCTCTACTTTTTAATTGCCGTCATTATAACATACGCATCCTGTTATTTCAATATCTGCTCCCCGCCCTGCTGCAATAGCTGCTGCCGGTACACGTTTATTTTATCCTGCAGGTTTTCGCTGTACTGCTGCCATTTTTTTACTTCTCCCGCTACGAACTCCTGATGCGCAAGCAGCAGCTCTAAGCGTTCGGCAATAGTACCGGCCCCTGCATAACGCAGCCGGGCATAGTTTTTTATATCACGCAGCAGCATCCCGGTTGCTTTTAATTTACATAAAAACTGTACCCATTCCTTATCCGCTTCCATATAATTGAGGCAGCCATTTTGATCACGCTGCACAGCCAGTAAGCCCTTTTTTTCATAATACCTTAAGGTATAGGCACTGATGCCTGTTAATTCCGCAAATGCACCGATTTTCATTTTTTATCCTCAGCCCTTGACTTAGAGTATAGTCTAAAACTTATACTTCAATTGTAATCATTTTGGAGGTGAAAGTAAATGTATGATACTCATTTTACAACAGGAATGCAAAATTTAAAGAAAATCGACGGTGCGGCAGGTATCAAGGTCATCGAAAGTCTAAACGACATCGCCCCTGATCTGGGTCGCTATATCGTAGAATTCGCTTTTGGCCAAATCTATGCCCGCCCCGGTCTCAGCCTGCAGGAACGGGAACTGCTGACACTGGTAAGCCTTTTAACGTCCGGCGGCTGTGAAGCGCAGCTCCGGGTACATATCCGGGCAGCATTACATGTCGGCGTAAAAAAAGAAAAAATCCTTGAAGCTTTGCTGCACTGCATCCCCTACACAGGTTTCCCCAAGGTCTTGAATGCTGTTGCCGTTGCCCGGCAGGTCTTTACTGACAAATAAATTTGCAGTAATCGTCTGAACTGCTTATACTTAAGTTAAGATCATATGGAAGGAAGTCTTTGTATGCAATTACAGCTTTTACCTCAGACCTTTGCCGTATGCCAGCTGCAGGATACCTCACAGATAAACTGGCAGCTGCCCTTATATTTTTTCAGCAAAACAGCTGATGAACTTTCACTGGTCTGCCCCGAAGCCGATCTTCCTGCGGCAGTGCTGCAATGCGAACGCGGCTGGCGCGCCCTGAAGATCTGCGGCACACTTGATTTTGGTTTGGTAGGTATCCTCGCTAAAATTTCCGGCCTGCTGGCAGAAGCCGGTATCAGTATTTTTGCCGTTTCTACATATAATACCGACTATATCCTGATCAAGGCGGCTCACTTAGACAAAACCGTTACGGCCTTAAGCACCAACGGTTACCAGATAACTGCATAAAGCAAAAAGAGATGTTTCACGTGAAACATCTCTTTTTTTTGCCTACGGTTCATTTGATCTATATATCATCTTGCAGAGTCTGTCACATCTTTCTGCAAAAATACCAGCGTCAAATTTTCACGTGCCTGTTGTTCTTTAAAACTCTTGTAACCAGCCTTTTCATACAGCAGTAAATTTCTCATACTCCTGCTGCTCGTAAAAAGCTCATAACGCCTTCCCACAACAGTACGCTCAATCTCTTGCAGCAAGCGGCCGCCTAACCCCTGCCTCTGATAGGCAGGATGCACCATCAATTTTCCAATATATACACTGTCTTCCTGCTTCTGTGCGCGAATCGAACCGATTATTCTACCTGTCTGATCGACAAGTTTTAAAATCACGCCCCGTGCAAATTCTTGCTGTACTTCAGCCAGAGTTTGCCTAAGCGGAGGAATATCCTCATCCCCCAATAACAGGGCCTCACTCCGATATGCCAAATATTGTAATTGCAAAATGCTTTCTAAATCCTCTGCCTCTGCTCTGATAATGCTAAAACTTTTCATATCGCTCCTACTCTTTCATCAGTCACACCGTCTTTAAAGACCGTTCCAGATAAATCATATCTTTTAACTGTCTGCCCTTTTCAAAAATTGGCTGAGGATAATTATCTGTAAAAAAGTCTTTTACAATGTAGCTTCTCTTAAATCCACAGGCTTCATAAAAATGCAACGTCCAGGGGACATCACCTGTGCCGACCAGCATTTTTGTTCCCCAGCGGCTATACAAACGGCACATTTCTGTCACTAAAAAGCGTCCATAACCCCGGCGCTGCTCCTGCGGCCAGACTGCCAGATTTTTAACTTCAAATACCGTCTTCTTTTCCCTGGTTACGACAACCGTTGCTTTCAGACCGCCCTTATATAAAGCAAACAGCTCTCCCCGTTCCAGATACTTATCCAGCATTTTCTCATCTTCGTCGCCTAAAAGCAGTAATTGTAAAAAATCTTTTTTCGCTTCTGTCACCAGCAGCACAGCCAGGCTGTCCGGCGCGTCCTGCAGCCAAATGTCACGTTCAATGGTATAAAGAAAATGCGGCATTTCCTGACTGCGGTAGCTTTTTATAAACCTGCGTTTTACTTTCAGGCCCAGTTTTTCAGCAACATGCTGTGAGGCAAAATTATTCGTTCTGATCTGCGCCGTCAAGGTTTGCAGCTGCATTTTATGAAAAGCATATTGACACAAAGCCGCCGCGCCTTCTCCTGCATAACCCTGCCGCCAGTATTTCCTGTGCAGAATATAACCTATCCCGATACAAACTTCGCCTGCTGCCTGCTCCTTCAAAATTCCCATCACACCAACAAAGCTGCCATCACTTTTTAATCGGACAGCCCAGTAACTATAACCATCTGCGGCATAACGGCGAAGATTTTCTTTCAGCCAGTCCTGTACCTCCGCCTTAGTAAAGCCATGCTCCCAGGCATACATGACCTCCGGATCGCCCAGCAGTATTTCCAGCTCCGCCAGATCACCAGGTTCCAGCAGAGAAAATTCCAGCCGCTCAGTTATTAAGAACGGCACTGTCCTTTTAGCTTTCATCAGCCCGCCACTCCATTTTCTTTATTTACCACTGCTTTTCTGCAAACAACAATATCTGTTAGATTCTTTTAGCCAAAGTCACCGTCCTGGCAGTAAAACCATATTGTTCATAAAAACGGACAGCCTGTTCATTGCCCACAACCACCTTCAGCTCTAACAAAGTAAGCCGCAGCTGTCCCAGCTGCTCCAGCATCCACTGCATCAGCAATTTACCGGCGCCCTGTCCGCGCAGCGCTTGTCTGATATAAAGATAGTCGATACTGCCGCAGCCGCCAGTATGTGAAAAAACGCAAAAACCCTGCCAGTTACTTCCATCGCTCAGAATAGCGGCAACAGTATTCCCTGCTCCGATACCCTGCTGCAGGATTTGTATCTTTTCGTCAATATTGAGCAGAGGATATAGCCCCTGAAAATTTACAGCGACCTGATTGTGGTGGTCGGCCAGCTCCATCAACATAGGTTTCAAGGCACCAACTTTTTCCATCGGCAATATTTCTATTGTTAACATCCTCTATTCACCTTCCAATTTTATCTCGTACAGGCGCGAATAAATTTTTCCGGGACATCCATTCTTCTCGCAGCCGCTTCTACTGTCATACCACTGTCAAGAAATCTTCTGCAGACAGACTTCATGTTTTCGCCGACCTCCAGAATATGCCTGTCCGGATCGTAAAAACGGACCACCCGTTGACCCCAGCTGTGCTCCCGCACAGGATGAACATAAACAAGTCCTTTCATTGCTGCCAGTTTCTCGAGGAACTCATCAAAAGCATCTTCTTCAAAGTACAGTTCCGCAGCATTACCGCCAAAATTTATACTTTGAGCATCCTTACTGATAAATTCACACCAGCTTTCCTTAGTCTGCAAAGCCACTCCGCCTGTCAACGTAACATTCGCACCCAGATCCATAGTAACTCTCAGTCCTAAAACCTCTTTATAGAATTTGACTGAGCGCTCCATATCGGCCACAACCAGCAATGCTGCCTGAAATTTCATCAATCTCTACCTTCCTTCTTTATTATTTCTGCCCTTGCCCTGGCAGACACCTGAGATGCAAAATTGGAAACGGCTTCCCCTGTCCATCCAGCTCCGAGCGCGCATATTTTTTAAAGCCGTACTTTTGATAAAAACCATAGGCCTGAGGATTCTGCTCGTTAACATCTACTTCTGTAACGCCAAGCCTGCTGACAGCGTGGTCTAACAATTTTGAACCCCCGCCCTGCCCCAGCATACTGCTTTCAATAAAGAGCATTTCCAGTTTTTTCCCATCGATACCCATGAAACCTTTATAAACATTGTCCGCAGCTTTCAGCACCCACAATTCCGGAATAAATTCCAGACCCTGGCGCACCAGCGGTCGTAAGGCTTCAATATCAGCTTCTTCCAGAAAAGTATGGGTCTGACGCACCGAATCTTCCCAAATAAGCACCAATGCTTCCAGCAGTTCCGGTTCCCGTTCTGTGATTTTTATTATTTCCATTATGCTTTCCTCTGTTCGCTTGTGTTATTAGTAAAAAGAGGATGTTTCACGTGAAACATCCTCTTGACAATGCTTCTGCCTTGATGAGCCGTTAATTATGGCGCACCATCTCAGCAGTTATCTCACGCAGAGAAAACGCCCCGCACATCGCCATGGTATCTTTCAGTTCAGCAGACAGCTTTTCGATGTATATCCTGACCCCTTCTTTACCGCCGCCAAAAACAGCCGTCACAAAAGGTCTGGCTATAACGACAGCGTCGGCTCCTAAGGCCAGTGCTTTAAAAATATCCACGCCACTGCGGATACCGCCGTCCACAATAATTTTCATTTTTCCGTCTACTGCCTCTGCTATCTCCGGCAATACTTCTGCCGTTGCGGCACACTGGTCCAGCACGCGTCCGCCATGATTAGAAACAATGATGGCCTGCGCGCCGGCCTGCTGCGCTTTTAAAGCCGCTTTGCCCGTCATAATACCTTTGACGATAAACGGTACTCCTGCCATGTGTGCGATCTCTGCCAGTTCTTCAACAGATTTGCTGCCTGCCGGCGGCGTCATATTCTGCAAAAACGGCAACCCTGCCGCATCAATATCCATAGCTACGGCAAAGGCTCCTGCCTGCCGCACCAGCGCCAGCTTTTCCTGAATCGTTTCCAGGTTCCAGGGTTTGACTGTAGGAATACCCTGTCCATTGACGGCGCTGATAGCCTGTGTTGCCGCCACCATCACGCTACTGTCCAGCCCGTCGCCTGTAAAAGCGGCAATACCATTTTCCGCACAGGCGGACACCAGCACCTCATTATAAGTCACGTCACTATAAACATCGCTGTAATGCATTGCCACCGCTCCGACGGGACCTGCAAAAAAAGGATAGCGAAACTGCTTGCCAAACAGCTCCAGACTGGTATCGATCTGCTTTTTTTCACACAGCGTATCCATATTGACACGGATCTCCTGCCATTTCTGATAATTACGGATAGCTGTATCGCCTACACCCTTGGCTCCTGGTCCCGGCATCGTATTTCTGCAGGCTACACCGTTGCAGACCGGGCAAGCCTTACATTTAGTACCGATCTTTGTACGTGCTGTTTGTAAAACTTCATTATAATCCATAGAATTACCCCTCCCTTATTCTCCTGTCACCTTATTTCTATTTTACTACATCCGCCGGATTTGTACAGAAATATTCTTATAAACAGATAAAGAAAAACAGCGGCCTTTTTGCAGACCACTGCTTCAGTAAAATCAAAATAACCGCGGTTCTTTGGGTTTCTTTGTATTGCGGATCCTTAAAGTCACCAGCACATCGCCGTCTTCAACATCCTGTTCCATCGATACGGGAATACCGACATCTTTGATCGTAGAAACGATTTGCTTGATGCTGTTCAGATAAATACGCACATCATTAACGATCACTAGACGTTTTTTCTTAGGCGTTACTTCTCCTGCTCCGGCTTCCAGATATTTTTTGACATATTCTTCTGTCTGCCGCACACTGAGATTATTTTTTACAATCGCTTCTACGATCTGCAGCTGCTCTGCTTCTGTCGGCAATTTAAGCAAAACTCTGGCATACCGTTCCGTCAGTCCGTTTTTGCGCAGAGCTTCACGCACAGCCTGCGGCAAACGCAGCAAACGCAGCTTATTAGCAATAGTAGACTGCTTTTTACCAACTCTGGCAGCCATAGAATCCTGAGTCAGATGGAATTCGTTCATCAGCATTTCGTAGCCTTCGGCTTCTCCCAAATAATGCAGATCTTCACGCTGCAGGTTTTCGATCAAAGCGATCTCCGCTATCTGCTGCTGGGTATAATCACTGATAATAACAGGGATCTCACCCAGTGCCGCCATTTTGGAAGCACGCAGCCGCCGCTCGCCGGCAATAAGCAGATAATTGCCGCTGCCATCTTCCATAGGCGCAACCAAAAGCGGTTGTAAAACGCCATATTGGGCAATCGAAGCTGCCAGATCCTGCAGACCTTCTTCATCAAAGGTTTTGCGAGGCTGATAGGGATTAGGTATGACCTTAGCCACAGGCACTCGCACGACCTCGATCGCTTTGCTGCTGTGCTTAGTCCCCATTTCCGTACGTCCTGCTTCTAAAACAGAAAATCCATCATCAACTGTCATAAACTTAACCTCCACTATTTATTCCAGGGGCTGTTTGTCAGGTAAACCCGCTTTACGCGGATACGCTTTAGGAGTAGTTTTCAGCTTGGCTATTTTCACAATAGCACGTCCATCATCCAGTCCTGGAAGTTTTACGGCTTCAGCGTTTACCAGACGCCCGCCTAAAAGCTGCAGCGCTTTACCGGCAGCAGCGATTTCTTCCTGATATTTGCTGCCTTTCAGAGCAATAAAGCTGCCGCCTGTTTTGACTAAGGGCAGGCAGTATTCAGCCAAAACGCTGAGCCTGGCCACGGCCCTCGCCGTTACCAGATCATATTTTTCACGATGCTGCGGGTCTCTGCCGGCATCCTCGGCCCGTAAATGCACGCAGCGGATGCCTTTTAACCCCAACCCGTCAATAACTGTCTCTAAAAAATTCAGCCTTTTAGCCAGCGAATCGATCAGCGTCACCTTTAAAGAAGGACAGTAGATCTTTAATGGTATCCCCGGAAAGCCTGCCCCGGTACCGACATCGGCCAAAATTTTTCCAGTAAACAGCTTCTCATCAAAGGCCAGCAAAGAATCGATCATATGCTTTACAGCTACTTCTTCCGGTTCTGTGATCGCCGTCAGATTCATTACTTTGTTTGTTTCTACAAGCAGCTCATAATAAATACTGAATTGCTCCAGCTGCCGGTCTGTAAAGCTCAGCCCTGCTTCCTGTCCCTTTAGGCGCATTATCTCTGCAAAATTCATGATTGCTGTTCCTTCCTGCGCATGACTTCTAAAGCGATCATCAAAACACTGACATCAGCAGGAGAAACACCGGAAATACGTGAAGCCTGCCCGATAGAAGTCGGTTTGACTTTAGCCAGCTTTTCAGCCGCTTCAGAAGACAGCTCTTTGATGCTCAGATAATCAACAGCTGCCGGTATTTTTTTATTTTCCAACTTTAATGCTTTTTCAACTTCCTGTTTTTGTTTATTGATATAGCCTTCATATTTGGCAAAAATCTCTACCTGCTCGGCAACTACCCCCGGCAAGTCCGGCACTGCAAAAGCCTGTCTCAATTTTTCATAAGTCATTTCACTGCGCCGCAGCAGATCCAGCAGCGACATTCCCGAACGGATCGGCGCCGTTCCCAGTTCTGCCAATTTCGCCAGTACCTCTGCATTAGGCGGCAAATGTGTACTGCCCAACGTCTGCAAAGTCCGTTCCAGTAAGCTGCGCTTGGCAGTAAAGGCTTCATAACGGGCATCGTCTACCAGACCAACAGCCCTGCCTTTTTCCGTCAACCGCAGATCAGCATTATCCTGCCGCAGCAGCAGCCGGTATTCAGCACGCGAAGTCATCATGCGGTAAGGCTCGTTCGTTCCCTTTGTTACCAGATCGTCGATCAGAACACCCAGATAGCCGTCACTGCGGCTTAAAAGCAGCGGCTCTTTGCCCCGGATCTTCTGCATGGCATTGACGCCAGCCAGCAGACCCTGCGCCGCAGCTTCTTCATAGCCACTGGTGCCATTGGCCTGCCCAGCAGAAAAAAGTCCGCTGATAGCCTTATGTTCCAGAGTTGTTTTTAATTGCAGCGGATCAAGGCAGTCATAATCGATAGCATAACCGGCACGCATCATCCGGCAGTTTTCCAGCCCGGGTATCGTCTGCATAAACTGCAGCTGCACATGTGCCGGCAAAGACGAAGACATTCCCTGCACATACATTTCATTAGTCCGCAGACCTTCCGGCTCGACAAATAGCTGATGCCGTTCTTTATCGGCAAAACGTACGATCTTTGCCTCAATAGAAGGACAGTAGCGCGGCCCGACGCCTTCGATCATACCATTGAACATTCCTGACAGGTGCAGATTATCACGGATGATCTTATGAGTAGCCGCATTGGTATAGGTCAGCCAGCAGGGAACCTGCTTTCTTTCCGTGATCGTACTCATAAAAGAAAAATTACGCACCTGTTCATCGCCGTATTGGGCTTCCATTTTACTGTAATCCAGGCTGCGGGCGTCGATACGCGCCGGCGTACCTGTTTTAAAACGCATCAGTTCTACTCCATACTCCAGCAGAGAGGATGACAGTTTATTGGCTGAGCGCAGTCCGTTAGGACCTGATTCATAATTGACCTGACCGTAAACTATACGGCCGCGCAGATAGGTGCCGGTAGCCAGAATAACGCATTTCGCTTCAAAAACTTCGCCTGTCTCGGCTTCCACGCCCACTACGGCGCCATTTTCGACTAACAATTTATCGATCATCAATTGCTTGACGTCTAAATTTTCCTGATTTTCTACGACCTGCTTCATCAGCGTATGGTAAAAGGGCTTATCTGCCTGCGCTCTTAAAGCGTGGACAGCGTAACCTTTGCCGGTATTTAAAAGCCGCATCTGGATGCAGGCTTCATCAGCAGTCAGACCCATTTGCCCGCCCAAGGCATCGATCTCGCGCACTAAATGTCCCTTAGCAGGCCCGCCGACGGAAGGGTTACAGGGCATCAACGCAATATTATCCAAAGACAACGTCGCCAGCAGTGTCCTGCCGCCCATGCGTGCGGCAGCCAGAGCCGCTTCTACTCCGGCATGGCCCGCACCAATAACGACGACATCATAATTATCAGTAATATACATTCTGTCACCTACAAACTCAACTCTTATTTCCCAACGCAGAATTTTGAAAAGATCTCGTTAATGATTTCGTCCTGCAGAGTATCACCAGTGATCGAACCCATCGCAGCTATCGCCTTATGCAGATCGATAACGATACAATCATAAGGAAGCATCGAAGCGGCTGCCCTTATGGCTTCTTCCACACTGAGCAAGGCTTCACGCAGCAGTTTTTCATGACGTGCGTTCTGTACATAAGCGCCGCCTGCCAAAGCATGCTCCGAGCCATAAACATAATTTTGCAGCCAGGCCGTAAACTGTTCCAGCCCGCCGCCGGTCTTAGCAGATAAAAGCAGTACTCTGTCTGCGCCAAACCGTTTTTGCAAAGCTGCCAGATCATTGACCTGCGGCTGGTCACCTTTGTTTACTATTATAACACATGGCTTGCCTTCGACCGCATGTAAAATTTCTTCATCTTCTTCAGTCAAAGTCTGCGAGCCGTCTAAGACGACTACTGCCAGTTCTGCTTTATCCAGACGTTCTTTACTTCTGGCAACGCCGATCTGCTCCACATAATCTTCAGTCTGCCTGATACCGGCCGTATCGACTAAAACCAAAGGTACGCTGCCCAAGAGCAGCTGTTCTTCGATCACATCGCGCGTAGTACCGGCATATTCTGAAACTATGGCCCGTTCCTCACTCAGCAGGGCATTTAAAAGACTTGATTTTCCTACATTAGGACGGCCGACAATAACTGTCTGCAATCCTTCACGTAATATTTTCCCGGTATGGGCATGCTGCATCAGGTATTCCAGTTCCTGTTTTACTTTTTCCATACCTTCGCTGACCGTATGAAAAGTTATTTCTTCAATATCATCTTCCGGGTAGTCGATAACCGCTTCCAAATTAACGACAAGATCCAGTAAATTCCGGCGCAGGCCTTTGATCTTTTTGGACAGCTGACCGTCCTGCTGGCGTACTGCCATTTTTAAAGATGCTTCGCTGCGGGATTTGATAATATCCATTACCGCTTCCGCCTGGATCAGATCGATCCGCCCATTTAAAAAAGCTCTTTTCGTAAACTCTCCCGGTTCGGCCGGGCGCGCGCCCAGTTTATAAGTTAAACCCAGTATGGTTTTTAAAGACTGCAGACCGCCATGACTTTGGATCTCCACCACATCTTCAGCAGTATAAGAACGCGGTCCCCGCATATAAACAGCGAGCACTTCGTCTATTTTATTATTTGCTTCATCAACTACGTGTCCATAAACCAGCAGATGTGATGCATGCTCTGTCAGTTTTTTACCTGATACCGACTGGAACATTTTATCTCCGATAGCTGCTGCTTCATTGCCGCTGATACGGACTATGCCCACTGCGCCTTCGCCTAAAGCCGTAATAACAGCGCTGATCGTATCGCCAGTTTCCGCAACAGGATGCTTCTTTACCATAATTACTCTCCAATAGAGAAACCCAGTAACATAAATTACTGGGTCTCAGACACAAATTATTTTTTTAATTCGATCACTACTTTACGATAAGGTTCTTCGCCTTCGCTCAAAGTAGTGATACGGCGATCATTCTGTAAAGCCATATGAATGATCTTTCTTTCATGCGGATTCATCGGTTCAAGAACGACTCTTTCACCATTACGTTTAACTTTGTCAGCCAGACGTACAGCCAGACGGCTCAAAGTTTCGATTCTCCGTTCCCGGTAATCTTCAACGTCGATGATGAGACGGATTCTTTCACTGGAATTTTTATTGGCAACAAGATTGGTCAGATATTGCAGAGCATCCAGGGTCTGGCCATGTTTACCAATCAGGATCCCCATATCCGGCCCATGCAGTTTTAAAGTAACAGTACCGTCAGCTTTATTGACGAATTTTTCCATAACCACCTCAATTTTCATTGAGAGGAAAATTTTCTGTAAAAATTCCTTACCGGCCTGAACTGCTTCTTCATCGATCACAAATTCTTTTTTGACTGCAGTTTCCGGATCAGCTGGTGCTGCTGTGCTTTTATATTCTTCTTTGCCGGCCTGGACATCCGCTTTGATATTATCCAAAGCTTCTTCAACGACATCACTGATCTTAGCAGCAGCATCTTTTAAAGTAACGCGAATTTTGGCTTTTTTAGAAAATAAACCGAATAAACCGCTTTTTGCTTCTTCGACAACTTCAATATTTACTTTATCACGAGTAGTTTTTAACTCATTTAAAGCCTGTTCCAAAGCTTCATCAACATTTTTTCCTGTTTTTTCGAGGAAACCCATCTTTTTCGCCTCCTGTAGCAATTATTTTACAGTAGCCTTGTTCATCAATGCCTGCTGACCGATCTGCATCAGGTTCATTACGACCCAGTAAAGCACCAGGCCTGCCGGGAAGCTAAAACTGATATAACCGATAAAGAGCGGCATAAAATACAGCATCATTTTATTCTGTGCTGAAGAAGTATCCGGCATCGTCTGTTTAGACTGCACAAAAGTAGTCAAAGCTGATAAAACCGGCAGGATATACATTGGATCAGGATTGGAAATACTTTGGATCCATAAGAAATTAGCCGGTCCAACATAATGAAAATCACGGATGCCATAGAAAATACCGATCATGATCGGCATTTGTACCAATAAAGGCAGGCAGCCTGCCAAAGGATTGACATTTTCCTGTTTATAAAGGTTAGCCAATTCCATATTCAAACGCTGTTTATCGTTCTTATATTTTTCCTGAATAGCTTTCATTTTAGGCTGCATAGCCATCATAGCTTTAGTAGATTCGATCTGTTTTTTCGTTAAAGGATACAACAGTATTTTAACGATGATCGTCATAATAATAATCGCCAGACCATAATTTGGTAAACCAACAGTAGCAGTCATATTATAAAGTACTGTAATGACCTGCTGAACAATATTGCTGAGAAAATCCAAGATATCACTCCTTAGAGGTTAGTGTATATATGTACTACTTTAATTTGCATTATCAAGTTGTTAACTAACAGGGTCATAACCGCCCGGATGGAAAGGATGACATTTGGCAATCCTTTTAACTGCCAGCCAGCCTCCTTTTAAAGCGCCCTTTTTACGGATCGCTTCAATGGCATATTGAGAACATGTAGGATAAAACCTGCACGTAGGCGGAAATAACGGTGAAATAAATAACTGATAAAAACGGATACAAACAATCATCAATGTTTTCACAGAAATTCACCTTACTTCAACAAAGCGGCTCTTTTAGCTAAACGCATAAATACTCGATCATAAGTTTTTAAATCTGCGGTAGCCAGCTTTTTACGGGCTACCCAAATAAGCTGTACATTCATCAGCAATTCCGATTTATGATGACGAAACACTTCTCTCATCATCCTTTTGACACGATTGCGTACTACGGCATTACCAATTTTTTTACCGACAGCAAAACCAATCTTGGGCCCTTCCGCGTCTAAAGGCAAAACATAGAGGACAGATAAACTGTCAACGACAGAACGGCCGGTAGTATACACCAACTGAAAACCGGCTTTAGACTTGATTCGATTTTTTTTAGGAAAAGTGAACTTTTTTCTTAGTTCCAAATTCTTGCACCTGCCCGCATGGAAAAAATAGGCCACTCTCGCGGCCTATTTTTATGATATTATGCAGACAATTTCTTTCTGCCTCTAGCACGTCTTCTTTTGAGAACTTGACGACCGCCCAAAGTTTTCATTCTTTCTCTAAAACCATGGGTTCTTTTTCTTCTAAGGTTGTTAGGTTGAAAAGTACGTTTCATGAAATCTTACCTCCTTACCACTCACTAGTTTTATCAAATTCTATATTGATTTGAATTGATAGCTACAGAAATTATATTAGAAACAACTTCAAGTGTCAAGAATAAAGCACTTAGTTCGAGAAATTTTTATTATTTTCCCTCATTCAAAATTTTCTTCACAATTAAAAATTGCTAATAACTCTTAATTTTGATAAAATATAGTGATAGTAATAATAGTCTTACTATGCCATTTTTTATATTTTACAGCCACATAAAGACGACTGTAGGATTTTTTATAAGCCTTACTATTATTTTTTGTTTCGAAACATTATTTGAACGCCTTACAAGCCGTTTGCAAGCAGCCACAGGAAGGATGTATTTTATGAGTTCGTATGATTTAGCGGAGGTTTGGGTAAAATTCCTGGAAAAATTTCACGAATCTACCAGTGAAAATGTTTATAACGCCTGGATCAAACCTCTGATACCCTTGGAAATAACAGATACCTACTTAAAAGTAGGCGCCAAAAATAATTTCACAAAAAAATGGCTTGAAGAAACATATACTACAGTCATTGAAGGTATGTTATCCAGCATTACCGGTACAAATCTGCAATTTAAAATCGAAAATCTGGACCTGAAATCTGAAGATATTACTGCAGCTGCAGCAGAAACTGCTGTGATGGATACTAAAACAGTTTCTTCACCTGCAGCAACTGTTTTACCGCCGTTAAAAAACAATTTTACACAGCAGGATCTTTTTGAAGAAGATATTCAGAGCAATCTTAATCCAAAATATATTTTTGAAACTTTCGTTATAGGTAATTCCAATAGATTTGCTTATGCGGCAGCCCAGGCAGTAGCTTCAAATCCGGCTAAAGCCTATAACCCTCTTTTTATTTACGGCGGTGTAGGCCTCGGTAAAACACATCTGATGCATGCGATCGGCAATCAGATAAAAATGAACGATCCCAAAATGAAAATATTATATATTTCCAGTGAGAAATTCACCAACGAGATAATCAATTCTATTCAAAATAAAAATACCGACGCCTTTAGAAAAAAATATCGTAATATAGACTGTTTAATCATCGACGATATTCAATTTCTAAAAAATAAGGAAATGACGCAGGAAGAATTTTTCCATACATTCAATACCTTATACGAAGCAAATAAACAGATCATTATTTCCAGTGACCGGCTGCCTCGTGAAATCGAAACTCTGGAAGACAGATTACGTTCACGTTTCGAATCAGGCCTGCTGGCCGATATTCAATCACCGGATCTGGAAACAAGAATAGCTATTTTAAGAAAAAAAGCAGAATCAGAAAATATCTCTATCCCCCACGATGTCATTTCGCTGGTTGCATCCAGTATTGATACCAATATTCGTGAAATAGAAGGCGCTTATACCAAAATAGTAGCATATGCCTCTCTGATGGGCAGTCCGATCACGATAGATCTGGCCAAGAAAATTCTTGATGCCATGGGTACCAGTACTAAAAATAAACAGGTCACTTTCGATGATATCCTTCAGGTAACCGCTGACTATTTTAAAATCAAAAAAGAAGAATTTTTCACCAAAAAACGAACGCAGAATATTGCCTATCCAAGGCAGATAGCCATGTATCTGTGTCGTGAAATGGCAGATTTTTCCTATCCAAGAATCGGTGAATTTTTTGGCGGGCGCGATCACACAACTGTCATTCACGCTTATGAAAAAATAGCTAAAAAAATTAAAGAAGATCCCAATTGTGAAAAAACTATTACTTATCTGACAGATAAACTAAAACAATAACTTTCAAAATTCTACTATTATATTATACTTATCTACAGTTTCTGTGGATAAGTTGTATGATTTCTGTGGATAAGAAGTTAATAAAAAACAGGAATCTTAAAACTGTTGATAATGTGCATTAATTTTCCCAAATATCCACATTTCTATCAACAAGTTTTATAAATGCTGTTGTCAGCGTTTGTAAGCTGTTTCCACATATTCACACTCCCTACTACGACGTCTACTAAGATTTTAAATTAATATAGCAATAATAAAAAAGATGGAGGTCTGTATAACATGATTTTTACCTGTAAAACAACTAACCTTAACAAAGCAATCCAAACAGTTCAAAGAGCTATTTCTTCCAAACCTAGTACTCCTATCTTTTCCGGTATTCATTTAATCGCAGATGATAATATTTTAGAGATCCAGGCAATGGATCTGAATATGGCCATAGCTTGCAGCATTGAAGCGGAAATTCAGGAAAAAGGTGAAATAGTAGTTTCAGCCAAGCATTTTTCAGAATTGATGCGAAAACTTCCCGGTGAAAATGTTACTATCTTAAAAAATAAAGAAGAAAAAACTATCAATGTTCAGTCCGATAAATCTGATTTTCAGCTTTTACTGATGAATGAAGACGATTATCCTAAATTCCCTGAATTCAACGCTGATAAACAGATCGTACTGGAAGATGAAAAAATCAAGGAACTGATCAAAAAGACTATTTTTGCCTGCTCTACAGACGAAGCCAGACCTTTATTTACCGGTATTTTAGTGGAACTTCAGGATGGTAAAATAACTTTTGTCGGTACTAATACTCACCGTTTATCGATCAAAACTATGGAGCAGGAAAGCAGCGAAGCAATGTCGATGATCATTCCTTCCAGAGTTTTAAGTGAGATCGCGCGTAACTTAACAAGTGAATTGCCTCAGGAAGTCAAGCTTTCGCTCTTAAATAACCAGATCATGGTTCAGATCGAAAAAGTAGTGATCGTTTCACGTCTTATCGAAGGTAAGTTCCCGGATTATCGCAGAGTTATTCCGCCTGCCTTTAATATCAAAACCCTGTTTAATGTTAAAGAACTTGCAGGAGCCGTAGAACGTGTTTCTTTATTCTCCAGCGATGGCGATTACAGTATTATTAAAGTCAGCGTCGGCAATAATGAGATCGTCGTCAGCTCCAGCAGTCCTGATGTTGGCAAAGGCCGTGAAGTTATCGAATGTCAGACTCAGGGCGAAGCGATCAATGTTGCTTTTAATTCCAAATATATCATCGATATTTTAAAAAATCTGGCTGATGAACAGGCTACAATGGAGCTGAATACTTCTTTGAGCCCTGTCTGCATCAAACCGACTACTGAAAGTAATTATATTTATATTGTTACGCCTGTCAGAGTCGTATTTTAAAAAGAAGGTAAAAAATGGAAAAAATAACCGTTGGTATCAATACTGAGTTTATTACGATCTCCAATCTTTTAAAATATGCCGGCATTTTAGAGTCCGGCGGCCAGGCTCATGAAGCTATTGCCGCAGGAGTGGTTACATTGAACGGCGTTGTCGTTACGGAAAAACGTAAAAAAGTTTTTCCTCATGATATTGTTGTTCTGGATGAACAGATCGAAATAAGCGTTGTAACGGAATAATTTATGCGAGTAACAAGACTCTATGCCGTTAATTTCAGAAACTATCAGGAATGCTGTTTAAATATTACTTCTATGGTCAATATTTTTTATGGCCAAAATGCTCAGGGGAAGACCAATCTTTTAGAAGCAATGTTTTATGCTGCTTTTGGAATGTCGCATCGTACTGCGCAGGAAGATGATATGCAGCGTCTGGATACAGATCAGTTTGCTGTCGGAGTTAATTTTGAAGACCTGCATGGACTCAATGACGTTAAGATCAAAAGGCAATCTCTTGATGGTAAAAAGAAAAAAGAATTATTTTTAAATGATGTTAAGGTCAAGCCTAAAGAACATTATGGAACTTTGAATATGGTTATGTTTTCGCCTGAAGATCTGCAGCTGATCAAAGGTGAACCTGCCCTGCGCAGACGTTTTTTTGATATGCAGATATCTCAGACAGATAAAGCTTATTATGATCTGCTTGTAAAATATAATCGTATTTTACAGCAGCGTAACAGAATGCTTAAAGATATTCGCGATAACGGAGCAAGTGCTGAACTTTTGGCGACCTGGGATCAGGAGTTTGTTTTGACTGCTGCAAAAATAGCCGCTAAAAGACTGGCCGCTCTGCAGAAATTAAAAAAGCTTGCTAAGGCTGTTTATGCTGCTTTGACAGGTGAAAAAGAAGAATTAACTGTTTTTTACGAGTTAAAAGCTAATAATGGTGAACTTCTTTATCCTGAAGAAACTTTTTGCTGGGAAGATTTTTATAGTCAGAAGCTGGCAGAACGCCGGCAGATCGATATTCTGCGCGGCAGTACAGGTATAGGTCCCCATCGTGATGATTTACTTTTCAAAGTAAATGGGAGAATTTTAAAAGCTTTTGGTTCACAGGGACAGCAGCGTAGTGCTGCTTTGGCTGTAAAGCTGGCGCAGCTTGAATATGTGCGTCAGGAAATAGACGAATTTCCGGTATTACTGCTGGATGATGTAATGAGTGAACTTGACGATCAAAGGCGTTGTCAGCTTTTAAAATTTATCGACGGTAAAGTTCAAACTTTTATTACGGTAAATGATAAAGCCCTGATTCCTGATTTAAGCGGCAATGCCTATTTCAGGATCACTGAAGGCAGGATAGCAGAGGGATAAAAAATGGAAGGCATAGAAAGAGTCCTTTTAAAAATGCTTCCGAATCAGGAAGGACGTAATAAATATTTTATTTTTGCTATGCAGAGTAAATGGGAACAGATCTGTGGATCAAGTGTAGCCAGACATTCTAAACCTGTGCGTCTGGAACGCAAGGTTTTATATATAAATACTGACAGCTCCGTCTGGGCCAATCATCTTTTGATGATGAAGCAGCAGTTTATCAATAATATCAACCGCGTTATGACTAATGATCCTGTGAAGGATATAAAGTTTTTTACAGGTTCTATTGAAAATCTACTGCATCTGCCCAAAGAAGAGCAGGAAGTAAAATTAAATTTCGCGCCTTTGACAGATGCTGAAAAAACTTCTATCAGTCAGGCTTTGGTGAATGTTCAGGATCAGGAATTGCAAAAAAAACTGGCTCATTTTCGCAAGGTTTGCCTGCAGAGAAAAAAAGCATTGCTTATAGAAAATAACGATCTGCAATGTAAATGTTGTGGTGCGGCTGTAACTGAAAAAAATGATCTTTGCCGTGTTTGTCAGCGCTATGAAAAGGAAAAATTACGGACAGCAATAGTATCTATTTTGACATCTGAACCCTGGTTGAATTACAGTGACTGTCAAAAATATGTTAAATGTGATAAAATGTTATTCGATAGTGTAAAAAATGCTTTAAAACAGTATTATTATGCTAAGGTATATAACAGTCAGGCTGATGTCAGAGAAGAAATGACAGCTGTGATGTTAAAAACAGGTATGCATCCTGATAAGATCAGTGAACAGCTTGCCCAGAATATTATTAAGGGATTACGGAGGAAATAATTGCTATGTATCTGCATCTTGGTGCTGACTGTATGATCAAAAATACTGATATTATAGCTATTTTTAATATTCGTGATCAGCATTCGGAAATCTATGATAGCTATATTTCTATTTATAAAGACAGATATAAAATTATCGATTTATCAGAGAATGGTGAATGTTCCAGTTGTATTTTAACAGCTGATACCTTATATTTGTCTGGCATTTCGGCTTTAACTTTAAAACGCCGGGCAGAAGAAGATTTTGGCAGTGATGCTATTTATAAAAGTTTTTGATTGCTGAAAATAAGCAGTGAAGATACTTGAATTATAGGAATGTGGAGGTTACTATGTCTAATTTGGAAGAAGCAACTGAGGTTAAGGGACAATATGGTGCCGGGCAGATCCAGGTCCTGGAGGGTCTGGAAGCTGTACGTAAAAGACCGAGTATGTATATCGGCAGTATTTCTGCCCGTGGCTTGCATCATTTGGTATATGAAACAGTTGATAACAGTATAGACGAAGCTTTGGCAGGTTATTGCGATGCGATCGATGTAACTATTCACAGCGATAACAGTATTACTGTGCGTGATAATGGCCGCGGTATTCCTGTAGAAATGCATAAGGTTGGCAAACCTGCTGTAGAAGTAGTTATGACGATCCTGCATGCCGGCGGTAAATTTGGTGACGGCGGTTATAAGGTTTCCGGCGGTCTGCATGGCGTAGGTGTATCCTGCGTTAATGCGCTCAGTGAGCATATGGAAGTTGAAGTACGCCGCAGCGGTAAGATTTATGGAATTGAATTTTCACGCGGCAAAACCGTAGTACCGCTTTATGAAAAAGGTACTACTGAAGAAACAGGCACGACTGTACATTTTAAACCTGATGCAACGATCTTTACGGAGCTGATCTACAGTTATGAAACGCTGCGGTTAAGGATTCGTGAGCTGGCTTTTTTGAATAAGGGTATCCGTATCAATCTTAATGATGAGCGTACCGGCAAACAGGAAAGCTTTCATTACGAAGGCGGTATTATCGAGTTTGTAAAATATGTGAATGAGAATAAGGATAAACTCCATGATGAGCCTATCTATATCGAAGGTATCAAAGATACGAATATCGTCGAGGTAGCTCTGCAGTACTGCGATACTTATACAGAGAATTTATTTACATTTGTCAACAATATCAATACTGAAGAGGGCGGTACGCATTTAAGCGGTTTTAAACAGGCTATGACGCGTACTATCAACGATTATGTCCGGAAAATAGGCGCTTTGAAAGACGGTGAAGAAAATCTCAGCGGCGATGATGTTCGTGAAGGTATGACTGCCGTTATCAGTATCAAGATCCAGGAACCTCAGTTTGAAGGCCAGACTAAAACAAAGCTTGGTAACAGTGAGATCCGGCCGATCGTCGATAATCTGGTCAGCGAAGGCTTGGGAGAATTTTTTGAGGAAAATCCTGTTATTGCCAAAAGAATCGTAGAAAAATCGATCCTTTCGGCCAGAGCGCGTATGGCTGCCCGCAAAGCCCGTGAACTGACAAGGCGTAAGAGTGCTTTGGAGATCAGCAGCCTGCCCGGCAAATTAGCCGACTGTCAAAGCAAGGACGCTTCAGAGACAGAAATTTACCTCGTCGAAGGTGATTCTGCAGGCGGCAGTGCCAAACAGGGACGAGACCGGCGTTTTCAGGCGATCCTGCCTTTGCGCGGCAAGATTTTGAATGTTGAAAAAGCAAGACTGGATAAAATCTTGAGCAGCGATGAAATCAGAAATATGATCACTGCTTTTGGCTGTGGTATAGGTGAAGATTTCGATCTGGAAAAAGCCCGTTACGGTAAAATCATTATCATGACAGATGCCGATGTCGACGGCGCGCATATAAGGACGTTGCTGTTAACATTCTTTTATCGTTATATGCAGCCTATGATAAAAGAAGGACATGTTTTTATCGCACAGCCGCCTTTATATCTGGTGCGTAAAGGACAAAAACATTTATATGCTTACAGTGATGATGAGCTGCAGACTGTTCTGGATGAAGTAGGCCGTGACAGTAATCCTTATATCCAGCGTTATAAAGGTTTAGGTGAAATGAATCCTGAACAACTGTGGGAAACAACGATGAATCCTGAAGGCAGGACGATCCTGCAGGTCCATTTGGAAGATGCTGCTGAAGCAGATGCTATTTTTTCCATACTGATGGGCGATAAAGTAGAACCGCGGCGTCAGTTTATCGAAGCTAATGCCGGTAAAGTAAGAAATCTGGACCTGTAAACGCGGAGGTCATTATGAAAATCAAAAAAAATCTTTCTGACGAAGAAATGTTTAAAGGGTATATAGAAAAAGAAAGCTTTGAAAATACCTTCGATGCCGATGAAAAAACTGTTGCTGCTAAAATAAAAAATAAAACAGCAGTGCCGGCTAAAGAATTATTATTGCCGGCCGAAGCTCAGGATAAATTGAATCAATACCTGCTGGAAGTCAGCATGGACTGGTTTAAAAATGGTAATGGTGAGGTTGTCTGGAAAGTACAGAAGGAACAGGGACAGATCATCATCAAACCTGCTCCTGCTAAAAAGAAGGTTTTGAAATAATGAGCAGCTGGCAGTTGTTTTTGCCTCAGGGAAAACTGGAGATAAAAACTTCCAGGCAGGGCTCTTCAACAGCTGTATTATTAGCGGGCGGCAGAAAACCTGCTGCTGAATGGCTGGTACAAACAGCGGCAGCGAAAGATATTTATTGTGCAGATAAAGGTATCGAATGCTGCTATGAAAATAATTTAAAGCCGCTCTGGTTATGCGGTGATGCCGACAGTGCTGCTCAAGACTGCTGGCAGCAGGCTCAGGCGGCGGGAGTAAAAATATTGCTGCATGAGCCATTAAAGGATGATACAGACTTACAGCTGCTTCTGGCTGCGTTGCCGGAAGCTGTGAATATCGTTGCCAGCGGTATTTGGGGCGGAAGGTTTGATCATCTTTACAGTAATGTTTTTTCCTTGCTGCATTATAAAAATCAGCGTGGCGTACAGGTTGTTTTAGCTGATGAAAAGGAAATCATGGTCTTGCTGCAGCAGGGTGAAAGCTTGCTTTTTAAACCTGCCCGGCCTGAAAATATCGAGGCTTTGTCGCTGCTGCCGTTGGCAGACAGGAATGAAGTCACTTTGCAGGGCGTACAGTGGAACTTAGAGCATTCGCCATTATTTTTGACACATCCTTATGCTGTCAGCAATATGATTGAGCAGGAAAAAGTTATTTTTACCTGCGATCAGGGCAGTGTAGGTTTTTATCTTAAATATAAAATTTAAGCTTGTTGATGGGTGAGGGGAAGATTTTGGAAATTTTAGATCCGAGTACGATCGCTTTTTTATTACTGGCAGGATTTGTTGCTTCGTTTATCGATTCTACAGTAGGCGGCGGCGGTTTGATTTCTACACCGGCATTGCTGGCGTTGGGTCTGCCGGTAAATTTTGCCTTAGGGACCAATAAACTGGCTGCGTCCATGGGCAGTTTGATGAGTGTGTTTTCATTCTGGCGGGCAGGCAAGATCAATCAAAAAGTTGCTTTAAGCCTGATGCCGCTTTCTTTTCTTGGGTCAGCTTTAGGGGCGTATGTAGTCTATCTGCTGCCTGAACAGCTGATGAAAAATGTGATCGTCGTGCTTTTGGTCGTAGTTGCCGTTTATACTTATCGCCGTAAGGACTGGGGCGATGTTTCGGCAGTAAAGCAATTGGGATTGGCTGCTTTACTGGGTTCAGCGGCAATGGCCTTCGGTATCGGCTTTTATGATGGTTTTTTTGGTCCGGGAACAGGTTCGTTCCTGATTTTCGGATTTTTATTTTTAGGTTATGATTTTGTAACGGCAGCCGGTAATGCCAAGGCTTTGAACTTTGCCAGCGGTATCGGGGCGCTGTTATCATTTACTTTAAGCGGGTCAGTTTTGTGGACTTACGGTCTTTTAATGGGCGTTGCCATGGTCACGGGTGCTTATTTCGGTTCCCGTATGGCGATCAAACATGGAGCTTCTTATGTTAAACCGCTGTATTTGATCGTAACTACACTTTTGATAGGCAAACAGGTTTATGAATTATTGTTTAAGTAATTATGAGATGTTGAGGTGATATTGTGGATTTAGAGACAGGTGCTGGTAAAGTTTTACCGGTCTACATTGAAGAAGAAATGCAAAAATCCTATATCGATTACGCGATGAGCGTTATCGTGCAGCGTGCTTTGCCTGACGTGCGTGACGGTTTGAAACCGGTTCACCGCAGAATTTTATACGCGATGCAGGAAGCTGGCATGGCTTCCAATAAGCCTTATAAAAAATCTGCCCGTATCGTCGGTGAAGTTCTCGGTAAATATCATCCTCATGGTGATAGTTCCGTTTATGATGCTATCGTACGTCTGGCACAGGATTTTTCCACACGCTATCTGATGGTAGACGGGCATGGTAACTTTGGCAGTGTCGACGGTGACTCGGCTGCTGCCATGCGTTATACTGAAGTGCGTATGGCCAAGGTTGCCGAAGTAATGCTGGAAGATATTGAAAAAGAGACTGTTGATTTTGTGCCTAACTATGATGAGTCGCTGAAAGAACCAAGCGTTCTGCCGGCGAAGGTACCTGCTCTTCTTATCAACGGCAGTGCCGGTATCGCTGTCGGTATGGCGACTAATATCCCTCCGCATAATCTGGGCGAAGTAGTTGACGGACTGATCATGCTGATCGATAATTCTGATGTGGAAATACCGGAATTGATGACGGCTATCAAAGGTCCTGATTTTCCGACCGGCGCTATGATCCTCGGTACTGAAGGTATCCGCAGTGCTTATACTACCGGCCGTGGTATAGTTAAGATCCGCGCTCAGGCAGAAATCGAGCCGATGCAGAAGGGCAAGCACCGCATCGTCGTTACCGAGATCCCTTATCAGGTCAACAAGGCCCGGCTGATCGAGAGCATTGCTCAGCTGGTTAAAGACGGCGTGATCGAAGGTATTACCGATCTGCGTGATGAATCTGACCGCCGCGGGATGCGGATTGTTGTTGAATTGAGAAATGACGTTGTTCCCGATGTCATTTTAAATCAGTTATATAAACATACCAAATTACAGGATTCCTTCGGCATTATCATGCTGGCGCTGGTTGACGGCCATCCGCGGGTCTTGAACCTGAAAGAGATCCTGGTCCACTATCTGAATCACCAGAAAGAAGTTATTACCCGCCGTACCAGATATGAACTGGGCAAGGCTAAAGATCGCGCGCATATCTTGGAAGGTTTGAAAATTGCACTGGATAATCTGGATGCAGTTATTACGACTATTCGCAGCAGCGCTAATGCCGATATTGCCAAGACTGCCCTGGTAGAAAGATTTACCCTGAGTATGCGTCAGGCGCAGGCTATTTTGGATATGCGTCTGCAGCGTCTGACAGGTTTGGAACGTAAAAAAATCGATGACGAATATATCGACGTTATGGAAACGATTGACTGGTTGGAGAGCGTTTTGGCAGACGAACAGAAAGTCCTAAATATTATCAAAGAAGATCTGCTGGAAATGAAGAAGAAATTTGGCGACGCGCGCCGGACGATCCTTTCGCACGATACTTCTTCCATGGATATGGAAGATCTGATCGCAGAAGAAGATATTGTGATCACGATCAGTCATCAGGGCTATATCAAACGCCAGACATTGGATAATTTCCGTAATCAAAAACGCGGCGGCGTTGGTAAAACAGGCGGCAGCGGCAAGAAAAACGATGACTGTGCCGAGCATTTGTTCTTATCGACAACTCATCATAATATTCTTTTCTTCACCAATAAGGGCCGTGTTTACAGACAAAAAGGTTATGAAATCCCAGAAGCCGGACGGACGGCCAAAGGCACTGCGATCATCAATCTGTTGCCGATCGAGCAGGGTGAAAAGATCACGGCGGTCATTCCCGTCAAAGAGTTTAAGGCAGAGCAGTATATGTTCATGGCCACAGATAAAGGTACTGTTAAAAAGACCAATCTGGAAGATTTCAACAGCGCCCGTAAAGTCGGCCTGATCGCTATCACGTTGGATGACAATGAACAGCTGATCGGGGTAGAGTTGACTGACGGTAATTCGGAAATCATTCTGGCCACCAGAAACGGTATCGCGATTCGTTTTGACGAACAGGATGTACGTCCGATGGGCCGTACTGCTCATGGTGTACGCGGTATCCAGCTGAACTATGGCGATGTAGTTGTGGCCATGGACAGCGTGACCGGCGAAAATAGTGAGGTACTGACTGCGACTGAGCAGGGGCTCGGCAAGCGTACCGCTGTCAGCGAATATAGGAAACAGACCCGCGGCGGTAAAGGCGTGATCAATATCAAAGTCAACGAAAAAACCGGTATCGTGATCGGTATGAAAGTTATTACTCCGGGACAGGAGATAATGATGATCACTGCTGCTGGTATCATTATCCGTATCGACGTTGAGGGCATTTCCCAGTTTGGGCGTAATGCTCAGGGTGTGAAACTGATGACGCTGAACGATGATGATAAAGTAGTTTCTTTAGCTGCTGTTCAGCAGGATGAAGAAACCTGCGCAGAAGATGCTGTGACCGGTGAGACTGTTACTGAAACTGCTGACGTAGTAAATACGGAAACAGCAGTGATTACTGAGGAAAATTAAAAGCAAGCTGTAGAAGAAAAAAAGCACAAGCCCTGCTATGCAGGGCTTGTGCTTTTTTACTTAGCAGACTTACCAGCCGATACCAATACCGCCGCCGCGGTGATGTCGGCCAATACCGATGCCGATACCGACATTGACGCCGTCATCATAAACAGTGCTGCCACGGGGGATCTTCATAAACCAGAACTTATGAATATTTTCATTGGCAGTTTCCGCTCCGGCATCAGAATCATCCTTACCGCCCATATAACGGCTGTTATCATAAAGACGTCCGGATTTTTCCAGATCCTTGATGACATCAAATGCCAGAGTAAAAGTCTGTTCACTGGCTGTTAAAAAATAAAGTACCTTATTAGTGGGAAGATTTTTAAGCAGTTCTTTGCGGAGTGATTTTTTGTCTTTTAAAGCAGGATAAACCTTATAAGCATCTTCGTCGATCTTGACATATGCGGCCTGATTCTTACTGTCCTGTAAAAGTTCATCGACCTGCTGCTGCGTCAGAAGTTTATCCGAAACAGCCGAAGTTTTTTCGGCGGCCCAGGCTCCGGCAGTAAAAATAGTCAGAGCAAATATGATAGTGAAAGTCAGATATAAGATACGTTTCATTATTTATCACCTGCTTTTCTTTTTGATTTTATTCTAATTTAATCTAAGGAAGCTGTCAATTTTTCAAGTATGACTGTTGGTAAAACCTTTGTAAAAGTTAAAGAAAGTATGTTAAAATACACATATAGCTAAATTCTAGAAATGAGGTCACTATGAAGAAGATACTTGCGGTCGGCAGAGGGCTGGCTTTGATTGTTTTTTTGACTGCTTTTTTATTTACCGGCTGTGGGCACAGTGCTGAACCGAAGCCGGAAGTTAAAGCGCCGACGCTGCACGAGGCTGCGGTAAAAATGGTTGACGGTATGAGTCTGGAGGAAAAAGTCGGGCAAATGCTGCTGATCGGTATTGACGGTCAGGAAATCGATGCCGAGGCTTTAAGTATGCTGCGTGATTATCATATCGGCGGAGTGATTTTATTTGACCGTAATATGAATAACAAATATCAGGTAACAGGCTTGAATGCCAATTTGCAGCGGCTGAATAAAGAATATAATAAATTGCCGTTGTATTTAGGCGTTGATCAGGAAGGCGGCCTGGTGGCCAGAATGAAAGACAAGCTGACCGTTGCTCCTGCAGCAGCCCAAATAGCTGCACAGGGAACACCTGAGGAGGCACGGCGCTGGGCATACCAGACAGCAAGCGAACTGGAAACGATAGGGTTCAATGTTAATTTCGCCCCGGTTTTGGATATTGATATTCCTTACAGCAGATCTTATGGGCAGGATGCCGCTACTGTAAGTAAATTTACCGAAGCAGCCTGCCGGGGTTATGAGCAGGCAGGTATGATTTACAGCTTGAAGCATTTTCCCGGTATGGGAAAAAGTGAAGTTGACCCGCATACAGAGCAATACCGTATTACAGCGTCGAAAGAAGTTTTACTGAGAGAAGATGCGGTACCGTTTAAAAATATTATCCAAAATTTTAATAATCAGGACTTTATGGTCATGGTAGGGCATTTGATTTATACAGGACTGGATACTCTGCCGGCCAGTGTTTCACCCCGGGTAATCAATGATTTTCTGCGCGTTGAGCTTGGATTCCAGGGTATCGTTATTACCGACGATATGGAAATGGGTGCTTTGACGAGCATGTACGGTTTCCGTGAGATGGGTGTCGCGGCGGTGCAGGCCGGTGCCGATATTTTGCTGGTCTGCCATAATTATGAGCATCAGCGGCAGGTTTATCAAGGCGTGCTGGAAGCCGTTAAAATAAATAATTTGCCGGCTGCCGCTATTGATGAGGCAGCTATAAGAATAGTAGAAAATAAAATGCGTAAATTATTAGATGCCGGCAAACAGCAGGAATTGCTGCAGGCTTTGCAGAAAGAGGCGCAGTAAAAGGAATAAGGAGTAAGAAGTGAGAAAAAATTTTGTAAAAATCATCTGTTTAAATGCTGTAGGCCTGGCAATTTTCTTCAGCTGGTATTTACCGGCTGAACATGGTTTCTGGTTTACTTTGGATAGAAATATTTTTTATTATTTTAATGAACAGCTTCTGCCGGGAAGTATTTTTACATACATAGTCGGGCTTACGAACATGCGGCATTTCGATATCATTTCTTTAATGGCCATGCTGGCCTTATATGGTTATTATTATTTGCAGCAGGATCATTATGGTAAACGTAAAATGTGGTTTATTGGTATCACAATGCTTTTTTTTGCGGTGGTATTAAATCAGCTGGGACATTTGCTCCCTGTGCAGCGCTGCAGCCCGACAGGATTTTTTGAAGATATCCACCGGGTCAGTAAAATGCTGGCTTTTAAAGCCAAGGACTATTCTTTTGACAGTTTCCCGGGCGATCATGGTCTGATGCTGATGATTTATGCCGGATTCATGCTGAAATATTTTGGGAAAAAGGCTTTTGCAGGCAGCTGCGTTATTTTAATGATTTTCGTCCTGCCGCGGATTATGGCCGGAGCGCACTGGTTCACAGATATTGCCGTAGGTTCTTTAAGTATTGCTTTGGTTGGGTTGAGTTGGGTTTTATTGACGCCGTTAAGCGATAGATGTATAGTTTTGTTGGATAAAATGATTCCTGACAGCAAGACTAAGTAAAAAGTTGTAATAGCCTGTCAAAAGCAGACAGGTTATTTTTTCAGGTTATAGGGACGATAAAAGTCCCTGTGGTGACAAAAATGAAATTTTATTAGGGAAAAGTATAAAGTAAGTTCTTTTTTTGTAAAGAATGTGATAAAATTACTAAGTATAACTTAGAATTTTTGTTTAGGATGTGAAATGATGGAATTTTTCAAAACAACAGATGTTGTTGTTATCGGCGGCGGTATTGTTGGTACGGCGATTCTGCGTGAGTTATCGAAGTATGATTTGCAATGTGTGCTCGTTGAAAAGGAGCCGGACCTTGCTGCTGGTACTACCAAAGCTAACAGTGCTATTTTGCATGCCGGTTTTGACGCACCAACAGGCAGTTTGAAAGCACTTACCAATGTGCGCGGCAACGAATTATATCATCAGCTGCACAGGGAATTAGGACTGGATATCGAATGGACAGGTTCGCTTGTTGCCGCTACCAGTGAAGAAGAAATGCAGACTTTACAGGAATTGTTGGAACGCGGCCAGAAAAACGGTGTTGAAGGTCTGCGGATTTTAAATAGAGAAGAAGTTTTAGCTAAAGAAAAAAATCTGACAACAGTAGTCGGTGCTTTATGGGCACCTTCTGCCGGCGTTTGCTGGCCTTTTGCCATGGCTGTGGCTTTTGCCCAGTGCGCGGTGCAGAATGGCGCTGAAGTAATTACTGACTGCCGCGTGACTGGCTTTATCAAGGAAGACGGTAAAATCACGGCGGTAGAAACCTCCAAAGGTCTGATCAGGACGGCTTGCGTAATCAATGCTGCCGGCGTTTATGCAGACGGTATCGCACGGCTGGCCGGTGATGAAAGCTTTACTATCCATCCGCGCCGCGGCGAATATATTCTTTTTGATAAAACGGCTGCAGATAGCCTGGTGAAAGGTGTTGTTTTTCCGACACCCAGCAAAACCTCTAAAGGTATTTTGATTTGTACGACTACTCATGGCAATACTTTTATCGGGCCTAATGCCCAGGAGCTGGAGAATAAGGAAGATACTGCAGTGACTTTGACGGGCATGGACGAGATCATGAATTCTGCCAGGAAGCTGATCCCGAATTTACCAATGGGTGCTTCGATCACTGAATTTGCAGGACTGCGCGCAGTTTCCGGCAGCGGAGATTTTATTATTGGTGCTTCTCCCGTAGCCGGTCTGTTTAATGCGGCCGGTATGCAGTCGCCTGGACTTACCGCTGCTCCGGCAGTAGCTGAAATGCTTGCGGAAGCGGTATTGGCTTATTGTCCGGCTGCTAAAAAAGCTGATTTTAAAGCTGCCTTGCCGCATAATCCGCTTTTTCACAGATTGTCGCATGAAGAGCAGGCTGAACTTATTGAAAAAAATAATTTGTATGGACGCGTTATCTGCCGCTGTGAAACAGTTACGGAAGCGGAGATCATCAATGCGATCAAAGCTCCCTGCGGAGCTAAAACGGTCGATGGTGTCAAACGCCGGACACGTGCCGGTATGGGACGGTGTCAGGGAGGCTTCTGCGGCCCGCGCGTTACCCAGATTTTAGCCCGTGAACTGGGAATACCAGTACCGGAAGTTCTAAAAGAACGTGCTGATTCTCATTTGTTTTATGAAAAAATTTCTGCAGATGAGGGGGAGGCATAAAGATGAAAAATTTATATGACGTAATTATTGTCGGTGGTGGACCGGCAGGTCTTTCTGCCGCTTACAGCGCCTGGCAGAACGGTGCCGAAAGTATTCTGGTCATTGAGCGTGACCGCGAATTGGGCGGAATTTTGCAGCAGTGTATCCATAATGGCTTTGGCCTGCATCATTTCAAAGAAGAGCTGACAGGGCCTGGCTATGCTTATCGCTGCATTGAACTGATCAAGGATAAACCGGAAATTGAGACCCTAGTTGATACAATGGTTTTGGAAGTTTTGCAGGATAAAACTGTTATCGCTGTCAGCCCGGAGCACGGACTTTTGAAAATTGAAGGTAAAACCGTCATCCTGACTATGGGCTGCCGTGAACGTACCCGCGGCGCGATCAGAATTCCGGGTGAACGCCCGGCAGGCGTTTTTACTGCCGGAGCGGCACAGCGGATGGTAAATATGGAAGGCTATCTGCCGGGACATAAAATCGTTATTTTAGGCAGTGGTGATATTGGCCTCATCATGGCCAGAAGAATGAGTCTAGAAGGCTGTAAAGTACAGGCTGTGCTGGAAATTTGTCCCTTTTCCAATGGCTTGACACGTAATATAGTGCAGTGCCTTGATGATTATAATATTCCTCTGCACCTTTCCCATACGATCGTAAAAATCCATGGGCGTGACCGCGTTACCGGCGTGACCGTAGCAAAGGTCAATGAAAAAATGCAGCCGATCGCCGGGACTGAATTTGATATTGAATGTGATACTTTACTGCTTTCTGTCGGCTTGATTCCGGAAAATGAGCTGTCGCGCGGGTTGGCTTTAGAAATGCATCCACTGACCAGCGGTCCGATCGTGGATCAACGCCGCCGTACCAGTCTGCCTGGTTTTTATGCGGCCGGCAATGTAGTGCACGTACATGACCTGGTAGATTTTGTTTCGGAAGAAGCGGAAATAGCGGGTAAATTTGCCGCTTTAGATGCTCAGGGAAAATTGGAAGGGCAGCTGCGGACGGTGAATGTAACTGCTGCTGACGGCGTACGTACCTGCGTGCCGCAAAGACTGTCTTTGCCTGAAAATGGTGAAAAAGCACGCTTGTTTATGCGTGTGGCTAATCCGGAACGTAAAGTAAAATTAGAAGTAAAAAGCGGCGAAAATGTCATTTTGACAAAAATGCTGCCTGTTGCCAAACCAAGTGAAATGATTGCTGTGGATATTCCGGCGGAGAAAACAGCGCTTATCGGAGACACTTTGACTGTGGCACTGAACAAGGAGGCATAAAGATGGCTGTAGAAACTCGCATAATGAACTGTATCATGTGTCCTTTAGGCTGTGAGATGACTGTTACTATAGAAGATGGTGCGGTAACGGGCGTTACCGGCAATACCTGCCCCCGCGGGCCGAAATATGCCCATGACGAGGTTGTTGCGCCTAAGCGGATGCTGACAAGCACGGTACGGGTAAACGGGGGACTTTTACCATTGGTGTCGGTAGTATCTAAAAATACGCTGCCCAAAGAACGTATTTTGGATTGTGCCGCTGCACTGCGCCAGGTTATTATAGAGGCTCCGGTGTCTGAAGGTCAGGTTATTGTAGAAAATATTCTGGGCTTGGGCGTAGATATTGTTGCCAGCCGTTCAATGGAAGTACATCAGGAATAACGGTTTATAAGTAAAGTGTTTGAACCCGGTTTTGCTTAAGCAGGCAAAACCGGGTTTTCTTTTTGGCAGAAGCTTGCTGAATTCAGTGGAATGCAAAGGAAATAGAAACGTTTTTGAATGGAGGACAAGGCCAAAGATATGAAATTTTGAGAAAAAATAACCGGAAAATGGCTTGTGGTCAAGCGGAAGGCTTTGCCAACGCTGCCTGGTGTATCATCGAAAAATATAAAAAATGTTACAAAAAAGGTGTTGACAGAAATAACGGGGAATGCTATTATATACAAGTCGTCAAAAACGGCAAGCAGAACCTTGAAAACTGAACAATAACCAAA
>NZ_CATWDQ010000012.1:0-73139 GCF_958349595.1 uncultured Phascolarctobacterium sp. | reverse complement strand
CCGGAATACCCCTTTTTTTCAGCGCTGTTCCAGTATTCCTCATATCCGGGAAAAACAAACTCCGCCTGTTCCCGCTGCATTTTTGTTTCCTGAACACAAAAAATATCTGCGTCGACGCTGTCCATAAATTCTTTAAAGCCCTTATTCATACAGGCCCGCAGCCCGTTAACATTCCAAGAAATCAATTTCATAGCAACACATCCCATCTGCAGCTTTAACTGCCTAAAAAAATTCTTTAATAGTAATATTTTATCATTTATCTTCGCTTTTTTAAAGATACTTTAACGAACATGCTTTGACATTTTTGCAAACAAATGTACACAAAAAAGCCCCGGCCTATAGGACCGGGGCTTTGAAGCTTGATTTTATTGGATATGGGAAACTCTATCAGCAGCTTCTTTCTTCTTCGCATCATTGAAACGCGGCAAAGTACTGAGATAGCCGGTGATACGGCGCACACGCACGATAGTATCATAGTGAGGCTTAACAATTATATCGTTACCATCCAGCCCCAAATCCAAAGACAACAGGGTTTTATGAGGCATTACCTGTAATTGATTATCAAGATAAATGGCGGCTTCCTCTTGTGAGATCCCATCCGCGCAATTAATTTTTATACCCTGTAATTCGTAAGTCATGTGAACCAGCTCCTTCAATAAAATTCCATGACCTAATTATAAATCAATAATTATTATTTGTAAAGCACTTTCTACAATATTTTGTGTCTATTTTTGTTATTAACATTTTTCGATACAACATTTAGTATCTCGTTTTATGCTTTCAACTAATGATCGGACGATTCTCCATCAGGTTTACCTGCTTACTGATCGCCCACTTCATAGTTTCTTCCGGAGCGGTCTGATTGCCTAATTCTTTGATTTCATTTTCCCGGATCCGCTTTTTAGAAAATTTATCGCCGTCTTTCCGGTAAACATAAATATCAGCATTTAAAACTGTTTTTACATAGGTTGAGCTGTCTTCGTTCCGCCAGAACATCCCCTGCACCATTTGCTCATACATATCGTGCACGATCACTAAGACTACAGCTTCTGCCGGTATCTCTTCCGCTATTTTACGCATAACGGACTGGTCTATATTATGCTTGCCCTGCCCGGCAAAAATATTTTCAGCGGCCACCTTTTTCGGCCTGTCAGTATCCACCAGCTTAAAATCAGGGAAATGGTATGCCCAGCGTACTGGTTCGCGCCACATTTTGTAAACCTGCTGGCTCACGTTACCACTGTTATCAAAAACTATAAAAGCAGCAGGCTGATCAGCGAAAGCCGCAGCCGTATTAGGAATGACCGCTACAACAACTAATAAAACCGCCAGCAGCAGCCAGTTGATTTTCTTCATAAGTATCCCTCCTGTCAACGCAAATCAGCAGCAGTTCCATTGGTAAGCCGCTCTATACCCAAGTGGTCAGCTATAGTCTGACCAATATCAGAAAAAGTGCGCATAGGAGTTAAAGCCTGACTGACAACACCTTTTCCAAAAAACAATACCGGGATTTTTTCACGTGTATGGTCACTGCCGCTCCAGGTAGGATCGCAGCCATGATCGGCTGTGATCAGCAACAAATCTTCCGGCTTCAACACCGCTAACATTTCCGGTAACCGTGTATCAAAATACTCCAGGCCTTCTCCGTAGCCCTTCGTATCACGGCGATGCCCAAAGGAAGAGTCAAAATCCACAAAATTCACAAATACCAGACTCTTATCGGGTGCTTCCTGCACAGCCTGTAAGGCCGTATCAAACAGCTTCTCCAGCCCGCTGGCAGGATAATGTTTTGTGATCCCGCGATGCGCAAAAATATCTGCTATTTTGCCAACGGCGTACACGCTGCCGCCGGCAGCTGTTAATTTATCAAGTAGGGTAGCTTCTGGCGCAGGTACAGCGTAGTCATGCCGGTTACCTGTCCGCACGAAATCTTCCGCACAGCTGCCTACAAACGGCCTCGCTATAACGCGCGCTATATGATAAGGCTTGACCAGTTCATAGCAAATCTTACATAATTCATATAATCTATCCAGCCCGAAAGCTTCTTCGTGTGCAGCAATTTGCAGAACGCTGTCTGCACTGGTATAAATAATCGGTTTTCCGGTCTGTAAATGCTCTTCGCCAAGTTCTTTGATTATTTCCGTTCCTGATGCGTGCTTCTCACCCAGTACGCCCGGCAAATTTCCCTGTTTGATGATCGCCTCGACCAGTTCTTCCGGAAAACATTTCGGCTGCTGCGGAAAATATCCCCAATCGAAAAGTACAGGCACGCCCGCGATTTCCCAGTGTCCGCTCAGCGTATCTTTGCCATGGCTTATTTCCTCCGCACAGGTATACGCAGCATTGATACGGCTGTCATCACTGCTTAAAGGATGTGCCAGCTTCTGTCCACGGCTGAGCTCCGCCGCTCCAGCAAGCCCCAGTCCTGCCAAATTTGGAAGACGTAAATAATCAGGGCTGCCATCCACCTTTCTGCGGTTTGCTGCCATCCACTCGCAGATATGCCCTAACGTATCCGCACCGCTGTCGCCAAATTTTTCAGCATCATGGGCAGAGCCGATACCAAAAGAATCTAATAATAAAATTATGCTTCTTGCCATATTATTTACCTGCCTTTATCAAATCCCGCAAAGCCTGTTTTACTACACTCTGAAATCTTTGCGAAGCCAGCGCGTAAGTTTCCGGCGGCGCAACCTGCTCACTGTCGGTCCTTTTAGCAACAACACCGCAGATCGAAGCAGCTTTTAACCCAAAACTCTGCGCTACAATAAACAAGGCCGCAGTTTCCATCTCATAATTTAAGGCCCCTAACTCCTGCCACTCCAGCAGACTTCCCTGCAAAGTTTTTCTTACATAGCCTGTATAACTGTCATACCGTTCCTGCCCCGGCCAAAAAGTATCGCTGGAAACAGAAATGCCTGTATGATAAGGAACCCCCAGCTTTGCCGCTGCCTGCTGCAGGGCAAGTGTCAATTCGAACGAAGCTACTGCCGGAAAATTCACCGGCGCATAATGCTGTGAGGTCCCCTCTAAACGCACCGCGGCTTTATTGATAACAACATCACCAAGTTCTACCTTAGGCTGAATGGAGCCGGTAGTCCCGACACGAATAAAATTTTTTATACCTATACGGGCCAGTTCTTCCATCCCGATAGCTACAGAAGGACCGCCCATGCCAGTAGAGCAAACCAGTACCGCTGTGCCGTCAACATCTGCCAGCCAGCTTGTATATTCACGATGACAAACCACGGGTTCAGCCGCCCCAAGGGCTTTAGCCAACGCTTCAACGCGTCCTGGATCGCCCGGAAGCAAAGCATACTCCGCTCCTTTGATCATGTCTGCAGAAAGACCGATATGATAAAGAATCTCATCAGGCGCCGCTGTATTTCCCATTTTTCTGCCTCACTTTCTCAACAACAGATTTCTATCTAATTTATGTATTCGCCATTTTTATACTTGCTCCTGCAAAAAAATATTACAGTAATGTGAAATAAAAAACTGCCGCAGCAAATGCTGCGGCAGTAATATACTCAATAGCCCAAGTTCTCACCAACCAGGATCACTTTGATTTTTCCTGCTGGTTTACAGCGTCTGGTCGTCAAGATGTAATTGCAAATACAGTCAGGCGAGTTGCAATCTGCGCATAAGCCTGTTTCTATACAGGGAGTTTTAAGCTGCGGGAAACGATGCGTATTGATCGGCGCTGCGATCATCCGCGCCCGTGCCAAGGCGTCAGCCTGCGTTTTAACGAGCTTGTTGACACCTGCGACAACGATCACGCTTTTAGGTCCGTAAACCATCGCTGCCACACGATTACCAGTTCCGTCAATATTGACCAGCTGTCCATCTTCACTGATAGCGTTACTGCTCATCAAAAAAGTATCGCACAGCAGCGCCTGACGCAGTAAATCAGTTCTCTGTTCCGGCGTTTCTGCCGTCTCACGGTCAATGATCTTATAACGTCCGCTGCGCATTACTTCCAGCAGACCGATTTCCTGGATACTGACGGAGCCACCCCAGGAAACTACATCCTCCGCCGGGATAAGTTCCAATGCTTTAGCCAAAGCTGCAGCTTTGTCCTCACAATAATAAGCTTCAAAACCACGTCTTTCCAGATTTTTCAAAACTGTTTTACATGCAGCTTCACTGCGCGATTGGATAGGAGTTTTTGTCATTATGCTCACCTCTTATTCTGCAACGACTTCCCCTATAAATACTTCATCGATCCCATCATGTTCTTTCAGCGTAACCTCGATAGTTTCTTTATGAGCTGTCGGTACATTTTTCCCGACAAAGTCGGCACGGATAGGCAGTTCTTTATGACCACGGTCAATCAGCACTGCCAACTGGATGGCGCGGGGACGTCCCATATCAATGACCGCGTCCAGCGCCGCTCTGATCGTGCGGCCGGTATAGAGCACATCGTCTACTAAAACGATGATCTTACCATTCAGGTCAAAATCAATATCCGTTCCGTGGACAACAGGATTATACCCCAATGTAGACAGGTCATCACGGTATAAGGTAATATCGAGCATCCCCACTTCTACTTTTACGCCTTCAATGGTTTCGATCTCCTGAGCGATCCTTTGCGCCAGCGGTACACCACGAGTGCGGATACCAACAAGCACAACATTCCCGACACCCTTGTTTTTTTCAATAATTTCATGGGCAATACGTACCAGGGCACGGCGCATGCCGTCACTGTCCATAATTACGTTTTTCTTAACAACTTTACTCATGCTGCTCACCTCAAATTGTTTTTAAAATTGACCGTTGCGTAAACGGGTAATGATCTTCTGCATGTCTTCCGGTATCACGGCCTCAAAATGCAGGCGTTCTCCGGTACGCGGATGCGTAAATTCAAGCACCTGCGAATGCAGTGCCTGCCCATTGATTGCAAATGGCACCTTCATGGGTGAATATTTGGGATCGCCCACCAGGGGATAACCTAAATATTCCATGTGGACACGTATCTGATGTGTGCGCCCAGTCCTTAGACGGCAGCGAACAATAGTGAAACGGCCAAAACGCTCCAGCACTTCATAATCAGTTACCGCGTCACGACCGCCGGACTGTACTACACTCATCTTTTTACGATCGTTTTTATCACGGGCAATCTGGGCTGAAACAGTACCACTATCATCTTTGACATTGCCCCTAACTATCGCAATATATGAACGCCGGGCAGTTTTACTTTGGATCTGTTCCGACAGCGAGATATGGGCAGCATCATTCTTAGCTACAATCATGATGCCGGAGGTGTCTTTATCCAAACGGTGTACGATGCCCGGTCTGATAACATTATTTATCCCTGACAAGTTTTGGCAATGATAAAGCAGAGCATTAACAAGCGTACCGGTATAGTTGCCAGGCGCCGGATGTACTACCATGCCGCGCTTTTTATTGATAACGACGACATCTTCATCTTCAAAAATAATATCTAAAGGAATATTCTCCGGTTGGATTTCCAGAGGTTCTGGTTCTGGCAGCGCAACTGCAAATTCGTCGCCAGCCCTTACTTTATAGTTGGCTTTAAGTACTTTTGTTCCCCGTACTACGCGGCCATCCTCCAGCAATTTCTGCATATTAGAACGCGAAACATCCAGCTTCATAGCCAGATAGATATCCAGCCGCTGCCCTGCGTCTTCTTCTGCCGCAATAATCTTTTCTACTTCTCCAGTATTTCCGTCTGTATTAAATTCCATATAATAAGACCAACTCCTACACAAATCGCAATATCAGCCACATTAAAAATCGGCCAGATACGAAAATCAAAAAAATCTACGACCATACCGTTAACCGATCTGTCAATCAAATTCCCTACGGCACCACCGATAAAAAGTGCAGTTCCGGCACGTACACACAAGGGTTCTGCCAAGATATCTTTTCTGAACCACCAAACTATGATCAGTACCAGCAAAGCTACACCAATAAAAAAAGTACGGCTATGCGCAAACATGCCAAAGGCAGCGCCGGGATTAAGAATATAAGTTAAATGAAAAATGTTGGGAATGACGGGGATACTTTGACCCTCCGTCATCATGGCAACAACGATATATTTTGTCAATTGGTCAAGCACAACGACTAATGCCGCCAGCCAAATCAAGATCATAAATTGCTCCTATATTTATAAAAATTACTCTTATTATTATACCTGTAAAATCATCTTTTTTCAATGATTTACTGCCACACCATCAGCAGATACACTTATAGCGGCAACCAAAACAGTTGAAATATATATTTTTTTACATTTATACATAAATAACTTCAGTGCGCCTATGTAAAAGACCCGGCACCAAATAGTACCGGGTCTCATAAATAATTATTAGTACAGTATTTTATTAGCGATAACCAAACGCTGAATTTGATTGGTGCCTTCATAAATCTGCATGATCTTAGCATCACGCATCATTTTTTCGACCGGATATTCACGGGAATAGCCATAACCGCCCATTACCTGAACGGCGTCAGTAGTGACCTGCATAGCTACATCAGCAGCATAGCATTTAGCCATAGCGGCTTCTTTAGAGAATTCCAAGCCCTGATCGCGCATCCAGCATGCTTTATGCACCATCAGTCTGGCAGTTTCGACCTTCATCGCCATATCGGCGATCATTGACTGGATCATTTGGAAAGAAGCAATCGGCTGGCCGAACTGTTTTCTTTCTTTAGCATATTTTACAGCGCAGTCTAAAGCAGCCTGTGCCAAACCAACAGATACTGCACCGACAAAAGGACGCGCAGAATCCAGAGTATTCATGGCAATACGGAAACCCTCGCCTTCACGGCCAACACGGTTAGCTTCAGGTATAACGACATCCTGTAAAATCAGCTCGCAGGTATTAGAAGGGCGAATACCCATTTTGTCCTCTTTTTTGCCAACCTTGAACCCGGGGGTTCCTTTCGGCACGATAAAAGCAGTCAAGCCACGGATACCGCCGGTTTTACGGGTATTGGCATATACCAGATAAGTATCGGCGATACCACCGTTGGTGATAAAAGCTTTAGTACCGTTAAGCGTGTAAGTTCCATCTTCTTTATTTTTTACCGCAGAAGTAGCAACACCGCCGGCATCAGAACCCGCACCAGGTTCAGTCAAAGCAAAGGCAGCCAGTTTGCCTTCATTCAGCAAATCACAATGTGCCTGCTTCTGTTCTTCAGTTCCTGCAATCAAAATAGGGTAAGACGCCAGGGAATTTGCAGCCATTGAGGTAGCAACGCCGGCACAGCCCTTGCCCAGTTCTTCATAAATAACGGCAACGGTAACGCTGTCCAGACCAGGTCCGCCATATTCTTCAGGAACAATAACATTCAAAAGACCCATGTCTGCTGCTTTCTCCATCAGACCTGGCATTGCTTGATTGTTCTTGTCCATTTCGGCAGCGTAAGGGGTAATTTCTTTTTCTACAAAATCCCTCACCATCTCCTGTAATTCAAGTTGTTCTTCATTAAGTGCAAAATCCATTTTGTCCTCCTTGTGTTAAGGCTTGAGCCAAATTGCTTGTTAAGGCGACTTGACGTCAGCCTTTACCATTTACGGGGTATATCTTTAATTGTTTCCACAACAAACAAAGTCGTCAAAGCAGTTGCCAGCAGGGTATTCTTTTCATCATATACCTCAGCTTCAGCTACAAGAGTCATTCGTCCGTTATGGCAAAGCTTACAGACAGCATAAAGCTTTTGCGCTGCTGTGTATTTTACAATGTTACAACAAAAATTTAATGTTTCAGCTTCAACCCCAACGCTGACCGCACTGATTTGCAATGCGGCTTCAATAAGCCGGTAGACGACACTGCTGCAAACAAAGCCACGATGATCAAAGTCAGAGGCATCCTTCAAAGAAAGATTTATCCGCACCCTGCCGCAGTTTACCTGTTCTATACTCAGTGCCGCATCATCTAAAAGACGCCTTTCCAGACAAGCCGAATGCACTAAAAAAGGTATTCCCTCTGCATTTTCTGCACTCATGAACCGCTCATCTCCTACTTACTGCAATGTTGCTAAAACAAAAACATATTTTGGACATTATACCTTGAGTATTTTACCACAAAAAATTTACTAACTCAAGAGTTTTCAGTCAATTTTATGCAATTTATGTAAAAAAATGCCCCGATAAGCTTAAACAACCGTAAAATGACTTGTCAGTCATTCCCAATCAAAAAATCCGCCAAAGAAAACTTTGGCGGAAAACTTTTAATGATGAAACAGCCGCAATCCGGTAAAGGCCATAGCGATATTATATTTATCACAGGTTTCGATAACGTTATCATCGCGGATACTGCCGCCGGCCTGGGCAATATAATCAACACCGCTGCGGTGCGCGCGTTCAATATTATCACCAAACGGGAAAAATGCATCACTGCCAAGCGCAACTCCGTGCAATTCCTGCAGCCACGCTTTTTTCTCTGCGCGTGTCAGCGGAGCCGGTTTTTCGGTAAAGAACTGCTGCCAAACCCCGTCTGCCAACACATCTTCATAGTCATCTGAAATATAAACATCAATGGTATTATCACGATCCGGGCGACGGATACTATCTTTGAACGGCAGCGCTAAAACCTTGGGATTCTGACGCAGCCACCAGTTATCGGCTTTATTCCCAGCCAGCCTGGTACAATGTACACGTGACTGTTGGCCGGCACCAATACCAATGGCCTGGCCATCTTTAACGTAACAGACTGAATTGGATTGCGTGTATTTTAAAGTGATCAGGGCAATCAGTAGATCACGCGCTGCATTTGCAGGGATTTCTTTATTAACAGTAGGACGGTTTACCAAAAGCTCTGCTGAAATTTTGGCTTCATTACGGTCCTGTTCAAAAGTTATGCCAAATACATCTTTTGTTTCCTGTACTTCCGGAATATACGACGGATCGATCTTGATCACGTTATAGGTTCCTTTACGTTTGGTTTTTAAGATAGCCAAAGCCTCGTCAGTATAGCCGGGAGCAATGACACCATCTGAAACTTCACGTGCCAGCATCGCTGCAGTTTCTTTATCACAAATATCGGACAACGCCACAAAGTCGCCATAAGACGACATACGGTCAGCGCCGCGGGCTCTGGCATAAGCCGTCGCCAAAGGCGTCAGCTCCAGATCGTCAACATAATATATTTTTTTCAACACATCACTCATCGGCAGGCCGACAGCGGCTCCGGCCGGACTTACATGTTTAAAAGATGCTGCCGCAGGTAGACCTGTAGCTTCTTTCAATTCTTTCACCAGCTGCCAGCTGTTAAATGCGTCCAGAAAATTAATATAGCCGGGGCGTCCGTTCAGAACCTCGATCGGCAGCTCACCTTTTTTACTATAAATACGCGCCTTACTTTGATTGGGATTACAGCCATACTTCAATTGCAGCTCTTTCACAATTATTCCTCCTTAAAAATAATAAAAAAACCGACACTTCTGGAGCTCAGCGCCCAGACGGTCGGCAATACCGGTCATACTCCCTGTGGTTAATCCACTTCCGTCAGTTATATGACCTACTTCTGTTTTAGATTATACTTTTTGCCCGTCTTTTTGTCAATTATCCTTTTATCTCTTAGTCAACTATGCTACAATTTAGAAAATACTCCAAGGGAGATGTTGTAATGACTTATTGCTATGTTTGCCCGCATCGCTGCGGAGTTGACAGACCTGAAACATTAAATAGTCAGGAAGGTGTCTTTGGTTCCTGCGGCTGCGGCATGCAGCCGATAGTTGCCCGTGCGGCGCTGCACATGTGGGAAGAACCATGTATCAGCGGCACTAATGGTTCCGGCACTGTTTTTTTCAGCGGCTGCAATTTACATTGCGCCTTTTGCCAAAACTATGAAATCAGCTGTTTAAACAAAGGTGAAGAAATATCGGTCGAACGCTTAAAAAAAATTTATTCAGAATTAATTGAACAGGGAGCTCATAATATCAATCTGGTCACGGCAACTCATTTTACCGAGGCTGTTATCGCAAGCCTGTCAGAACCGCTGCCGGTTCCTGTAGTTTATAATACCAGCGGCTTTGAAACCGTAGATACAGTGCGCAGATTAAAAAACAAGGTGCAAATATGGCTGCCGGACTTAAAATACAGTGACGACTTAGCGGCAATCAAATACAGCAATGCCCCTAATTATTTTAATATAGCTACAACCGCCATAAAAACCATGTATAAACAAGTCGGCCCCTATCAAATGGATGAACAGGGACTGTTAAAAAGCGGTGTCATGATCAGGCATCTGCTTTTACCTAACATGATAGAAAATACCCTGAAAATCATCGACTGGGTCGCTGATAATTTTGAACCGGGCCAGGTTCTGTTCAGCCTGATGCATCAATATATCCCCTGCGGACGGGCCGCAGAATACCCTGAGCTCAACCGTACCGTTACCCAGGAAGAATACCGGCAAGTCGAACAATATCTTTTTACTTCAGGCATCGAAGACGGTTTCGTCCAAGAAGATTCAGCCGCCAGTACTGACTTTATCCCCTGCTTTGATGAAACAGGAGTTTAGTCCATTTACACTTTTTCTTGCCAATAATCAGAACAACTGATAAACTATAACTCACAATAAATTTATTCTTACCATTTGTTTGTGAGGGAAAATGAAAACTGATTCGCGCAACAAATATATTATTTTTATATTGCTGCAAAGCCTGCTTTACGGCTTAGGTAATCCCCTGACTAAAATTGCTTTTACCAGCATTACACCTTTATGGTGCCTGGCATTTCGTTTCAGTCTGGCTTTTATTATCTTTGCCATATTTTTTGGAACGCGCCTGAAAGAGCAGCTGCAGACACTTTCTGCCGGTCAATACCTGCCGGCAGGTCTCTGTATGGCAGCCGCCTATATCTCATGTAATCTGGCATTAGAAGGAACTACAGCGACAAACGTCGGTTTTATCATGTCGTTATCAGTCATTTTCGCACCGCTTTTATCAATAGTAATTTTACAGCGTCCTTACAGGCTTACACATCTTCCTATCCAGCTCTGCGTCATTCTCGGTATGTATCTGCTGTGCAGCAACGGCGGCGCCTTTGAGTTCAATAAAGGCGATCTCTGGGCTTTGCTGACAGCCGTAAGTGTTGCCGGAGCGCTTGTATTTGGAGAAAAATCATTGCGCCTGACCGATGCTGTAACTATTTCAGCTATCCAGACCTTTATCACTGCTGTTATCAGTATCGTCTGCGCTCTGCTTTTTGACGAAGCAGCTGTCATTCCCAAGATTCAGCCTGCCGCCTGGGCCGTAGTAATTTATCTTGCTGTAACCTGTACCTGTCTGGCATATTTTCTGCAAAATGCCGCTTTGAAGTTCTTACCGGCTTCCTTAGTATCAATGCTGCAGTGTACTCAGCCTGTTTTAACTGCCGCCGCGTCCTATCTGCTGCTAGCAGAGAAACTTACTTTAACGGGCATCAGCGGTGCTGTGATAATCTTATTCTGTATTTTTGCTGAGAATATTTTAGAAACTCTCACTTTAGAGCTAACTAAATAAACAGAACACCGCGGCATGCCGCGGTGTTCTGTTTATTTTTCTGTAGTTTGGTTCCGCTTTTCAGCTTCCAGCTGTTTAAATGCAGCCCGTTCCTGACACAGCTCCTCGTACAAAGACAGCCCGCTCCAGGATTTATTGTTTTCTGTCAGCATGGCCTTCAACTCGATCCGGCCTACGCCAACACGCTGCAGCGCCGTTAAAAATTTCTGCAGCTTACTGCCGTCAAATCCATGCAGCAGCAGCATTTCCTCCTGCAGCTCTTCGCCCTGATAAACCTCGGTTTCAGACTGTATATCAGGTAATCCCAGCAAAACACCCAACGGCTGGTTATATTCCTCTTTGGCAACCTCTCTAAAACGCACCTGCATCATCATGCAGACCATTTTTGTCATTTTCAGCTTTTCATCCTGAAAATTATATAACAAAGCAACGGAATGACTCATATTTTTCTCCTTTTCGATAATGATTATTGATAGCATTATTATAGCACAGAACTGCTAAAATTCACCAGTTTTAGTACCAAACAGTTCTTATTCAGCTGATATAAAACGCCTGCCGAAATTTTCGGCAGGCGTACTTTTTATTCGACTGTTACTGATTTAGCAAGATTTCTTGGCTTATCGACATCACAGCCACGGGTCAGAGCCGCATAATAAGCCAGCAGCTGCAATGGCAATACTGCCAGCAGCGGTGCCAAATATTTATCCGTTCTCGGAATAAAGATAACGTGATCGGCATATTTGGCGATACTGTCATCACCTTCAAAGGCAATGGCAATGACCATGGCTTCGCGTGCTTTGACTTCCTGCAGATTGCTGACGGTTTTATCATAAACATCCGGCTGCGTAGCCAAAACTATTACCGGCACACCTTCGACAATCAACGCTAATGTTCCGTGTTTCAACTCACCGGCCGCATAAGCTTCTGCATGAATATAAGATATTTCTTTCAGTTTTAAGGCACCCTCCAGGGCTACCGCATAATCAAGGCTGCGCCCCAGGAAAAATGCGTCTTCACTGCTGCCATAACGGGTAGCAAAGACTTTGATCTGATCTACATTTTCCAACAGTTTATGGATCTGCTCCGGAATCTCATGCAGACCTTCTACCAGCTTATGGGCTTGGGCAATATCTAAAGTACCGCGTAAGCGGCCAACATAGATCGCCAGCATCAGCATTACTAAAAGCTGTGTAGTATAGGCTTTGGTAGACGCAACAGCAATTTCAGGTCCGGCATAAGTGTAGACTACCTGATCGGCCTCGCGGGAAATAGAAGAGCCTACGACATTCGTAACGGCCAAAGTGCGGGAGCCAAGACGTTTGGCTTCTTTTAAAGCAGCTAAAGTATCGCTGGTTTCACCGGACTGGCTGATAACTATCGTCAGGCTGTTGCCGTCAACCAGCGGACTGCGGTAACGGAATTCGCTGGCAATATCGACTTCTACAGGAATACGTGCCAGCTGTTCCAGATAATACTTACCGACAATACCCGCATGATAAGCAGTACCGCAGGCAACGATAAAAATTTTATTAATACCTGCCATTTCTTCTTCGGTCCAGCCCAGTTCAGCAAACTCGATCCCATGAGAATCTTTAGGTACACGACCAGTCATCGTATCACGGATAGATTTAGGCTGTTCGTAAATTTCTTTGAGCATAAAATGTTCAAAACCGCCTTTTTCAGCAGCTTCGGCATTCCAGTTGACCTCAAATACCTTTTTGCTGATCGGAGTACCATTAATATCCTGTACCCAGACACCATCTTTGGTAACAGTAGCGATCTCGCCGTCGCTCATAATAAAGGTACGGCGTGTTTTTGCAATGATCGCAGGAATATCGGAAGCGATGAAGTTTTCTCCTTCACCAAGCCCAATGACCAGCGGATTATCTTTTTTCGTGCAAATTATTTTCTCAGGTTCCTGCGCGCACATAAACACCAGAGAATAAGAGCCTTCAATAACGCGCAGAACCTTCTTGACAGTTTCTTCAAAATCTCCGTCATAATACGCAGCCATCAGATGTGCTACAACTTCCGTATCTGTTTCAGAAACAAACTTGTGACCTTTGGCGATCAAATCTTCCTTGAGCACCAGATAGTTTTCGATAATGCCGTTATGGACAACAACAAAATCACCGCTGGCATCCGTATGCGGATGAGAGTTACGGTCGGACGGACGTCCATGGGTAGCCCAGCGGGTATGTCCTATACCCATAGTACCCTCAGGCATATGACCTTCCAATTTTTGACGCAAAGAATCAAGACGGCCCACACATTTTTCAACAGTGATCTTACCTTTTTCATAAACAGCAATACCAGCGGAATCATAACCGCGGTATTCCAGTTTGCTCATACCGTCCAATAAAAACGGCGCTGCCTGGTTATTACCAATATAACCAACGATACCACACATAGTTGTATCCTCCTAAATGTATATTGCCAATTCTGCCACAGACATTTTGTCACCGGTGTTGCCACCGGAATTTGTAGTCTGCTTGCGGCCTGCAGCTAGCCGAGAGGCACCCGCTGACTGATCGATAAACCTCTCCCTCGTCTGCCGCCAGAGGCGGCACTTGCGCTTATGGCAACAAGTGTATGCTGAGCACACAACATGCCGCGCAGGCTTGGCTTGTCCCACGCGGCACGTCCTTGTAACCACTGTTATTGTACTATATTTTAGCTCTCAGGTCAATGTTGCCCGGTTATCCCAGCTCGCAGTTGACCACTTCGGCAATAGCGCTTGCGATCTCCTCCAACCGCTCCTGTTTAGGCCCTTCGGCCATGATGCGGATCAACGGTTCAGTACCGGATGCCCGTACTAAAATCTGACCATTGTCACCAAGCTCATCCTGATATTTTTTGATAACGTTTTTAATAGCGGCTTTATCTTCCCAGCCGTGCTTATCAGCCACGCGCACATTAAGCAGGATCTGAGGATATTTAGTCATCATCGCCCCCATTTCCGAGAGCCGTTTGTTATTTTGGATCAATGCTCCAAGCAGCTGTACTGCTGTTAAAATACCATCACCGGTTTTAGCATATTTCGAGAAAATGATATGCCCCGATTGCTCACCGCCAAGATTATAGCCGTTTTTCAGCATTTCTTCCAATACATAACGGTCGCCGACTGCTGTTTTGACACAGGAACCGCCGTATTTTTTCATAGCCTGGTGCAGCCCCACATTACTCATAACAGTAGTGACGAGCACATTATCTTTCAGCTGCTTCTTTTTCATCAGTTCCAGCGCACAAATCAGCATCATCTGATCACCATCAAGCGCTTCGCCATTTTCATCTACCACCAGACAGCGATCGGCATCACCGTCGTTGGCAATACCAACGTCAGCGCCGACTTCCAGTACTTTGGCCTGCAATGCTTCCAGATGCGTCGAACCACAGCCATTATTGATATTGATGCCATTAGGCTGATTGAAGATCGTTACGACTTCAACACCTAAAGAACGTAAAATGACCGGGGCGATAACACTGTTAGCACCATTGGAGCAGTCCATCACGACCTTTAAACCGTTAAGTTTGCAGGGTGCGGCGGCAATGACATGATCGATATACAGCTTATCAAGTCCTTCTTCGACAATGACCTGGCCCACAGAAGATCCGCTGGGATTCTTACTGCATTCCACCGGCAGACTTACCAGTTCAGCGATCTCATCTTCGACGGCATCCGGTAATTTGTGTCCGGTTTTAGAGAAAAATTTGATCCCGTTATCTTCAAAAGGATTATGGGAAGCCGAAATAACCACACCGGCATTGGCCTTCACTTCCGGAGTCAGAAAAGACACTGCCGGGGTAGGCATCACTCCCAAAAGATGCGCATTGCCGCCAGCAGAACAAATACCGGCTGCCAAAGCGGCTTCCAGCATCGTACCTGACAAACGTGTATCACGGCCGATAATTATTTTCGGCGTAGCAGTTTCCCTGCCAAAATAAGTTGCCGCAGCGCGGCCCAATTTAAAAGCAAGCTCCGGTGTCAGCTCTACATTAGCGACTCCGCGCACACCATCAGTACCAAACAAACGAGCCATTACAAGACCTCCGAACTAAGGATTTTTTATTATCAGCTTATTATAAACTTTTTATCGTCGGGTGACAAGCCTTTAAGATAAAGGAGCGAACTTTGCCATTATTGCTCTGGCGACATGATAACCATCTAAAGCAGCACTCATGATCCCACCGGCATAGCCGGCGCCTTCACCACACGGATACAATCCGTTATGGGTCAGTGAAACTTTAGTTTCATTATTGCGCATAATTCTTACCGGAGCAGAAGTTCTTGTTTCGATACCTGTGAGTAAAGCGCCGCTATCCGCAAACCCATGTATCTTCCTGTCAAAAGCAGCTATCCCCGCTCGTAAAGTATCCGTCACAAAATCCGGCAAAACACTGTCTAAGGCCCAGGCAGTAAGCCCCGGTCTGTAAGTCGGCTCGACAGCGCACTGCAAATCAGGCGGCAGCCTTTTCAAAAAACTGCCGACATTCTGCGCCGGTGCCTTATAGCAGCCTCCACCGGCCCTAAACGCCAGTTTTTCATAGTGCCGCTGAAATTCTACACCGGCCAGCGGATCTGTACCAAAATCCTGCGGGCCGACATTGACAACGATCGCACTGTTGGCGATCCCCGAATCACGTCGGTACATACTCATGCCATTGACGACAACACCGCCGGTTTCCGATGCCGCCGCAACGACCACACCACCAGGACACATACAAAAAGAATACGCTGTCCGGCTTTTATCCGGAGTATGGTGTACCAAGGCATAGTCAGCAGCACCTAAACGCGGATGCCCGGCAAAATCGCCATACTGCGCCTTATCGATCAGCTCCTGCGGGTGTTCGATCCGCACTCCGATCGCAAAAGGCTTGGCTTCAATGCCAACGCCAAGCTTCAATAAACTGGCATAAGTATCGCGGGCGCTGTGACCACAGGCCAATACAATGGCATTACTCATGATTTTTTCGCCGCCGGCAAGAGTTACACCAGTCAAAACGTTTCCGTTAACGATAAACCCGGTAACATGGGCATGATAGCGTATTTCACCGCCCAGAGCACGAATTTCATTTGCTAACCCTGCAACCATCGCGCGCAATTTATCCGTTCCCACATGCGGCTTGTGCTCATATAAAATTTCCTTAGGCGCGCCGGCCTGCACAAAATCTTTTAAAATACTTCCCATCACCGGATCATTGACCCGGGTGGTCAGTTTGCCATCAGAAAAAGTACCTGCGCCGCCTTCACCAAACTGAACATTGGAATCGGGATCAAAGTCCCCGTTTTGCCAAAAACGCTGCACATCCGTCACTCTTTGAGCTACAGGTTTGCCCCGTTCCAGCACCAGCGGCCGGTAACCATACCTGGCAAGCTCTAACGCGGCTAATAATCCAGCCGGCCCTGCACCAATAACAAGCGGCCGACCTGTTATCTTTTCTCCACCCAAAACAGGCCCTGCAAGCTGCTCTGCTGCCAGCAAACTGATATCTTTATCTTTGAGTAATCTGCCTGCCTGTTTGGCTGATATTCCCAAATTAACTACTACGTGGTAATTCAGGAAAATATTATTTTTACGGCGGGCATCAACTGCCCGCCGCACTATTTGTAAATCTTCAATATCCTGTTTTTTTAACCCCAGCTTTTTAGCTGCCGCCTCTTTAACTGACAGCTCTTCCAACAAAGGAACCCTGACATTATTCACCTTTAACAGCATTAGTAATCCTTCCTCATTCTGCTTCAATATGGACTTTGACCGTATGAGTATCAGCCATAGTTTTTTCGGGCAGCAAAAGTACTGCTTCGACATTACCGTCAGTACTGAATTTACCTAAATCTACCGGCTGGGTTTTGACCTCTGTTATATTCTGCAAAACCGATGGCTCGGCAGTCAATTTTACTGTTGCCGGTTCAGAAAGGGCACGCTTCATACTCATACCGCCAGTCAGCTGGCCTGTAGTTTCTACAACTACCGGTACTTCAACTGTGATCATCTGACGTACCAGCGAGGCTTTGACCTGCGCTTTGGCAGGTGTGATCTGTAAATCAGGCATTTCCAGCCCGCTATTGCTCATGGCGATCAAAGTACTTTCAACCTGGAAGTCGTTTTCACGCTCACTGACATCGACTGGAGCGACGACCCGGCCCATTTCATTGATACGGTGCGAGGCGCCTTTTACCGTTACACTGTCAGGAATGACCTCTCGTTTGCTTAAAGTAAAATCAGACGCAGGAATACCGATAACACGCGTCTCGACCTCCATGACCTTTTCTGTAACAGAATCAAGATAAGCATAAATATTGTTGGGATAGACTTCTAAAACAGTCCCCTGATTAAACTGTGCCTTGACAGGTAAAGTCTGCTGTCCGATATTTTTATCGGCAAAATCAACGTAAGCAGTAACTTCTTTTTCCGTTATGTCTCCCAAAACAGTTCTCTGGGCCTGTACCTTAACCCGTACTTTATCAGGAGCATCAAGCACGATCATACCCTCGGGAACATTACGCAGTTCCAAATTAACCACATAGTTACGCTCCACCAGTGGATTCTGGTCATTCATGACATACATCCATAGCGCACAGGCAATAATAAAAGCAATGACCCGTGCCAGCATATTTTCACGATCAAAGAAATTCCCCATCATTTGCCACCCCGAATCTCTTTGATTTTATCATTGATAACCTGCTTCCAGTTCAAAGAAGGCTGGACTACGGCAGCTCTCAGTAAACTCTTAATATCCTCACCGGTAAGATAACGATGCAGTTCACCATTCCGCGCCAACGAAATCGTCCCGGTTTCTTCGCTGACAACCAGTACTAAAGCATCAGACTGTTCAGAGATACCAATGGCAGACCGGTGCCGCGTTCCTAACTCCTGGCTCAGATTCCGCGCCTCAGTCAAAGGCAGCAGACAGCTGGCAGCCACGATACGATTACCGCGAATGACGACAGCGCCGTCATGTAAAGGAGTATCCGGTTCAAAAATATTCAGCAGCAGACTATCGGAAATCAGCCCATCAATCGGAACACCCGTCTCAATCCGTTCCTCCAAACCGGTTTCACGTTCAAAAACCATCAGTGCGCCTATCTTACGCCGGCTCATAATTTCCGTAGCATTGGTAACAGCATTCAACATGTCTTCCAGTTCTTTTTCGTCAAGCTCATTATGCTTGTGAAACAACCGTCCACGTCCGATCTGCTCCAACGCCCGGCGCAGTTCCGGTTGGAAAACGACCGGCAGCGCCACCATAACTACAGTCATACTTTTTTCCAGCAGCCAGGTAATAACATGCAGGTTAAGCCACTTACTTATAAATAAAATAACAGCCAAAACCAAAAGGCCTTTTACCAAAGTTGCGGCCCTGGTATTTTTCAGCATCAAATATATACGAAAGAGGAAATAAGCGACGACTAAAATATCCAAAACATCTAAAATGCTTATTGTTTTTAATAATCCCTGCAGCTGCAATAACAAACTCTTCACCTGTTTCCTAAGTATTTTTTCAGACAACAATATCCTAATATACATTATAACAAAAAACTCGTGCACTTCGCTATGCGAAATGCACGAGTTTAATATATTTTGCAAAAATTTCTTAAATTAATTATATTCTTGCTTTTAAATCCTCTAAAACAGCCTGCTGTTCAGCCAGCAGCACTTCACCACGGGCAAATTGCTTAGCATTTTCAGAAAAAGCAGGACCGCCGTAAGAAGTTCTAGCCGCCACACAGTTTTCCGGCTGCAAAGCGTCCAGCAGATCTGCCTCGAACAACCCCGAAAAAGTTTTATATTCTTCCAGCGAAAGCTCCGGCAGGAATTTTCCCTGATGGATAGCATAAGCCACACACTTACCCACAACTTCATGAGCCTGACGGAAAGGCAGGCCTTTGCGGACGAGATAATCTGCAAGATCGGTAGCATTGGAAAAATCTTTGCTGACTGCCTGTTCCATTTTTTCAACATTGACCGTCATCGTAGAAATCATATCACTGTAAACAGCCAAACTGAATTTAACTGTATCGACAGCATCGAAGAAGCCTTCTTTATCTTCCTGCAAATCCTTATTGTAGGTCAAGGGCAAGCCTTTGGCCGTAACCAGCATAGCCTGCAGGTGTCCGTAAACACGACCTGTTTTGCCGCGTACAAGCTCGGCAATATCGGGATTTTTTTTCTGCGGCATCATCGAAGAACCTGTAGCAAAAGCATCATCCAGTTCAATAAAACCAAACTCTGTACTCGACCACAGACAAATCTCTTCACTTAAACGGCTCATATGCATCATCAAAACGGAAGCAAACGACAAAAATTCAATGACATAATCACGATCGCTGACCGCATCCATACTATTAGCATAAACGCTGCCGAAATTCAGCTGTTCAGCTACATCAAAGCGGTCAATGGGAAATGTCGTCCCAGCAATAGCGCCCGCGCCAAGAGGCATCATATCCGCACCGGCCCACACGCCCTGCAATCTGCGAAAATCGCGCTGCAGCATATTGAAATACGCCAGCAGATGGTGTGCAAAGGTGATCGGCTGAGCTCGCTGCAAATGCGTATAACCAGGCATCAGTGTTTTATCGTGCTTTTTGGCAACTGCCAGCAGCGCCTTTTCAAATTGCAGCAGCAATTCACCGATTTCTACGATCTCACGTTTCATATACATATGCATATCCAAAGCAACCTGGTCATTACGGCTGCGGGCAGTATGCAAACGTGCCCCCGCCGCACCGATCCGTTCGGTAAGACGTGCTTCGATGTTCATATGGATGTCTTCTAAAGCCACCTCAAAACTGAAATTACCAGCTTCGATATCAGCAAGAATAGTTTCCAGCCCGGCTACGATCTTTTCCACATCTTCGGCAGGAATAATGCCGCATTTTCCCAGCATCTGCGCATGAGCGATACTGCCGCGGATATCTTCATGATACAACCGTTTATCAAACTCAATCGACGCATTGAACGCATCTACGAGCTCATTGGTATTTTTACTAAATCTGCCGCCCCAAAGCTTAGCCATTATTTCAGTTTTCCTTGTTTCATCAAAGCGCGCACTGTCAACGGCAGGCCGAACAGATTGATAAAGCCGCTGGCATCTGCCTGATTATAAACTTCGTCAGCGCCGAAAGTTACATATTCCTGGCTGTATAAGGAATAAGGAGATTTAGCGCCTGCAGAAATGATGTTGCCTTTGTACAGTTTCAAACGTACAGTACCGGTAACAGTTTTCTGCGTTTCATCGACAAAAGCTGCTAAAGCTTCACGCAGCGGTGAGAACCACATGCCGTCATAAACGAGTTCAGAATATTTGATGCCTACCATTTGTTTATAACTCATAGTAGCGCGGTCCAGACAAAGGTTTTCCAACTCATTGTGAGCGTAATAAATAATGGAACCGCCGGGAGTCTCATAAACGCCACGGGATTTCATACCTACCAGACGGTTTTCGACCATATCGCAGATACCAACGCCGTTGCGGATACCGATCTCGTTAAGAGTCTCAACAATAGCAGCAGGACTTAATTTCTTACCGTTAACAGCAACAGGTACGCCCTGCTCAAATTCCAATTCCACATATTCAGCTTTGTCAGGAGCGGTTTCAGGCGTATTAGTTACAATAAAGAGCGCGTCTTTAGGAGCATTCCAGGGATCTTCAAGATCGGAACCTTCATGACTCAGATGCCACATATTGCGGTCCATGGAATAATCATGCTCTTTTGTAACAGGAATGGGGATATTATGAGCTTCGGCAAAATCGATAGCGTCTTCACGGGAACGAATGCTCCATTCACGCCAGGGGGCAATGATTGCCAGCTGCGGCGCCAGTGCCTTTACAGAAAGCTCAAAACGGACCTGATCGTTGCCTTTACCGGTAGCACCGTGCGCAACAGCGTCAGCGCCTTCTTTTTCAGCAATTTCCACTAATCTTTTAGCGATCAGCGGACGGGCAAAAGAAGTACCCAACAAATATTTCTTTTCATAAACTGCGCCGGCTTTAACAACAGGCCAGACGTAATCGGCAATAAATTCTTCTTTCAAATCTAAAACATAGCATTTGCTGGCACCGGATTTCAGCGCTTTATCATGCACAGGATCAAGCTCGTCACCCTGTCCCAAGTCTGCGGTAACCGCAATAACTTCGCAGTTATTGTAGTTTTCTTTCAGCCAGGGAATGATTACCGAGGTATCCAGACCACCGGAATAAGCAAGTACGACTTTTTTGATGTCTTCTTTTTTCATTGTAGATACAGCCTCCTAAAATGTTTAAATATATAAGATTTTATGTATAAACTTGTAGCAACGAATATGATTATACCACATTTTCAGGAAAATGGAAGAGTTTTTATGAATGTATACCGTATTTTTATTTACAGCACTTCATCGCTCATCAAAAGGGCCATGACAGCTTTTTGCACATGCAGGCGATTTTCAGCCTGATCAAAAACTTTTGACTGCGGTCCTTCTAAAACCTCTTCGGTTATTTCTTCACCACGGTGTGCCGGCAGACAATGCAGCACCATAGCATCAGGACGGGCCACTGCCAGCAGTTCTTTATTGATTTGATATTCTCCCAAAGCCTCCTGACGGATAGACTGCTCCGACTCCTGTCCCATACTGGCCCAAACATCAGTATAAAGCACGTCTGCACCTTTAGCGGCCCTAAACAGATCGTCATCTACTTCGATCGTACAGCCGGTATGAACAGCATCTTCCTGCGCGGTCCTGACGATTTCCGGATCAGGCTGATAGCCCTGCGGGCAGGCACAAACCATATTCATGCCCACTTTGGCACAGGCGTACATCAAAGAATGCGCCATATTATTGCCATCACCCACATAAACAAGCTTCCGCCCTTTCAGTACTTCTTTGTGCTCCATGATCGTGAACAAATCTGTCAGCGCCTGACAGGGATGCAGCAGATCAGTCAAACCGTTAATAACGGGAATACTTGCATATTTAGCCAGCTCCAGTACAGATTCATGCGAAAACGTCCGGATCATGATCCCGTCCACAAAGCGCGACAATACTCGCGCCGTATCGCGCACAGGTTCGCCACGGCCGATCTGGGAAGCAGAATCGTTCAAATAGATCGGATGACCGCCCAACTGCCAGAAGCCTACCTCGAAGGATACACGCGTACGCGTTGAAGCCTTGGAAAAAATCATTCCCAGGGTTTTGCCTTTTAGATATTGATGCGGTTCCCCATTCTTCTGTTTACGTTTCAATTTCTTGGCAACATCTAAAATAGTCGCGACTTCACCCACTGATAAATCATGAATTGAAATCAAATCTTTATTTCTTAAACCCATTCTCCACCCTCACAAACTTGGTTAAAATTCGGCCAGCGCCGCATCTAAAGCAGCTACTGCCTGATCTATTTCTTCTTTGGTAACGATCAAAGGAGGAACTAAGCGAATCACGTTGCCGGCAGTACAATTGACGATAACATGCCGCTGCAGGCAAGCATCTACAAGCGCTTTGCCATCTTTGGCCAGCTCCATACCCAAAATCAAACCGCAGCCGCGTATTTCCACAACTTTATCCGGATATTTAGCCATCAAGGCCTCCAGCTGCTTTTTGAAATAGTCGCCTTTTTCTGCAGCCTGTTCTACGATATTTTCCTTTTTTATCGTAGTCAAAGTCGCATAAATAGCCGCACAGGCCAAAGCGTTACCGCCGAAAGTACCGCCATGGTCACCAGGTTTGAACACACGGGCCAGCCTTTCTGTAACTACAAAACCACCGACCGGAAAACCGCCGCCGATGCCCTTGGCAAAAGTCATGATGTCAGGTTTAACGCCGCTATGCATATAAGCAAACCATTTTCCCGTACGTGCGACGCCTGTTTGAATTTCATCAAAAATAAGCAGTGCGTCGTATTTATCACATAAAGCTCGTGCTTCCTGCAAATACGTGTCACTGGGAACATGAACGCCGCCCTCACCCTGAATGGGTTCCAGCAAAACGCAGCAGACATCTTCATCCATAGCCTCGCGCAGTGCTTCCAGATCGCCGTAAGGCACATAGTCAAATCCTGCCGGCAGCGGTTCATAGCCCTGCTGATATTTAGGCTGGCCTGTAGCGGTCACAGTCATCATCGTCCGTCCATGAAAGGAATGTACCGCAGTGATAATACGATATTTCCCCTCGTTTTTCTGGTGACCATATTTACGCGCCAGTTTAATAGCGCCTTCATTGGCTTCAGCACCGCTGTTGGCCAAAAAGACCCTGTCAAAGCCTGTTGCTTCAATAATCTCTTTAACAGCCAATGCCTGAATATCAGTATAGTAAATATTAGAACAATGCATCAGTTTGGCAGCCTGCTCGCTGATAGCTTTTATCAAAGCAGGATGCGCATGCCCTAAAGAATTAACCGCTATCCCTGCCAGAAAATCCAGATATTCGTTGCCGTCAGCATCATAAAGCTTACAGCCCTTACCATGAGTAAGCGCCAGCTGATAACGGCCAAAGACCGGCAAATAATATTGCTCTGTCTGGTCGATGATTGTTTTTGCGTCCATTGAGATCCCCTCTAACTTTTTTATTCTCAGCTGTGTTTACAGCTCTTTGACAACTTCTGTGCCGACGCCTTCATCACTGAAGATTTCCATCAAAATAGTATGCTCGGCACGTCCGTCAATAATATGCGTTTTTTTAGCGCCTCCAGAAAGAGCCGTGATACAGGCCTTTACTTTGGGAATCATCCCGCCGTCGATATTGCCGCGAATGATCAGTTCCTGTGCTTTTTCAAAGCTCAGGGTAGAAATGAAGCTGGCTTCGTCGCGATAATCGGCATAAATACCCTTAACATCAGTCAGCACCAACAGTTTTTCCGCTTTCAGTGCCCCGGCTATTTCTCCTGCTACACTGTCGGCATTGATATTATAAGTTTCGCCGTTAGCGCCGACACCTGTAGGCGCAATGACCGGGATAAAATCATTATCGAGCAATACTTCTAAAAGCTCTGTATTGATTTTTTCGACATTACCGACATATCCGATGTCCACCAGGTTGACTTCACCATTTTCATATACGTCCGCCAAATGTTTTTTAGCGCGGATCAGGCCGGCATCCTTGCCGTTCAAACCAACTGCACGTCCGCCCAGAACATTCAAACGGGCAACAAGATCGGTATTGATCTTACCTACCAGCGCCATCTCAGCGATGCCTACGGATTCTGCGTCAGTAACGCGCAGACCGCTGACAAATTGTGTTTTTTTGCCGGCTTTGCCCAGCATGGCAGTGATCTCAGGGCCGCCGCCATGTACAACGACCGGACGCAGACCTGCGCATTGCAGAAAAACTATATCCTGCAGTACCTTAGTTTTAATATCATCATTCAGCATAGCGTTGCCACCGTATTTCACTACAACAGTTTTACCTTTAAAATCACGCAGATAGGGCAGCGCTTCCACTAAAGTTTTGATTTCTTCGTTACGTAACATAGACAGTTCCTCCTGTTTTTATGGCAGTACCGGGCCCTGGACCGCCATTTCGATATTTTTATAAATCTGCTGCGGCAACAGCTCCCGCCTCAGTAAAACAACAACTATACTCAGGTATGGTATTCGCCATTGATCTTGACATATTCATAGCTGAAATCGCAGGTCCAGACAGTGGCACTTTCCTGACCGGCAGCCAAATCGATAGTCATAGTGATATCATGCTCACTCATGATAGGCGACAGACTGGCCAACGGCACATTACAGTTCATACCCTGTTCAACCAGACGCACACCGCCGATTTCCAAATTAACTTTATCGGCAGTCATCGCCGCACCACTGTAACCTGCGGCGCAGACGATCCGTCCCCAGTTGGGATCTTCGCCGAAGAAGGCTGTTTTCACCAGCGGCGACTTGGCTATTGCCATCGCTGCGGCTTTAGCATCCTCCCAGGTAGCGGCGCCGACAACATTGACCTCTAAAAATTTAGTAGCCCCTTCTCCGTCATGGGCAATCAGCTTCGCAAGATCCTGCGCACAGGTCAGCAAAGCTTCAAAAAACGCCGGATAATCCGGATGCTCCTCGGAAAGAATGATCTCGTTTTCAGCCAGTCCGTTGGCCAGTACGATCATACTGTCATTAGTGCTGGTGTCCCCGTCAACGACAACCATATTAAAGGATTTATCCGCCGCAGCTTTAACAGCACGTTTTAAAACATCCGGGGCAATCGCTGCATCCGTAGTCAAAAACGTCAGCATAGTCGCCATATTTGGATGAATCATCCCCGCTCCCTTGGCGATACCGGCAATTTTGGCAGTCTTGCCGCCAACCTCAAACTCATAAGCCGCCCGCTTAATAAAGGTATCTGTTGTCTGGATCGCCATTGCGCAGCTTTCGCCTTCTGCTTCATCCATAGCGTCAATGGCATCAGCCAGACCGGTTTTTATTTTATCCATCGGCAAAAAATGCCCGATGACACCAGTACTGCAAACATAAACCTGCTGCGGCTCGATCCCCAGAAGACCGGCGGCAAAAGTCTGCATCTCCTTAGCATCCAGCAGCCCCTGCTCACCCGTACAGGCATTAGCACAGCCGCTGTTGACTATGATAGCCTGAGCGGCCGCTTCCTGCGCCACTTCCCTGCTTACCAGGACAGGCGCGGCACACATTTTGTTCTGAGTGAAAACAGCGCCCGCAGCAGCAGGGACCGTGCTGTAAATAACAGCCACATCATGATTACCGCTGGCTTTGATCCCGGCTTTGACACCGGCGGCAAGAAATCCCTGCGGCGCAGTTACCCAGCCTTCGATTTTTTTCATTGTTTACGCCTCCTCAAGGATAGATCGGTAATTGGGTCAAACCAGTATTTTCCGGTATGCCAAACATTACATTCATATTCTGTACAGCCTGACCGGCCGCACCTTTTACTAAATTATCCAACGCGCTCATAACGATGATGCGCCCAGTACGTCTGTCCATCTGCCAGCCAATGTCCACATAATTAGAAGCTCTGACATTTTTTATTTCCGGACAGGCACCCTGTCCGCGCAAACGAATGAAATATTCATCACCATACATTGCCGCAAAAGCTTCCTGTACCTGGACTTCACTGACACCAGCTTTATGAGAAGCGTAGCAGGTTGCCAGAATCCCACGATCCACCGGCAGTAAATGCGGCGTAAATTGAATTACCACATCTTCGCCGGCATATTCACTGTAGACCTGCTCGATTTCAGGCGTATGCCGGTGACTGGCAACACCGTAGGCATGAAAATTCTCATTAACAGAGCAATACAAACTGCCTAATTTTAAGCCGCGCCCCGCGCCTGTAGTTCCGGATTTCGCGTCTACGACGATCCCCCGTGGTTCGATCAACCCTGCTTTCAATAACGGCACCAATGCCAAAATACTGCAGGTCGTATAACAGCCGGGATTGGCTAAAATTTTCGCAGCTTTGACCTGGTCCCTATATAATTCGGTCAGACCATAAACCGCCTGCGTTTCCGGGTCCTCATGTTTTACTTTATACCATTCTTCAAAAACCCGCACATCCTTAAATCTATAGTCACCGCCCAGATCGATAATTTTTACAGCACGCTTTTTCAGCTGCCTGCCAATTTTCATAGCATGTCCATGCGGCAAAGCAATAAAAATAACATCGCTCTGGTCAGCAATCTGCTCAAGCTCCTGCATACTGCCCAAAGATATTTCGATACGGGCAGACAAATGCGGGTACATCGCGGCGATACTTTCACCGGTACTGCTTTCAGAAGTTATCGCGGCAAGTTCTACTTCCGGATGGCCGTCTAATAATCTTAGCAGTTCAGCTCCGGCAAAACCTGTAGCTCCAATGACACTTGCTTTCATATCCAACCTCCCTAAAACTTATGATTTGTAATTATACAACTACCTTGCATATTTTTGCAAGTATTTCCCTGAATTTTTTTCAAAAATATCTTACTGTAAAAAAATCTGTCTATTCTTAGAAACACTAACCCTATTTTATTTAATATTGTACTACTTTAAAGGTCTTTTTTCAAAACTTTTTTCAATTTTTTATTCATTCAGAACTGATTTTTTTCATTTTATTATTTCTGCAATCTCTGATACAATAGACTTAGTAGTTATCATTATTTTATGAGGTACCTTATGTTCAAAATATTAGTTCTTATCATTGCTGCCGTGAGTATTTTTTTCTGGTATCCTGCCAGCGGCGACCCCATCCAAAAAGATGTTGCAAAGCCAGCACCTCAGCACACTGTGCAGCAGCCCAGCGAACACAGCCAGGCAACTGTTTTTTTGCTTTCACTTTTGCCGCCCAAACAGGAGTGGCCTGATCCGGTGCAGAAAATCTGGCTGAGCCTGAATATCGAAGAGGCTGTTCAGGAACGTACGAAAGACATCGACTGGGTGCCGATCACAGAGATCCCTATTGAAATGCAGCAGGCTTTACTGGCAATCGAAGATCACAATTTTTACAGCCATGGCGCCATCGATATCGACGGCATACTGCGCGCCGCATTAGTAAATATTACTGCCGGAGAAGTTGTTCAGGGCGGCAGCACGATCACGCAGCAGCTCACTAAAAATCTTTTTCTCTCGCAGGAGCAGACCCTGAGCCGCAAAGCTGAAGAAGCCCTGCTGGCTTTAGTTATGGAACAGCATTACAGCAAAGACCAGCTTTTAGAGATTTATTTCAATACGACTTATTTTGGCGCCGGCGCCACCGGACTCAAAGCTGCAGCATTGACCTATTTTGCTAAACAGCCCCAGGAACTGCAGCTGGCCGAATGTGCCGTTATCGCTTCCCTTCCTTACGCACCTTCTGCTCTCAATCCGTTGGAAAACCCTGAAGGCTGCAAAAAAAGGCAGCAGCTGGTTCTGCAGACAATGGTCAAACGCGGCTATATCGGCACGACCATGGCCGAAAAAGCTGCTTCCGCACCTGTGCATCTTGCCAACGGCACCACGTTTTAAAAGCAAATGGCATCTTAGCTAAGCTAAGATGCCATTTTTATTTCTCAGTTACAATATGATATTTTCCACCGTCAGTCCATAGAGTAATTTCTCCATCCCTGCTGGTAAATTTAACAGGGATCTGCAAATGCTGAAATGTTCCCAAAACTTTTGTGTTAGGATGATTATATTTTTCTTTTTCACCGCAGCTTATCAAAGCCAGGCCTGGCTGCACCGCCTGCAAAAAATTATAGGTAGATGATGTCCCACTGCCATGATGGGGAACCTTCAAAACAGTGCTGTGCAGCTCACTGCTGTAATGTTTCACCAGCGCATGTTCTGCTTTTGCCTCAATATCACCTGTAAAAAGCATCGAGAAGTCACCATATTGCAATTTAAAAACCAGACTATTGTTATTTAAATCTTTTTCAGGAAAACGCCGTTTAAGCGCCGGCGCTAAAAATTTTAATTTCAGATCATCGCCAAATTGCAAGCTTGCTCCGTCACGTAACACCTGCCGCCGCAATTTGCCGGAAGCTGCCATTTTTACCAGCTCCTGGGAAATTGCACTTTGAGAGTTTGTGATCCCATTATCGTAAAAGTTCGGTACATCAAAATTCTGCAATACCTTAATGGCACCGCCTAAATGATCTAAATGATGATGTGTAATGATCAAAGCGTCCAGTTTGCTGACGCCCAAGTTCTTTAAGCGTCGAACAAGCAGTTCGCTGTGTTTGTAATCACCTGTATCTATAAGTATTGCCGCAGCTGCTGTTCTCAATAAAATCGCGTCTCCGTGTCCAACGTCCAGCATTTTTACTTCCAGCTGCCCCTGCGGCGGCAAAGCTGCCTGATGCGCTTCCGAAGCGAAATCAAAAACTGCATAGCTATAAGCAGCTACTGCCAGAATGATCGTTAAAATAATCTGTAAAAATCTTTTCATCTTGCCTCACAAAAATAAAACGTGCCGTCAATTACCGGCACGTTGAAAAATCTACTGCTGGGACAGTTTCTGCTTCATGATACGCTTATACGTTTCAACACCCGGTTGGTCATAAGCATCGACATCAGCCAGTTCGCCTTCATAGGCTACCGAAAGCATCAGAAAATAAAGCAGCTGGCCCAAATAATAGGCATCGAGACGCGGTAAAATATATTTCGCATTTAAACGTCCATCGCTGGCCAGCGCCTCTGCATTGGCAGCCAAAGCAATTTTCAGCGCGGTATCTACTGCCAGTCCCTCATACTTTTTAAAAGCGGCGATATGATCAAAAGGATTGTTCAAAGTAATCTGCTGATCGCGTTCCAAGATTTCAACAAACTGCACAACTTTATCCTTTTTGCCATCCTGGTGCTGCTGCGTCTGCGCATGCATATCAGTAGAACCGACGGCCACCACCGGAGTCCGTCCATAATAAACAATATTGCCTGCGCGATCTCTGCGCTTGCCCAGCGATTCGGCCAGCAGCTGTACATACCACTCGCCCACGGATTTCATTTTCGCAGCATACGGCATAAAGACTTCAATATCAAGGCCCTTTTCAGCTGCCGTATACTTCAAGGCAGCATTCAGCAGTGCCGGGTTTTCTTCAAGCGAAGATGCGCGGCAGGCCATTTCCATATCTTTTGCACCAAGCAGAAAGGCATCTATATCCATACCAATAGCTGCAGCAGTGATCAAGCCCGGATCGCTGAAGATGCAAAAACGCCCGCCAATGCCTTCTTTAATATCGAAACAAGGCCATGACCGCTCTTTAGCCAAACTGCATAAAGGCGACGCTCCCTCAGCAAGATCAGTTACAACAGCTACTTCCAGCTGCAACAGCGAAGATTTCTGGCATTGCTCATAAAAATAGGTAAATGCCGCTAATGTTTCCAAAGTCGTACCGGATTTGGAAATCGTCACAAGCAGTACCCTGAACTGTTCCTGTTTTCCCAGCCTGTGCTGCGCCAAATACTCCAGTTCGCTGACAATTTCATGATACTGATCCCCATCTAAATTATTGCCCGAGAAATATATCCGTGGATAACCCTGTCTGCTTTTTTCGCAGCCGACATTCCAGCCGGAACCGGCAAAAACATCAAACAGTACTTTGTTGCCGAGATAGGAGCCGCCTACTCCCAAAAAAACAACCGCATCTATTTCCTGCTGTAAATATCTGCCGAACTGTTTTAATTTGCTGATAGAAGCCGGTGTATTAGGATTGCCTTCCTGAACAAAAGGTAATTTCGTAAAAAAAACAGGCTCCGGTGTGCCATCTTTAGATAAATGGGCTTTGGCTACACCCTGCTCACGTATCTTCAGTAAAGCCTCTGCCGCAGCCGCTGCTCTGCTCTGCAAAGCTTCAATGGCAGCAACTGTCACTGTCGGAGTGTTTATCATATTGCCGTAATCAAAAACAAAGCCGCTGGCTAATGTTATTTTACCTGATAATTTCATAATATCACCATATCAATTATTTATATACTTAAATATTTTATCATAAAACTATAGTAAAAGCAAAAGAACCAATGCCTGAAAGCATTGGTTCTTTGAATATTATTTCTTCAGATTACGCAGGTAATTCTCTGCTGTTTCCAGCTGGATGTCCCTGGTTGCCTGTTCCGGAAGTTCTACCACTTCGTCAGGCGTGATGCCCGTACCATTGATAGAACGTCCTGAAGGTGTGTAATATTTAGCTGTAGTTAGTTTTAAGCCCGTATTCTGCGGCAGTCTGTATACAGTCTGCACCGAGCCCTTACCAAAAGTCTGCGTGCCAAAAAGCTTACCTGACTTAGTGTCCTGCACCGCTCCGGCTACAATTTCAGAAGCGCTGGCGCTGCCGTGATCGACCAGTACAGCCAGAGGATACTTAACTTTTTCCAAATAAGATTCTTCCGTATATTTACGGCCTTCACGATCGATAACGGACACGATCGGCCCCTTAGGAACCAAATATTGAGCAACGCGTACAGACTCTCCCAAAATACCGCCCGGATTCTGCCTTAAATCCAGCAGCAGAGACTGCATACCCTGTTCTTCCAGTTCCTGGTACTTCCTGACAAACTCACCGGAGGTATTCTCATTGAAAATAGCGATCCTGATATAACCGATCTTACTATCCGGCAGCATCTCACCTGCAACCGATTTGATCTTGATATCACCGCGTACCACTCTTACTGTACGTTCATTGCCCTTGTTATCATCCAAAACCAACTCTACTTCGGTGCCCTGAGTACCGCGAATCATGGCAACAACGTCTTCCAGCTGCATCCCGGCAGTTTTTTTGCCATCGACCTGCACTATCTTCTCACCGGCCTTGATGCCCGCTTTTTCTCCAGGAGTTCCCTCCAAAGGCGCAACTACAACAAAATTATTGTCCTTCTTGCCAACGACTACGCCGATACCGCCAAAAAAGCCTTCTGTTACATTGCTGATATCCTTGAAATTCTGCTGATCCAAATAAACAGAGTACGGATCATCCAGGGCTTTGACCAGACCTGTTGCTGCCCCGTCAAATAATTTTCCATCATTCGGCTGTTCCACAAATTTTTCCCGGACCAAAACTAAAGTCTTAAGAAACTTGAGACTTCCTAAAGCATCGCCGGTAACTCGTTCCATACCGTAGAATACGGCTCCAAGTGTAACAACTATAGCGCAAAGGCAGGCTATAAGCACTGTCATCATACTAAAACGCTTTTTAAACATAACTTCTGCCCCCGCTTATCTTTTCTGAACTCAAGGTAAATAATCCAATGGTTCGGTCACTTCACCGTGGATACGTACTTCAAAATGACAGTGCGGACCAGTCGACCAGCCAGTGCTGCCTGCATACGAGATCACCTGACCCTGATTGACATATTGTCCCTCACTGACAGCCAGTTCCTGATTATGACCATAAAGAGAAACCAGCCCGCCACCATGATCGATCATGACTGCATAGCCGTAGCCGCCCATCCAACCTGAATAAATTACCGTCCCCGAATCAGCAGCCACGATCGGCGTGCCATAATCGCAGGCAATATCCATACCGGAATGGTATCTGGTAGTACCAAACACAGGATGTGTGCGCCAGCCATAATAAGAAGTTATCTCACCGGTCACCGGCCAGATGAATTTGCCGGTCCCACCGCTTGTAGGCATAGAAGAACTGCGTTCCAGGCTTCTTAACATACTGGCGATGTTCTCAGAAATAGCCAGCAAACGATCATAATCTTCGTCGGCCTGACGGCTTTCTTCCTCTGCTTTATAAAGCAGCTGTGCACGTTCTTCCTTACTTGCTTCAGCTTTTTGCTGCTTTTCCTCAAGGTCGCTGCGCATTTTTTCAATGTCAGCCATCTGTGCATCCAGTTCTTTCTGACGCGCTTCGATTTCAGCCGTTTCCTTCATGATCGTATCCATCATAGCCAGATCGCGGCTGATGATTTTTTGCAGTAAAAACATCCTTGAAGAAAAATCAGAAAAATCTTTTGCGCCCAGCAGCACATCGAGATAATTGATCTGACCATTGATATAAATATCGCGCAGACGCTGACGGTAAATCTTCATGCGTCCTTCCATTTTAGCTTTCTTTTCAGCTAAAACTTCCTGATTTTCGTCGATCAGCGGCTGCAGTTTATCCCGTTTGGCTTCAATTTCTTTGATTTCGACCTGCAGACGATTCAATTCGGCGACGATCTCTTCCATCCTGTCGCTGGCAGCCTCAGCCTCGCGACGGGCCCGTTCTTTAGCTATTTCCATTTGCTGCATTTTTTGCTGTACGTCGTCATATTCCGCTTGCTTATCTTCCAGCTCATTTGCAAAAGCCGGCAGGATCTGCATAACAGCGAACATCAACGCCAATACAGCCATCAGAACTTTCTTTTTTGGCATAATCGGCCTCCGCTGTTAAACTTTTAAAAACTTACGCAGGGAAATATAACTTCCTGCCGCACCAATCGCCGTTCCGGCTAAAACAATAGAAATATCAACATAGGTGAGCATCGGATAAGCAGGCACCATCGGCAGGAAAGCCAGCGTCGCATAAATACGCGACAAAAGTGCCGCATAAGTACCGTTAATGACAAAATTGGCGATCAACGCCCCAAAAAATCCCAGCGTCATACCTTCCAAAATAAACGGCCACCTGATAAACCAGTCTGTCGCGCCAACATATTTCATGATATTGACTTCCTTACGCCTGGCAAAAACTGTGAGCCTGATAGTATTGGCAATAATAAACAGTGTTGCAAGCGCCAGCAGAATAACCAGCACGACGCCGCCAATACGCAGTATTTTCGTCATCTGAAAAATATGTTCCACAATTTCCTGCCCAAATTTAGCAGTTTCTACGCCTTCCATCTCATGGATCTGCGGCGCCAGTTCATTGATCCGGTCAGGCTTGTCCACCTGCACCTCGAACGAATTAGGAAAAGGGTTGTCCGTTCCTAATGAATGCAGCAATTTCTCCTGCTGTCCTAACCGCTCCTTGAACCTGGCCAGAGCCTCCTGTTTGCTGACCTCTGTTACACTGAGGACCCCCGGCAGGTTTTCCAGTGTCTGCTTCATATCGCTTAACCCTGAACCTTCAACGGAATCCTCCATATAAACAGTGATCTGGACCTGGCTTTCAAGATATTGAGCCAGATTATTGGTATTGATAAAAATCAACAGAAACATACCTAAAACAAGTAGCGAAAGCGCTACTGTAGATACTGAGGCAAGACTCATCAAACCGTTGCGTTTGATAGATTTATAGGTTTCCCGGATAAAATATTCCTTTGTACTAAGACTCATAACCGTATACCCCTTTTAAATCATCACGAACAATGGACCCTTTTTCAATAGCAATAACACGCTTTTCCATATTATCAACGATTTCCTTATCATGGGTAGCCATCACGATAGTGGTACCGCTTTCGTTGATCTCACTGAAAATCCGCATGATATCCCAGCTTGTTTCCGGGTCAAGGTTACCTGTTGGTTCGTCGGCAATTACCAGCAGCGGATCATTGACGATAGCACGCGCAATCGCTACACGCTGCTGTTCACCGCCTGATAATTCTGTTGGATAAGAATTGGCACGCTTGCGCAGACCAACCAGATCCAGCACACTCATCACGCGGCGTTTGATTTTACGATAGGGAGTCTCAATAACCTGCATGGCAAACGCAACATTATCATAGACGGTACGGTCAGGCAGCAACCGGTAATCCTGAAAGATAATTCCCAGCTGCCTGCGCAGATAAGGGATCTCCTTTTCTTTCAGTTCCAGTAAATCGACACCATTTACATATATATTGCCAGTGGTAGGTATTACCTCACGAAAAAGCATCTTAATAAAAGTAGATTTGCCCGCGCCGCTTGGCCCGACGACAAAAACAAACTCGCCCGGCTGGATATGGATATTGACATCACGCAAAGCTACTGAACCGCTTGGATATGTTTTACTGACATCGGTCATTAAAAGCATAGGTGAAAGCTCCCTTCTCTTCAACACTCAAACAATTAAGTCAGTCTTTATCATCACGACAAATTCCAATTCATCGTTTTTTTCAACCTTTTTTTAGCAAAGCAAAAGCTTTATCAGAATTGATCTGCGCTTTCTGCCTCAATATCTCAATATTCTTATTCTGTTCAAGCGGTGCTTTCTGCCAACCGGCTACAGCAGCCTGAACAACCATATCTCCATCGATTTTTTCAACAGTGCCAACAGGTTTTTCACCAATAGCATTTACAAAACTATCTACTTTAGGATCATAGGATATTGCCAGGATCGGCGTCTGCATTACCGCGGCAAAAACCAGTGCATGCAGCCGCATGCCAATCAAAAGATCGCAGTTTCCTATAATGGAAAGAAATTCCTCGGTATTATATCTTTCATTTAACAGAAATACATCTTTTTGACAGGCCAACGCCTTCCGCAGTTTTTCACAGGCTTTGACATCGACTGAATACTGCAGCGGCAGCAAGATAAGCTGCGCGCCATAACGCTGCTGCAGTTTAGAAGCGGCTTCAGCCAGAACCTGGAAGCATCTGGCATCGCCGGCCCAGGGCCGTACAGAGATCCCGATAACGGGCTTTGTTAAATCTACGCCGGCTTTCTGCAGCAGGGTTCTGCCGCCTTCGCCGGTAACCGGCTTCAGCGAAAGGACTGAGTCAGCAGTAACTGTTATTTTAGCGGCAGCTACTCCCATTTCCTTAAGTTCAGAGGCCGATTCACGATCTCTTACTGTGATCAGATCTGCCTTATTGCAAACAAAGCTTGTCAATTTACGGGCCCATTTTGCTCTGATAGGACCAATCCCCTGAGCAAAGAGCATCACTTTTTTGCCAAAAAACTTTCCTAAACCAATAATACTCAGGTAATAGAGTAAACTACGCTTACTGGTCACATCCTGAAGCAAACTGCCGCCGCCTGAAAGAATCAGTTCAGAAGCATACATTGCCTGAATAACCGCCCAGGGATTAAAACGGTATACACTGCGAACCTGGTGTTTGGCCGCAGTGTCCTCCGGATTACCTGACAACACAGTCAGCTCTACGTTCTCTTCCACTTGCCGTAACGATTCTATGATAGCAGTAAGCATGGCTTCGTCACCGGCATTGGCAAAACCGTAATAACCGGAAATCAAAATTTTACTCATGCTCCAAGAATCTCCTTTGCCATTTCTGCACATAAGGCAGCAAAATAGAAACGGCGATAACAGCGATGATACCTAAAAAGGCACCTAAAGCATAACCGTCAACGGCACGAATATAACTCATAATCACAGGAGTCCGCATATGCGCAAAAGTCTGTACCAAAGAACCCTGACCGATCGTAGCGGCGACAACCAACAGCATCTGCCACAAACGCGGCGCCTGTTTATAGGCAGCAAAAGCCGCTAAATAAAACGCCGGATGACCGATCATAAATTCTTTTTCACGCGGCCGGGCATACATGACCTGTTCCAGGAACAGACGCATTTTTATTTCCAGCGCGGGAACAGGGACCCCGGCAGTATGACCGCTGCGGCCGACAAAAATATACGCCACAAAAGCCAATACCCCTAAAAAAGCCACGTGCTTCACTGTTATTCTGGTACTGAAAAAGTTTTGCAGATGCACAGCCAGATTGCCCATCCGGCCCCTGCTCAAAACATTGAAGCGCTGCATATACCATAAAGAGATCAGCAGTACCGGCAGAATAAACGTTAATTTAACGCCTTTATAAATGTCGATTTCCAGGAAAAATCTGCTGTCACCCAAAACAGCCGATATAAAAGATGCTCCGATCAAAGAAAGCGTGACAGCCAAAGCCAGCTGCCAGGTAGCGCTGACAATGATCTTCAACGTGCCGGAAGCAGCCTTTTTACAGGACTCCCACAGCTCGACGATAACTGTCATCGACAGCACCGGGAAAACAGCAGCTGCCATCAGAGCCAAAAGCTGTCTGGTCAGTACCCCGCCAAATTTCAGTAAAGTTATACTGGCAACAACGCCGCCAGCCAGCAATAACATATACTGAAGTTTTTTGCTGAAATTAAATAACAGCGTCAGATACATGATGCCACCCGCCAGGATAGCAAAGGCCAGCGGAACAAACCAGATCCGTTCCGGGAAATAAGGAGCAAAACCGCCATCGGCAACATTTTTGGAAAATACTCCCGCCGGGCCAAGCTTATAGCCTCTTGCCTGCACATCGGCAGCAATTTTAGACACATAATCCAGATTAAGCTCTAAAATATCCCTGCCTTCCTGCGGGATCATGAACGGCTTGATATAGTTGATACGAATATTACGTTCTTCATCTGTTAAAGCCCAGCGTCTTAACGCTTCCGGCATTTTCAGTTTTCTCTGCTCAGCTTTATCAATTATATAGGTACGGGCAACACGATAGTCCATATGCTCCGCCAAAGGCAGCAGTCCATCCATTGGGGCAAACTGCAGCTGCGTATAATGTTCTACCATGCCAAAAGTCATATTTTTCTTTTTTAGCTTATGCGCCATATAGGCAATATAATCCGGATAACCAACAACTTCACGGCCGCAGCCTATATATCCGGTCACATTCGCGCCCGATTTATCGATCCTGCGGAAAATACTTCTGATCTTATCATAATCATTAGGCAAATAATTCATTGGTCTGACGATGACGTTAAAACCAAAAGCCTTTGCTTTACGCATCTCTTCTGTCGAAAGGCCTAAAGGAGCCTGCATAACGCCCGGCTTACTGTCGTAATTTTCTTCTGTGATGACCATGGGATTACCTAAAATCTCAATGATCTGCGGGTCGTTGTTCACAATCCGCAAACGATCCTTACCATAGCGCAGATACAGATCCTCCACCACTTCTGTTAAAACGTCGTATGACGTCCCAACAGTCACATAGACAGCATTGGGCACAACGATCCCTTCTGCCAGCACCGGTGCGAACTTGCCGCCGGCGCCGCCCAAAGCGGAACCTTTCAGCAGTTCCTCGCCGGTCACAGCTACGATAGAGCCATTGTTATTGAGCTTCTCCAGAGTAGTATCAAAAACCACCAGGCTCGTGACTCCCGCAGCTTTAAACTTTTCCAGGACGTCATTTAAGGACAAGCCTTCCCAATTGGCTATATGCTCCATCCCTTCATATTCCATTGCCATCTCAACAGTATCATTGCGCTGCTCGATCTCATAACGCTGATAGTTCAACCACAGCGAAACTATCAGACCTATAGCTATTATCGCAACAAGTACCGGGTTATAACGGCTTTTCATCAGCTGATCTCCACCTAATTCAAAATTTCTTTTTCAGCAATCACAGTTTCTTTTGCTGGCTGCGCAGATACGCTTCGACAAACATTTCCAGACCGCCGTCCATAACAGCCTGCACATTACCTGTTTCGGCATTAGTCCGGTGATCTTTGACCAGTTTATAAGGCTGGAATACATATGAACGAATCTGACTGCCCCATTCTATATCCTGATAGTCACCGGCAATATCGTTCTTCAAGGCATCCTGCTTGGCCCTTTCATATTCATATAACTTTGCGCGCAGAAGCTGCAGGCACCGTTCCCGGTTCTGGATCTGCGACCTTTGGGTCTGGCACTGCACGATGATACCGGTAGGCAGATGCGTCATACGTACGGCAGAGCTTGTTTTATTGACATGCTGACCGCCGGCGCCGCTGGCACGATAGGTATCAACCTTCAGATCGGCAGGATTGATGTCGATCGCCACGCTGTCATCCAGCTCCGGCATAACATCTACCGCTGCAAAAGAAGTATGACGGCGGGCATTCGCATCAAACGGCGAAATCCGCACCAGACGATGCACGCCTTTTTCACTGCGCAGATAACCGTAGGCATTATGCCCATTGATCTGCAGTGTAGCACTTTTCACACCAGCTTCATCACCGGGAAGATAATCAAGCATTTCCACTTCATAGCCTTCGCGTTCAGCAAAACGGGAAAACATACGCAGCAGCATGGAAGTCCAATCCTGCGCTTCGGTTCCGCCAGCGCCGGCATGCAAGGTAAGAATGGCATTATTCGCATCATACTCGCCGTTCAGCAGCATACCAAGTTCCAAATGCTCCACATCAGCACGAACAGCTGCCAGCAGCTCTTCCAGCTCCGGCAGCAAGCTTTCATCCTGCTCTTCCATTGCCAGATCGCACAGCACTTCCATGTCATCCACTCTGGTCTCCAGAGACCTGAACGTTTCAACCTCTTCTTTTAACTGCGTTACAGCCTGAGCTGTTTTCTGGGCCGTCTCCGGTTCATCCCAGAAGCCGGGCGCCCCCATTTTATGTTCTAATTCAGCAATGCGGTCCTCTTTGACAACTACGTCAAAGAGATCCCCTCATTTCCTCTAGTTTCTGTTTTAATGCGGCAATCTCAGGTTTATATTCCTCAATCAACACTAACTTCACATCCTCTCTTAATAACACCAGTAAAGTTGAAACTTACCGCTCCAACTTTACTGTATCTAACCCAACTATAAATTTCCCCGAATCATTATTTATCCTGACCGCAGCAGTTTTTATACTTTTTCCCGCTGCCGCAGGGGCAAAGATCGTTCCGGCCTGTCGTTTCACCTTTGACAATCGGCTGCTTCCTGACATCGTCGCCTTCGCCGGGATTATTGGTCGAAGCATTTTCCAGACGGTTTTCTACCTTCGGCTGCGCCACAACATTTACGCGGTAAATATAACGCACCACATCGTCCTGGATCGCATCGATCATAGCCTGGAACATATCATAGGCTTCAAATTTATACTCAACCAGAGGGTCCTTCTGTCCATAAGCACGCAGGCCCACGCCTTCACGCAGCAGATCCATCGAATCCAGATGTTCCATCCAATGATTATCGACTACTTTGAGCATGACCAGATTTTCCAGTTCGCGCATCAATTCAGGCGTGATCGCATCTTCACGTTCTGCGTAATGCTCATCGGCAACCTTATGCAGATATTCTTCCAGCTCTTCACGGCTGAAATTCTGCAGATAATCGATCTGCAGCAAACCTTCCGGAGCGTAGAACTCCTCAGCATAAGCGATCAGAGCCTGCAGATCCCAATCCTCCGAATAAACCTCAGGCGGCGCGTACATCGCCATCGTACGGTCTACTACTTTATGGACCATATCCATGATAGTATCACGCAGATTGGCCTGCTGCAGGATTTTTTTACGCTGTGCGTAAATGACTTCGCGCTGTTGATTCATAACGTCGTCATATTCCAGAACCTGTTTACGAATGGCAAAGTTTCTCGCTTCCACTTTCTTCTGCGCCGATTCGATAGAACGGGTAACAAGCTTATGCTCGATCGGCTCGTCTTCTTCCATACCCAGTTTATCCATGATACTGGAAATATTATCAGAACCGAACAAACGCATCAGATCATCTTCCAGCGACAGGAAGAACTTGGAAGAACCGGGATCGCCCTGACGTGCGCAGCGTCCGCGCAGCTGATTATCAATACGGCGGCTTTCATGCCTTTCCGTACCGATGATATGCAGGCCGCCCAATTCGGGTACGCCTTCGCCCAAAACGATATCAGTACCACGTCCGGCCATATTAGTAGCAATGGTAACTGCGCCATATTGACCTGCACCGGAAATGATCTCCGCCTCTTTTTCATGATATTTGGCGTTCAAAACATTATGCGGAATCCCGCGCCGTTTCAGCATCGCCGATAATTCTTCCGACTGCGCGATGGAAGTAGTGCCAACCAGCACCGGACGTCCGGACTTGTGGCATTCCTCGATCTCGTTGACAGCCGCTTTATATTTAGCGCGTTTGGTCTTCAAAATGACATCAGGATAATCAACCCTGATCATAGGTTTATTAGTCGGAATAACAACAACATCCAGCCCGTAAATCTTCTGGAACTCCTGCTCTTCCGTTTTAGCAGTACCGGTCATACCGGAAAGCTTCTCATACATACGGAAGTAGTTCTGGAAGGTGATCGTTGCCAAAGTCTGGCTTTCGCGCTCGACCTTAACGCCTTCCTTAGCTTCGATAGCCTGATGCAGACCTTCGGAAAAACGGCGGCCAAACATCAGACGGCCTGTAAACTCATCGACGATAATGACCTCACCGTCTTTGACTACGTAATCTTTATCGCGGTGCATGATAGCTTTGGCCTTCAGTGCGCACATCAGCTGATGCGAAAAGTCAACGCCGTGTTCCGTATCATACATATTTTCGATACCCAGCATTTTTTCTGCTTTGGCAATGCCGACTTCAGTAGGAGCAACTGTTTTCAGCTTTTCATCAACGGTATAATCTTCACCTTCATCCATTTTGGCAACAACCTGCGCCAAAACCTTGTAAAGCTCGGTAGATTTTTCACCAGGGCCGGAAATGATGAGCGGCGTTCTTGCTTCGTCGATCAGGATACTGTCGACCTCATCGACGATACAGTAATTCAACGGCCGTTGTACCATCTGGTCTTCATCGACGACCATATTGTCACGCAGATAGTCAAAACCAAACTCATTATTAGTACCGTAAGTAATATCGGCGGCATAAGCAGCCTTACGGTCAGGATAATCCAGCGCATGGGCGATCAGGCCTACGGAAAGGCCCAGGAATTTAAACACGCGTCCCATATCCTCGCTGTCACGGCGGGCCAGATACTCATTGACTGTAACGACATGCACGCCCTTACCGGTCAACGCGTTCAAATAGGCCGGTAAAGTAGCCACCAGGGTCTTACCTTCACCAGTACGCATCTCGGCAATTTTGCCGCGGTGCAGCACGCAGCCGCCGACCAGCTGCACATCGAAATGACGCATGCCTAAAACACGTTTGGCCGCTTCACGGACAACTGCGAACGCTTCAGGTAAAATATCATCCAGGGTTTCACCCTTAGACAAACGTACTTTAAAATCAGCTGTCTTAGCGGCCAGATTTGCAGAACTTAAGCCTACCATATCTTTTTCTAATGCGTTGATTTTATCGACAATGACTCCGATCTCTTTTAGTTCCTTCTCATTCGGGTCACCAAAAATTTTTTTCAACAAGCCTTCGAGCAAAATAATCACTCCTTAAATTTTTACAATAAAAAACACTATACCTAACTTAAAATTTTAGCAGAAAAGCCTGCAAAAGTCAAAAAGCCCGGGGCCTCAACCCCGGGCTTTTTGTGAACTTTCAGTAAATTATTTTCCTATTTAATATTACCGCTTATTTTAATTCCGGAGCCAGCAAACCGTAGTTGCCGTCTTTCCGGCGATAAACAACATTCACGCCGCCGAAATCAGGATCGTAGAAAACGAAGAAATCATGATTCAAAAGATTCATTTGCAGGATAGCTTCTTCCGCAGTCATTGGATGCATCGCAAAGGATTTATTTTTGATGATCTTGAATTCGCCGTCATCCTCCACTGCTTCCACCGAAGCAGGAATTGCCGCATCCTGGAAGTTATTGTATTTTTTCTTCATCAGGCGAGTCTTATATTTGTGGATCTGACGTTCGATCTTCTCGATCACAAGGTCGATAGAAGAATACATATCTTTGGTCGTTTCCTGTGCTCTCAGCAGAATGCCGCTGGCCGGTACAGTAATTTCCACAATGTGATTGCCTTTTTCCACTTTCAAAACTGCTGAAATATCACCGACAGTTTTAAACTGTTTCGTTACTTTCGTAATCTTTTTTTCTACATAATCTTTTAAAGCCGGAGTTACATCAATGTTTTTACCACGTACGTTTACGTTCATAATTCATACCTCCTTGAAATCCCCAAGGTGATGGGATCGCAAGCTCTCTGCTTGCTTTAATATAATAATTCGCCGCCTTCTGCAAATCTCCTGCTGATAAAGTAACAAAAAACTCGCATGTCTCAAAAATTTCACATGCGAGTTTACAACTGCTACTAATGTAACACTTGGGGTAATAAAACACACAGTTCACTGAAACGCTACTTATAATATTTTGGATAAAAAGCTGCGTGTGCGCTCTTCCTTAGCATGCAGGAACACCTCTTCCGGCTCGCCCTGCTCTACGATAACACCGCCGTCAACAAAAATCACCCTGTCGCCGACCTCACGGGCAAAGCCCATCTCATGGGTCACTACAGCCATCGTCATGCCTTCTTTAGCCAGGCTTTTCATAACGTCCAATACTTCATTGATCATTTCCGGGTCCAGCGCTGAAGTCGGTTCGTCAAACAATAATGCCTTCGGCTTCATCGCCAAAGCCCTGGCGATCGCCACACGCTGCTGCTGGCCGCCAGAAAGCTGGTCAGGATAAGCGTTTTCCTTGTCGCCCAAACCAACTTTTACCAAAAGCTCCCGTGCTGTCTGTTCAGCCTCGCTGCGGCTGCTGCCGCGCACCTTCATCGGCGCCAGCACCAGATTTTCCAAAACGGTCATATGCGGAAACAGATTGAAACGCTGGAAAACCATGCCTACTTCTTTGCGTATTTCGTTGATATTGGCTTCCCCCGTCAGCGGGATACCGTCAATGACGATACTGCCGCCGGTCGGTTCCTCCAGATAATTGATGCACCGCAGCAGCGTACTTTTACCGCTGCCGGAAGGCCCGATGATCACCACGACCTCACGTTCGGCGATCGTCAGATCGATACCCTTTAAAACCTCCAGACTGCCATAGCTTTTCTGCAGGCCGGTTATTTTGATCATTTCGTTATTCATTTCGTATCATACCTCCGTTCCAGCATTCCTACGAGACGGGCAACCGTAAAAGTCATAATCAGATAAATAACGGCTACAGCCATCCAGATCTCAAAGGAGGCATAAGTACGGGCAATAATCAGCTGTCCACGGCGCGTAAGCTCTTCGAACCCGATAACAGAAACCAGCGAAGAATCCTTCAGCATCGCGATAAACTCGTTGCCCAGAGGCGGAATGATACGCTTGAAGGCCTGCGGCATAATAACATAACGCATAGTCTGCCCCCAGCTCATACCCAAAGAACGCCCGGCTTCCATCTGACCCTTGTCGATCGACTGGATACCGGCGCGGAAAATCTCTGCGATATAAGCACCGCTGTTGATAGAACAGGCTGAAATAGCCGCAAAATAGGGATCAACGCGATGACCAATAATACCGGGCAACGCAAAATAGACCAAAAAGATCTGTACCAAAAGCGGTGTTCCGCGAATAAAATCCACATAACAATTAGCAAAATAACGTACTGGTTTGATACTGGCAAGACGCGCGATACCGACCGTCATACCGATCAAAAGGCCGAAACCTACGCTCAAAGCCGTTATCTCGATCGTAATCCCGGCGCCGGCCAGCAGTAAGGGCAAGGCATCCCAGATCAGGCTGAAATTAATATCCATGCAGTTTGTCTCCCTTTCATTGTCAGCTCTTGAAAACTCAGCAAAGAAAATACGGAGCACACCACCGTCACCGTTGATGTACTCCGCATCCAGATATGACCATATTATTTCTTTACTTCACCAAACCAGGTTTTGTAAATCTTGTCATACTCGCCGTTTTTCTTCAATTCGGCCAGAGCTTTATCGATTTCAGCAGCTAATTTATCATTGCCTTTTTTAACTGCAATGCCGTATTCTTCAGCTTCAAGCACATCGCCTACAGTTTTGGCATCAGCGCTACCGCCCTGTGCCAAATAGTAGCCAACTACCGGACTGTCGTTGATCACAGCGTCAACACCGCCGTTTTTCAATTCCATAGCGGCTTCCGTGTTGGTATTGAATGCCGTTACCTTGGCATCTTTAACGCTTTCTGCCTTAGCAGCGCCAGTAGTACCGATCTGTACGGCGATCCTTTTGCCGACCAGGTCTTCGATACCTTTAATCGTGTCATTGTTTTTCTGTACCATGACTACCAGACCGGATCTGTAATAAGGAGCGGAGAACAAAACTGCCTCCTGACGTTCGGGAGTGATGCTCATGCCGGCAATTACAGTGTCGATATTGCCGGAGCTCAAAGCCGGGATCAAAGCGTCAAAGCCCATATTCATGATCTCAACCTTATAACCCATCTGTTTGCCAATAGCACGGATCAGGTCCATATCGAAACCTGTATATTCTTTAGAACCTTCTTTTTGAAACTCAAACGGCGCAAAAGTAGGTTCCGTACCTACACGCAGAACTTTTGCAGGCTCAGCCTTCTTCGCTTCTTCTTTGCCGCCGCAGCCGGCTACCATCAAGGACAACGCTGCCAGAACAGCCATTGCCAAAAGTAAATATTTTTTCATTTTCCAACCTCCAGAAAAATATCTGGACTGCACCCAACCCACAGCCCTTTATAATTGTTAATTATATAACTAAAAACGGCCTGGCGCAACCTAAAGTTATACGAATATTATTTCTTTTCTTCGCCGAACCAGGTTTTATATAATTTATCATATTCGCCGTTTTGCTTCATTTCCGCCAAAGCTTTATTGATCTCAGCGGCCAGCTTCTCATTGCCTTTTTTGACCGCGATACCATAATCTTCCGAATTCATGACATCGCCGACCACCTTGGCATCAGCACTGCCGCCCTGCTGCAGATAATACTTCAAAACAGGACTGTCGTTGATCACAGCATCAGCGCCGCCGTTTTTCAGCTCCATCGCCGCTGCGGTATTATCATTAAAAGCAGTTACCTGAGCATTTTTAACTTCGCCGGCTTTATTAGCGCCGGTAGTGCCGATCTGCACAGCGATCCGTTTGCCTTCCAGATCATTGAAGCCCTTGATCTTATCATCAGCTTTTTTGACCATGACGATCAGCCCGGAAGTATAGTACGGATCAGAAAACACCACTACTTTTTTACGTTCATCAGTAATACTCATACCGGCAATAGCTACATCGATATTGCCCGAATTCAAAGCCGGGATCAAAGCATCGAAGCCCATGGAAGAAATCTCTACCTTATAACCAAGCTTCGTACCGATCGCGCGGATCAGGTCCATATCAAAGCCTGTAAATTCGTTCGAGCCTTCTTTCTGAAACTCAAACGGTGCAAAAGCCGGTTCAGTACCGACCCGCAATACCTTTGCAGTTTCCGCCTTCTTAGGCGCTTCCTGGGACCCGCCGCAGCCGGCTGTCAGAAGCGCAAGCATTGCCGCTAAGGCCATTACTAAAAATACGATTTTTTTCATTTTTACCCCTCCAAATCAATTCCGCAGCTCTAAAACCGCTTCTATATTTATAATATTTTTTTATTATAGTACTAAATCCGCAGTCAGGCAATAAAAAAATACCGTTATTTTTTTAATAACGGTACAAATTTCACAGACAACTCAGCTGACCTGGTTTTCGCCCCCACACTCGCCTGCTGGAGGGTTCGCTCATAAGCTTTGCAGAGCTCCCCACTACTACCCCTCTCGCCTTTGCGGCAGGACTTACTTCTAAGCTGCGCCGTGCTCACAATACTTTGATTGCTTACGTGGATCGTTTTGCCCGCAACTGGCATCGACTTGCAACCACAGACCTGAGTTGTAGTTATAATTATACATTAAGCAAAAATTTTTGCAAGTATCTTTGCTAATCATCTTTTTCGTAGTATACTATTATCACCATGTAAATGAGGACGGATTGTTTATGATTGCCATACCCCAATTCCTGGATTTCCCCGACGAAGGACAAACCGCGGAAATCTGCGATTTCTTTTTGAAAATGTTAAAACATAAGAATAAGGCGCTTTACATGCACAGTCAGCAGGTCGCCAACTATGCTGCCAGCATTGCCGCCAAGCTGGGCTTGCCCCCGGCCGAAGTTTCCTGTATCAAGACCTCAGCTCTGCTGCATGATATAGGCAGCCTTTCCGTGCCCAACATGATCCTCATGAAAGCACCCTATCTGAGCACCCGCGAAATGTCGATCTACAAACGGCATTGCCAGGCAGGCGCCAGTATGCTGGAAAATATCCAGGGCTTCAGCCATATCATCCCCATTATCCATGCACACCATGAAAAATGGGACGGCACCGGTTATCCCAAGCGGCTCAAAGGCGTAAACATCCCTCTGGGCGCCAGAATCATTTCCGTAGCCGATCATTATGATAAATTCATCAACCCCTGCACCCAGCAGTGGCAGAAAACCCACAGCGAAGCAATCATCGAGCTGCAGAACAAGGCGGGGCTGGATTTTGACCCCAATGTTGTCAAAGCCTTCATGCAGTCAGTCATTCCCAGTAAAGTCACTAAAACAAAAAAATAATTGCATCAACTACTTGCTGTCAGCAACTGGCAGCAAGTTTTTTATTGCCCCGCGCCATAATTTTCGATACTGCCGCAAAACGCCAGACCATAGACCTCGGCAGCCCCGGCCGCCTTCAAAGCTTTGGCCGCCTCCTCCATCGTCGCTCCCGTAGTAAAAATATCATCGACCACAACGACAGTTTTGCCGGCAACATTTTGCGTGACTGCAAAACAGCCCTCTAAATTCAGACGGCGCTCCAGCGGCCGCAAATCATACTGCGGCAGTGTTTCCCGTGTTCTCGCCAAAGCCGGTGTCAGACAGTGGCCGGCGCCAGACTTCTCAAACAATACCAGCGGAATATCAAAGCCTCTCGCTTTTACCCGCTGCCGCGCCGTCGGTATGGGAACGATGATCACCGCCCGCCTGTGTAAAATACCCCGCAGCGTTCCGGGCCAGTCAGCAGCGCTGAACTGGCAATATTCCTCAGCCAGCAGCTCCAGTATCTCCCTGCGGCTGCCAAACTTGACCTTCTGCAAAGCCGTCTTGAGCGCGCCGCTGTACCTGAACAGCATCCCCGCCCCGTCTAAAGCGTCCCGTGCCGGCAACCACAGCGGCTGCCGCAAAGCCGCTCTGCAAACACCGCACAACAATCCCTCTTCGGCGATCTGCCCACAGCCCGCACACTTTCTGGGCCCAAACACCGACAGCAAGACCTTATACCAGTTTTTCAGCAGCCGTATCAGCATGGGGCTATCCAGCACCTTTCCTTATTTCCAGTGATCTTGATTTATAGCAGCTTTAAAAAATATCGCCCTGCTCCTGCAGCCGCTCAGCCAACAGTGAATAACGCTTTCTGGTCCTGTCGTTATCGACCGCAGTCTGCACCGCCGCCCGCGTCCCCACTAAAATGACCTTCTGTCTGGCACGGGTCACCGCAGTATACAGCAAATTACGCTGCAGCATGATATAATGCCCCGGTACCATCAGCAAAATCACCATCGGATACTCGCTGCCCTGCGATTTATGCACGCTCATCGCATAAGCCAGCTGCAATTCGTCAACCTCACTGGCGGTATAAGTAACATACTCGCCATCGGCGCGTTCAGGGTAGTCCACCGTAACATTGCGCCCATTGATATACACGATCCTGCCAATATCGCCGTTAAAAACATCCTTCTCATAATTATTACGGATCTGCATCACCTTATCGCCGGCCCGCAGCACATTCCCCGGTGTATTGACCTCGCTTTTGTCAAGCGCCGGCGGATTGAGACGCTGCTGCAGCAAATGATTAAGGTTCTGGACCCCGCAGGGATTCTTATGCATCGGCGATAAGACCTGCACCGACTGCCAGTCACTCTGCTGCGTCAGTCTGGCATAGACATTGGCCACATATTCCGCCGCGTCAAACTCATTTTCGATCTCCACAAAAGTAAAATCGCTGCCTGTCTCCCACTCGGGCATCTGCCCGCGGTTGATCCTGTGCGCATTGCGCACGATAGGACTGATCTCAGCCTGACGAAAAACATTTTCCAGCCTTACAACAGGCATCTTCTGCGAACGGATAATATCCTTTAAAACAGAACCGGCGCCAACAGACGGCAGCTGATCGACGTCACCGACAAAAATCAGCCGGCACCCGCCCTGAACCGCCTTCAAAAGATGATAAGTAAGCGTAATATCGAGCATCGACGCTTCATCGATAATGATCGCGTCCGCATCCAGCGGATCGCCGTCATTCTTGCCGAAATTAAAACCGCCGCCATTGGGCGTATACTCCAGCAGCCTGTGTACCGTCACCGCCGGATGCCCGGACGAATCGGCCAGTCTTCTGGCGGCACGCCCCGTAGGTGCTGCCAGTAAGATCCTGCAGCCGGCCTTTTCCAAAACTGCCAGTATCCCCTTGATAACAGTAGTTTTACCTGTACCGGGACCGCCCGTAAGCACGAACACACCGTATTTCAAAGAAGCGTGGATAGCCTCTTTCTGCGCCTCAGCCAAAGCGATCCCTGCCTCAGCTTCCCACTGCGCAATGATCTTATCCACATTCACCTTTTCAATCGTCCCCGCCAGATCGCGCAGCTTCAACAGCCGTTTAGCGGTCTGCACCTCTGCCTGATACAAATACTCGGGATAAATCAGCCGTAAGCCGCCGACCTCCTCCGTCCGCAGCCTGTCCTCCGCCAGCAGCTTCTGAAAAACATCGCTGACGATACTGCCTCTCACCTGCAGCAGCCGCACCGTCTCGCGCAGCAGCAGCTCCTCCGGCACACAGGTATGACCTGCCGACGCCGCCTGATTGAGCGCATATTCCAAGCCTGCCTTGATCCGTTCCTCGCAGGCTCCATCCATACCGGTAGCCAGGGCGATCTTATCCGCCGTTCTAAAGCCGATACCTGTGATATCGCTGGCCAGACTGTAAGGGTTCTCCTGAATCCTTTTCAGCGCCGTAGCGCCATACTGAGCCTGCAGCTTCGGCGCATAATTAGCGCTGACGCCGTGCGACTCCAGATAGACCATCAGCTCCCGCATATCCGACAGCTCCGCATACGACATCCCGATAGCATCGGCTTTCTTTTTACCAATGCCGGAAATCTCAGTCAGCCGATGCGGCGACAACGACAAAATATCCAGCGTCTCCGAACCGAAATGCTCCACGATCCGGGCCGCCATCGTTTTACCGATCCCCCGCACCGCGCCCGAAGCCAGAAACCGCTCCACGCCGTCCGTCGTCGAAGGCTTGATCGCCTGACACATCTCAGCCCGGAACTGCCGCCCAAACTTGGCGTGCTCGCCCCAGCTGCCGCTGAGCTCCACCGTCTCTCCCAAAAAGGGCGCCGGCCCCCGGTACACAACGCTCACACGGCCCTCATGCTCGGTCTTCACCCTGAAAACGCTGAACTGGTTATCTTCACTTTGAAAAACTATATTATCAATAACGCCCTGCAATTCCTGCATCATGCCACCACCGTACAAAACAAATGTTCTCGTTTATTATAACACGTTTTCCAATAAAACAAAACTTTTTACCTGTTCTTTTCAACGACGCAGCCCTCAATAAACTTTGACAGCAAGCTATTTTTTAGCTATAATATATTAAGTTGTTTATACTTAAACCAAGATTTTATTTTAAAAATTAAAGCTCGCCTCTGTGAAAGGAGAACTACCTTGAAATCAATCGGAACTCAAATAGCCATAGATATGTATAATTGCAGCGATCTGCTTTTAAGCGACGCCTCCGGTGTGCAGGCAACAGTTCAAAGCGCCGCCGCAGATTTTGCCATGCAGCCGCGTGAAACCTACGTCAACTGCGAAGACGGCATCAACGAATACTCCGTCTTTGCCCATTGCAAACAGGGCCATGTTACCCTGCACCTGTATCCTGATCTGGGCTTTGTCACCATCGACGTTTTTACCTGCTTCAAAGATGCCGATCCTGACGGACTAGCACGTTTCCTGCGTCATTATTTTGATCCTGACAAATCCAAGATCACCTACCTCGAACGCGGTGATTTCGGCAGCGAAAGCGATATGAAACCGCGCCGCAAATCCAATATCAAAACTGTCCGCCGCGCCCGCACTATCGGCAACAAGCTCTCCAAGCTCATAATGAAACCACGTTCAATGTAATAAAAGCTGCCTTAAGGCAGCTTTTTTCTTTCCCTCTGTTCCTAACGCCAATTCTCTGTTAAAATAGTAACTAAGCATATCAATGATTATTATGGAGCAAACTATGAAATATATTTTCTGGGACATCGACGGAACGCTTTTAAAAACAGGACTGGCCGGCGTAGACGCTGTACGCGACGCCATCAAGCTGCGTTTCGGCATCGAAAACTTTCAATTCTCGCATATGTTGGGCGGCGCCACAGACTCGCACATCTTCAAGCAGGTCATCCGCGACATCAAAGGCAGCTGCAACGCCGCCGATGCCGCCGGGCTCATGATCCTCTATCACCGGCTGCTGCCGCAATACCTGCCCACACATCAAGGCAGCCTGATGCCCAACGTCCAAAAAACACTGCAATACTTTGCCGACCATGAAACCGGCTATAAAACCTGCCTGCTGACAGGCAATACCATGATGGGCGCCTTTACCAAGCTGCGCCACTACGGCATCGACCAATATTTTGACAGCCGCTGCAGCGCCTGCGGCGAACTGAGCGAAGACCGCTGCGAACTGGCACGGACAGCCTGGCAACGGCTCTACCTGCTCGACCCTGCCGTAACGCCAGACGACATCATCATCATCGGCGATACCCCCAACGATATTCGCTGCGCCCAGGCCATCAACGCCCGCAGCCTGATCGTGCTGGCCGGCTCCACCCACAGTGAAGCCGAACTGGCAGCCTGCCGGCCCTGGCGGCTCATAGACAGACTGCCCGATGACCCGCAGGAGCTTGTGGCCCTGCTTGACGAAAACTGATACTTTACTTTGAGGAGAACACCATGAAAAATATTTTTTACGGCGCTGTGCTGGCCCTGCTGCTTATTGCAGCACCAGTTTCGGCCTACAACAGCTACGATCTTGATACCCTGCTCAGCAGCGGCAGCTGCCCCTACGGCGACCTTTCCGGAGCGGAACTGAGCAATCTGGACCTGACAGGCGCCAACCTGACAGGCAGCAATCTGACCGGGGCCCGACTGGTCAAAACCAAACTGGACGGAGCGCTTCTGGACAAAGCCGTCCTGACCAAAACAGTCCTGACCAACGCCCAACTCGACAACGCCAGCTTTAAAGCAGCGCAGCTCAACTATACCAACTTGAGCGGCAGCAGCCTGAAAAAGGCCGACTTTACCCAGGCCAACGCCTTCAGAGCCAAAATAGCCAACTGCGACCTGCAATTTGCCGTGTTTTACCTGGCCAACCTTCAGGAAGCAACACTGGACAGCAGCAACTGCCTGGAAGCCGATTTTACACAGACTAACCTGGCCTATGCCTGGCTTTATAACACCAATCTGCACGGCGCTGTTTTAAATAACGCCAATCTTTTTAACGCCAAAATGAACAACGCCAACCTGAGCGATGCTGATCTGACAGGCGCTACCCTGAGCCAGGCCCTGCTGCAGAACGCCAACCTCAATAACGCGACCCTTGACAAAGCACTCCTCAATGAAACCGATTTTAAAGGCGCCAGCCTGAACTTTACCGATTTCGGCACCGCCTTCAAAAACGAAGCTATTTTTGAATAGAAAAAGAACAGGCAGACAAGATCTTTTGATCTTATCTGCCTGTTCTTCCTTTTTCCGGCGGCGCATCTTTCAACTATCACTGTTTTATAAGCCACCAACAAACGCCTAAAATTACTGCCAGTAAACCACTGCCTAAAATGTTCGCTGCCAAAATATGGACACCCATGATGTACGCCTCCTTTCCAAAATATATGACTGCATTATAAAAGTATTAAATTTTATCTAATATCTAAATAATACCTAAACCTTTTCTTTAATTTTATTATGTTCTTTTTTCATAAATTTAGCGATTGACAATATTTAAATTATCACTAAGTAAATTAGCTGTTTTGCTTTCTTTATTAACACAACTTAAACAATGAATAAAATTGAATGTGCATTTTTCTCAGTAACTCTTGCAAGTAAGAAACTGCATTGCTGTATTCTTGGACAAATAAGAAAAACACAGACCGAAATGGTCTGTGTTTTTCTTTGCTCTATAATATTGCTCTTATTCGCAACATCATTGCTATTCCTGATCACTTGTAAAACAATTCCCGTTCGCCGATAGCTCCTGTTACAGGATTCAGCTTCAACACAGCGCGGTAACCCGCCATATCAAAAGCAGCCTTATAATAGGTATTCAATCCGTCTTTCACTGTTCTAATTTCAAGATCGACAGCCTCAGGATATTCCTGCAAAACAATTTTCCCGATATCCTCTACTGTTTTAGACATCATCGTACTGCCAATGATATTACTGCTCTGCGCTTTCAGTTTTTCCAGCCTCAGGGTAGACGTATTAAATGACAAATCATAATAAGTCATCGTTGCCTCGTCCACATATACCAGCAGCGTCGTTTCCCCCTCCTCTTCCAGGCTGACTATCTCAGCCTCTGATGGTAATACCTGCTCCGCTGCCTTTAACATTACTTTTACATCCGCAAAATCATTGGCTGCCCCAACGACATTACAAAAAGCCATTACCGCCAGTGCCATCATTATTACAAAGATTTTTTTCATAACTGCGATTTCCTTTCCTCTGATTAACTCAGAACGTCCAGCGTACGCCGGCGTTGATTTGCCATTTCTTTTGGATATCAGCGCCAAAGCTGCGTTCAATATCGCCATAAAAATGACTGTTATTGCTTAATTTGACATTGCCCCCAAGTCCAAGCTCAAACCAGGTATCGCCGTAATCACGGCTATCGCTCAAAATCTCACCGTTAGCAGCCCGCATATAAATATCACGGTCACCACCGAACTCATGCAGCAAATTTGCTTTCAAATAAATATCGTTACCATCAGACATTTTTTGTCCTGCAACTATGCCCAAGCGGCCGATATAACTGTTGACACCGCTTAAATAAACATTATTGCCGCGGTCAGTCGTATAGCTGCTGCTGCCTAGACGGCCCATGATAAACTGCACCTGCGGCTCAATAAAGGTACCGTGTGCTTCACTCAATTCTATTGTTTTACCGTATTCCACACTCAGGCTATAAGCATGGTTCTTACTATTGGCCTTATCGGGATAATCGCCGTACGAATTTATGTCCGTATCAAATTGCCCTACTCGTGCGACCACATCGGTATAATTGCCCTGCCCGCCCTGCCAAGTACCATACAAGCTGCCGGCCCACAGCTTATCCTTGCCGCTGCCGAAGCTGTAGTCAGCATGGCCGGTGCCACTTTCCACGGCAAAGCCATAGGTGCTTTTAGCATTATCCGCCTTGTCATAGCCCAGCTGATACATATTGTAGCTGCCGTCAAAACCGCTGCTGCCAAATTTGCCGCCTGTATAACGGGCCCAAATGCCATCGCCATCGTTCTTATTGGCTCTATAGCGCAGTTCGCCCAAGCGTTTACGCAGCGTATCGTTACTGTTACGCCACAAGGCATAGCTATTGTCCGCTGCATTCAGCAAAACACCGGTATCATTATTGACAGCCTTTGCTATCTTCGTCAGATACCATTGCTCCTCTGTGCCCTGCGTTCCATCATTCAGCGTCACCTTCAAGCCGTTTTCAATAGTCGGCGTCACATCCCACAAGCCGCCGGCATTCAGTTTTTTACCTACAAAAGCGGCATTTTTACTGGCATCAGTAATCAACAGTAAATTCTTATTCCCAGTAACCACACTGCCATTAGTAAGGCTGGCATCCTTCACCTGTACATAAGTCGTTCCAGCAGCGGCGTTAGTAATAACCACTTTGTCACCGTCTGCTTCGCTGGCCAGATCAGTATACAGTATAAAGTTACCGCCGGTACCGCTGTAATCGCCAATACTGAGCTCAGTAGCAGACATCCCGCCAAAAGTCATATCTATCGTTGCATCGCTGCTAAGCTCGACCTTACCGACTCTACTGGGCAGCATATTTGACAATCGCCAAGCAGACGCATTAGATAACTTCAGCGCAGTATTACTGCTTCCATTGGAAAGAATATAACCTTCCAACACAGAATCAGACCTGTCCAAAGTAAGATTCAGATTACCGTTGGACGCACTGATGCCGCCTTTAATAACGACCTGCTTCCCGCCGGACTGGTTTATATTCACCGTACCATTTTCCATTACAGCAATAACAGCTTTATTTAAATGCTCCTCACGGATACTATTTGCATTAATAAACACCGCACCATTAAAATCAATTTTCCCTTGATTCCATGCGTTAACCGCAAAACTCGCACTGTCAGTTACAAAATCAATATCTGCCCGACCATTGATTTGCACAACAGAATTTGCACCATCTACTAGTAAACCTGCTTGGGCATACGCTCCGCTTACTGCAAGCTGCAGATCACCATCAGCTTTCAGCGTGCCTCCAGAAGATACAAAAATGCCATAGTTGCTGCCGCTGTCACCACTTGTTTTAACGATCAAAGAATTTTCAAATAACGCATTTCCCCCACCGCTGACTTGAATACCACGATTCGTAGTACCACCAACAGTTTCAATAACAACCTTATCTTTAGCGTGAATGCTGCTGCCGGTACCAGTAGTATAGATTCCATAAACACCGCTCTTAGTCGCACTGCCATAAATATCCACAGCGTGGTCAAAATTGACAGCGCCGCCATTCATACTGGTCACAACATATAACCATCGGCAAAACTATATGTAGCATTGCCATCTACAGAATTCCCTTCTAAATACGCTGCTTCGACAGCGGGGAGCGTTGGCATCCCCCCCAGATATACACACGACATGGTCAGCAAAGATACGAATACTTTTTTACTCAAATCCTTTTTTTCATCATTTTCGTCCTCCCTATTCTGTGGCACCGTCTAAACTAGGGCCGGTTCTTTTAAAAATTCCACCTGGCGCCAACATTCCACTGCCAGTCTTTTTTGAAATCACTGCCCCTGCTGCGTTCCACATCAAAATAGATGTGATTGTTTTTGCCTGTCTGCAGCGCGGCGCCGATACCATACTCGAACCAGGTATCACTGAAGCTGTCGCTTACTGTCACAGCACCGCTGCTGTCTTGCATAGCTACTTCGTAACCACCGCCAAACTCATGCAGCAGATTTGCTTTAGCGTAAACAACGCCCTTGCTGCCAACTGCTTTACCGATATTGAATCCAATACGACCTACAGCGCTCTTAATACCGCTTTGGCTTACTTCGATCCCGTTGCTGGCGGTGTAGTTATCGCCGCCCAGATAGCCCAAAGTAAACTGTGCCTGCGGCTCAATATACCAGCCGTTATCAAAATCATTTTTCCTGCCGTACTCGGCGCTCAGCGCCACGCCGGTATTATTGAAATCACCGGTTATCTTGTTGCTGTTACTGTCATACACAGCAAAATCATTATCCATATTGCTGATTTTAAAAACAAAGTCCAGATAGTGGCCTTTGCTGCCGATCTCAGTATTATAGAAGCTGATCGCCTTGCTGCTGTTATCACCGCTGCCGCTGCTGTAGCCGCTGCTGCCGTCGGTATAGCTTAAAGCAAAGCCCTGATAGCGTTTGACGCTGTCAGTATATTTAGTCAGTTCATCATAGCCAAGCTGATATGTTGTATACTTATTGGAAAAATCAAACTGACCCTCGCGGCCGATCTTGCTGCCCTGCACACGGAACCAGGCTCCTTTTTCCTGCTCACCGTTATAGCGCAATTCACCCATACGTTTCAGCAGCTTGTCGTTTTCCGTCCGCCAGGTATGGTAGTTAAGTGCATTTGCCGACAAAATCGTATCAATGCTGGTCGTCGGTTTTAAATCAGGGCTATCTGGATCTTCCTTTACGATTTCAAAACCGTCCAGCTTCCATTCCGTCATACCTGTACCCAACGCCTCTTCTTTCAAGTTATAGCGCACATAAAATAAAGTCTGTTCTCTGTCATTAGCTGCAAATTTAATGGCATCTGGTGCAGTTGCAAGCAGCAGCCCCTTCCCTGCATCAGCAGCGATCTGATCCATCGTCACTTCATTAACATCGATAATATCAAGCCTGTGCTTGCCTACATCAGTAGTAGCTTCGATATAGACCTTGTCACTCTGCATATTTACTACGTCCGTCTCCAGACGGAACATACCGCCACTGCCATTTAAACTGCCAATGGTCAAGTTATCATATTTAGAAGCAGTTTTTGTCATATCCACAATACCGTTATCATGCAGATTCAAATTCAAACCTTTATTATGGATCTCAATGCCGCAGCCAGGATACCACACTGCACCATTGGCCAGTTCGACATTGATAGCTTTACCACTTGCATTCAGCTGTGCATCGCCTTCCCACCAAGACTGTGCATTATTTAACACCACATTGATAACACCATCAGACGTAGAAACAAAATGTCCCTTGATCTGCACCGTCTTGTTCTTATTCTGGTTGACATTGATAATACCGCCACTAATACTGTTAAGGGCAGTTGCTGTACGCGAACCAGTACCGGCTGAATAATTCCCAACGCTGATCTTAGTATCACCGTTAAAATCAGCCTGACCGCCTGAAATATTAATACCTTTATGCTGTGAACCGCCGGTCAGTAAAATCTCAGTATCACCAAATTCCCCTTTATTGCCGCTGCCTGAAAAATCTATCCCGGTAATATACTGCCCGGCAGAATTGATAGTGATCGTTGTTTTTCCCTTTACCATAACAGAAGAATCGTTCCCTAATAATTTGATACCATACCCCGGATTGCTGCCTTGCTGCGTGCTGTTGTTCTGCAGATTTAAAGTAAGGTTTTTTTCAAAAACAGCGCTGCTGCTGTTTATCTGCGTACCATATAACGCATTATTACCATTATTGGTACCAGTTACCGTAACGTCATCTTTAAAAGCACCTTTAGACCCGCCCTTTAATTGCACAGCATTCACACCATTACCCTCGATATCGATATTAACTTTGCCGGTAAAAGTTATATCACTGGCATCATCAATACTATCCATACTTCCAGGCTTGGTATACTTGGTTCCACCATCGATCACAACACCATAAGCAGTACCACCAGCCTGCAGATTAAGCTTCCAGTCACCATTTATTACGCCTACAGCCCTGATAAAACTCTCTGAATTACCCCAACCAGTAGAAACCGATTCCGTACTTGAAAACTTCATCCCGGTAATACCACTAGCGCCATTACCATTGATCGTATATACACCGCTGCCAGTCATTGGGATATTTAAATTCTCTCCATAAACACGCAGCGCCGTATTATTAGACCCGCTGCCTTTAAAATTAAACACATCGCCGCCACTTAAGCTATCGCCAACGGTAATGACCTTTCCAACAGTATTATCCGGATCATTCTCAGCCGCTGCGACAGTAGCAAGCGCAGATATCCCCCCCCAGATATACACACGACATTGTCAGCAAAGACACTAACACTTTACTGCTTAAATCTTTATTTTTCATAAACTTTCCCTTCCTTTCATCTTTTCTCCCTTGGATTGGGTCTTTGTTTATAACAGGAATAGCTGCAATAATATTGCCGCTTTCTTCCTATCAAAGCTGTATAAACGTGATATGCCTTATTGCAGCCAAATTCACGGCCGCAGATGGGGCAGGTCACGATCAAGCCATTCCACCACCTGTTACTTTCGGCTTCCTGCCCATCATTACAAATCTTGCTCTGCACATAAAACATCTCCCTTAAAACTAATCCTCACAACGTACAAGCCTGTATTTTTTTGCCCTTATACCCCCTTTAAGCCATTTACTACCGTCATCAGGTTCCACTAATTCATCCAATGTACAATCAAAAATAACCTTTAATTTTAAAAATCCTCTCAAACTCAACAGCACCCTTCCGTTCTCGGCATTGCTCAAATGAGTTTGCGATACTCCCAGCTGCTTTGCCAGCTCAGCTTGAGTAATCCGTTTCTGTATCCTTTTGATCTTGATCGTCTCGCCGACTTTTAAAGTATCCAAAACCTCCATCATTTTCACATCCTTTCACTACTCTTTATCACTTTATTCAACGCATTTATTACCTGGGCAATAATGCTGCAACAGTGACTGCTTTCAATTTCCCCTCCAGCTCGTTTTGCAATAAACAATAAAAGTTTCTGACCGGACAATTATCCGCAGCAAAACGGCTGCAATACCGATCCTCTTCCAAACAGCGATTGATTTTACTGGTAGGTTCCATTAAATTTATGATTTCATACAAAGTAATTTCTTCTGCGTTTTTTGCCAGCATAAAACCGCCAAGCTTCCCTACAGTTCTTGTAAAGCTCCCTGCCTGCACCAGTTTCTGCGTTATTTTCAAAATATAACTTTTGGGTATCCCCATCGCCGCAGATATCTCACCGGCTGTCACAAGCTCCTGCCGCAGTGCCAGATATAGCACGGCCCTTATTGCATAATCCGTCGTAATATTAAGCTGCATTACAGCTCCCCTTCCAAAACCTTACCTGGTAAGGTTTCTTTTATTCAAAAAAAATATGCTCCGGCTTTATAGCCTTAAACAAATCTTTATAAATTGCATCTTTTTTATCTTTTTGTTAATCTTTTCCTTTTTACTATAATACCACATCCGTCCCCCCCCGCAAGACATTTTTGTTCGCTTTTTAAAAAAATTTGTTTGATGGTCTTGCAACTGATAATTTTTAGGTGTATAATACAAAATAGAAAAGATAAGGCGACGCTTACCTTTCGGTTTGCGTCGCCTTATCTTTTTTTGTTTGTCCCAAAACCATACAGGCTTATGCCACGTCGAAGGCATGACCGCACAGCAGGTTCCAGTATTTTATTCAGTTTTACTCTGTTCTTTGACAATGGCGCTGCTCAGCTCATGCAGGCAGTCGCCCAGCTTGTCCAGCCGCTGCTCCATGCGCAGCAGCAGGTACCAGCTCAATACTATCGGGAAGCCAAAATTGCCAACTGCTTTGAATATTTCCTGCATATCCACTAGGCCAGCACGTCGATGGTGACTGTTTTGATGCGAGCTTCGGTAAATTCGGTCAGTTCCAAACCGCCGCTAGTAAGCACGTTGGCTTCGATGATCTTATCGGCAGCTGTTTTGGCTTCGGCAAGAGTAAGGCCTTCGCGCGGGTCGGCGATGCTGAGGGTTTTTTTGGCGCCGTCGCTTTTGGTGAAGATGAGTTCAAGTGTTTTTTCCATGGTGGTTGCTCCTTTTTTGTAGGTTTTGCGCCTACTTTATTTTTTTGTCTTTTTGGACTTTTGTATTTTGATTGTGGATTTTGGTTCAAAGATTTTAATTTTGGTTTTCTTTTTTATATGCAGCTTTCTTCCAGAAGCAAGCTGCGTAAAGATTTTTCTCTTTAAATGTTCATTTCTTTTAGCGGTAAAAGAAACGAACCAAAGAAAAACCGGCACGTCGCAGATTTTTATTTAGCTTTGCTCAACGGCGGCTCCGCGAAACTCGGCATTGTTGCCGAAGATAAATCATCTGAGCAACAATGCCTCAAACAAGTCACTCCGCTATCGCCTTATTCGCATCGCACATAACAAAATCTGCTCAATGTGCCCTAACACCCTACGTTCTACTTCTTTAGTTTAGAAAGCATTGTTTCATCAGTAATTCGATACTGTGCTTATGAAATCTAAAACTGAATAGTACGATGCAGTGGTTTTGAGCGCACATTGTGGTCTAGGCATTGAGGCACTGTTATATGCAGCGCATAGAACAGGACTGCCGAAAGCCCGCAGAAATACTGACCGAATAGGAAAGTATTTCTGTGAACCTTGAAAAAATAAGTTGCCCGGAAGCCGGACAGCGAACAAAGCTAAACAGGACTCGCCACAGTGCGCAAGCTTCTTTGCGCAGCTTGCTTCTGGAAGAAAGCTGCAAAGAAAAAGAAAACCTTAATTTAATGTTTACCGCGTTTTTTGAAAAACGCGGCCAATAAGCTTTAACAGCCGCAGAATGAATCTTAAATTCATTCTGCGCTGGCCAGCTCGGCCTTTTCCGTCACGTAGACGTTGACTACTTCATGGCTCATCAGTTCGTTCAAAGCATTGGCGACGGCAAGGCACTTGTCGTCTTCTGCATCCAGCTTGACGCTGCCGACAGATACAGACTTGACCTGCGCCGCTCCCAGCGCGTTGACACCGTTTTCGACTGCTAAGGATAATTTGTAGGATGTTGCTGTTTTAGTTGTTGGCATGATTTTCGCTCCTCTGTTTATTGTATTGGTTACTTATTTTGTTGTGGCATCTGGCCTGCTTTCAGTTCAGCCGGCTGTAATACCACAGGGCTTTGCCCCGCAGTACCAGTCCGCCGTGGCGCATGACGCCGTCACCGGGTGAATCGCGGATATACCACAGGTCCCAGCGGGTCTGGGGATCGGTGCTGTAAGGGCCGTAGCCATCAATGAGCGCGGCTTCGCAATGAGTCATGACAGTAGACGGCAGCAGGAAGATATCCAGTCCTTTGGCAAGGAAGGCCAGTACCTGCGCCAGTTTGTCGGTTTGCGCTTCGGTGGGGGCAAAAACGCCCAGATCCGCGTCGTGGCCGTGGTTAGCCAGTGCGCCCAGCCCGCAGCACAGTGCGATGCCGATGCTGCCGCTGTTGCGTTTCCAGGTGTGGCTTTTCTGTTCGGTCAGGCTGTCGCAGGTGCAGTAAACTGTGCCGTCGGCGTCGATGTTCAGATGATAATCATCGTAGACCTGTCCATAGCGGCCTGCCGTCCAGTGCAGATAGATCTGCGCGATGCGGCCCCTGGCTGCCTGCGCCATAACGGCGACTTGTGTGAGTGATACTTTTTGTGGTGATGATACGAGCATTTTGTATTCCTCCCTGTATGTTTTTGAGGGGCAGCCGGCGGTCTGCCGCATTACCCTCTCACTATATATAGGGCAGGCAGACCCCTAAAAAACATACAAGGCCGCGCAAATTTTTATTTATTTTTTTACAAAAGCTTCGTCAGCCGCAGCAGAGCTTGCTCTAGCCGTTTTATTTTTTTGCGTTCAGATTTTTTGGAAAAATATTTTTTTAGCTTTGTATGTTTTTTGCCCCTTTCGCAGCCCTATATATAGTGAGAGGGTCTACCTTTTCTTTTATTAAATTTTCTTTTGGCTCTTACGTTAGCGTTCTGGCGTAGGTCAGCGTTTGGGGTTAGCAATTATCTCCTGCGTTAGCCTGAATAAAACCAGTAAAGATTGTTAAGTTATGTTTTATAGTAGTGCTAACGTACTAAGAAGAAGATAAGGACAGGCCAATTTTACTCGCGAAAGGGACAGCAATATGACAAAAATCAAACCAATTTCTCAAACAGTAAACGAGGAGACTTTGAAAAGCCGTTTGTTTTATCTGCTGACGCACTGCCCGTTATTGACCGGACAGAACTGCCACGCAGCATCAGGCCAGCCCAAAGTACGCACAGTGAACCTGCCGGCTGACGATGCCGACCTGGTGAGCCTGCACGTTACCCTGCCCTACAAGCTGCGCCGCGAAGCGCTGGCGGCAGGCATAAACTGCAGCGAGCTGATGCGCAAGGCTTTGAAACGCCGTTTAAAGAAGGAGGGACTTATTTAGCATGGGCAGCCTGGCCAGGGCGGAAGCTGACTGGCTGCGGCCGCCGGAAAAGGACTGCGGGGCGGTATATGACTGCTGCCTGTGCGGTGAAACGATCTGCACAGGTGAAGAATATTTTGAGACCTGCGCAGGCATGGTGTGCAGCTGCTGCCTGGACGGGCTGACGGCGCGCGAGTTTGCCTGTGCGCTTTTGGGATCGACTACCACTATTGCTTATACAGACTAAGGAGCTGTTGTTTTGATAAAAAGATCTGCAAAACGCCAACACGATATCCCTGATTTTGAAGCTTTATTGAAAGACGCCAAGTGTGGCAGCGAAGCGGCGCTGCTGAAATTTTTGCAGTGCTTTGAAGGGCTGGCCGTAAAGCTGGCGCGTCAGAGCGTCTGCACTGACAGGCTGGGCGAAGACGCCCTGCAGATAGCTAACCTGGGGATCTTGAAGGCTGTACAGGATTGGCAGGAAGGCGACGATATTCACCGGATCGCGGCCTTTGTCGCCAATAAAATGCGTACGGAGCTGCATACCGCGATCAGGCGGCAGCAGTCTGTAGAAACAATGGAGGGCGGCAGCAATCAGGAAGCCGCACTGAAGCAGGACGTACAAACCTACCGTGAATTCCAGTTATCCGAGCTGAGCAGGCTGCGTTTGTGGCTGGTACGGGAGTGTCTGCCGCTGCTGCCGCGGCAGCAGGCCAACGTGATCACCGGACTGCTGGCAGGCAAGTCGCTGCAGATGATCGGACGCGAGCTGCATCTGGATACACGTACAGTGAGTTTGCACCGCAGCAGGGCGATCAAAAAGCTGCGGCTGCTTTTGGGGATAACGATATGACGGAGCTTACCGGCTACCGGCATATCACCGAGGCGATGGAACGCTGGCGGGCCGCCGGGCTGTATCTGCCCTGCGATTCAGCTGCCAGCCGTCAGCGGTTGCAGCAGGTATGGCTGGAGCGGTATAAGGCTACGGACGCCGGCCTGTTTATGGAGTGCGTGAAGTTTTTAGCGGCCGGCACCCATTTTCCACGGCTGTATGATATGGACGTGGCGCTGGCGGAAGTACGGGCCCGGCACAAAATGCAGGCCCGGCTGACTGACCCCGAAGCGGCTAAGGCTTCTACCCGCTGCCCGGACTGCGACATCGAAAACAGTAAGCAGCGCATCAGACAGATCATCAACCATTTGCAGCAAAAATATACGGTGAGCGAACTAAAAACTGACTTTTAAAGAAAAAACTAGGCTGGAAGAAGATCCAGCCTAGTTTTTTATATCCACTGTTTTTTTGTTGTGTGTTTACACGCTGATGTCTTTGTTATGGGTAAGTTTGAAGAAGATCAGCAGCGAAATGATGGATGTTAAGGTGAGCACGGTAGAATAAGCCGCCGCATTGCCGAAATTGCTGCGAATGACTTCGGTATAGATGGCGACTGTCAGCGTGCTGGTTTTACTGGTATACAGGATGATCGAGGAGCTGAGCTCGCTGATCAGGGTGATCCAGCTCATGATAGCGCCGGCCAGAACACCGGGCAGCATCATGGGCACCGTCACCTTCCAGAAGGATTTGAATTCGGTCGCACCCAGACTGATAGCAGCTTCTTCGATACTGGGACTGATCTGGGTGATGATGGCCGTACTGGAACGGATGGTATAGGGCATACGCCGTATAGCCAGGGAAATAATGATGATGAGCGCCGTGCCGCTTAAAATAAGCGGCTGCTTGTTGAAGGCATACAAAAACGAGATACCCAGAACCGAACCGGGAATGATATACGGGAACATGGTGACCGTATCCAGCACTTCCGTAACATAGGAACGCTTGCGCACTGTAAGATAGGAAATGAAAATACCCATAAAAACAACGATGAAAATAGCACAGATACCAAAAAGATAGGTATTGGTGATAGAGTTGTTGTCTTTGGCAAACAGGGTATTCATATAGTTCTGCAGCGAAAAACTGCCGGTGTAGACTGCGCCGCCGCTGACCTCTAAAAACGAGGTGAAGATGACTGTAAGCTGCGGCAGCATGGCTAAAAAGGTGATGCCATAGACAAAAAGATAGGAGAAGAATTTTTTGCTGCCTTTGGCTTTCACTGCTTCCATGGGCTTCAGCGCCGTCATGGAATAGGAATAGTGCCCGGCGATATAACGCTGGAGGAAAAAGAGCAGCAGGGTGATGACGATGACGATGACGCACAGCGAAGCGGCAAAGTGATCGTCGGTACTGACTTCACCCATAAACTGGGTGTAGATCAAGACCGGGAAGGTTTTAAAGCCTTCGCCGATCAGCATCGGTGTGCCGAAATCGGAAAAGACCCGCATAAAGACCAGCAGCGAGCCTGCTAAAAGCGAAGGCATCACCAGCGGCAGAATGATCTGGCGTACACGCTGAAAGGCGGTCAGCCCCAGGCTTTCGGCCGCTTCATTCAACGAATTATCCAGATTTTTGAGGGCTCCTGACACATACATATAAATGAGCGGAAAGGATTGCAGGGCAAAAACCAGCACGATGCCGGCAAAGCCGTAGATGCCGCCCAGCTTGACGCCAAAGACCGAGTTGGCGATCTGCGTGATGAAGCCGTTGCGCCCTAAAAGCTGGATCCAGGCGTAAGCGCCGATAAACGGCGGCGACAAATAGGAAATAACTATGAGTATGTTGAGGTATTTACTGCCCGGTATCTTGACGCTGCGCAGCACATAAGCCATGGGCAGGCCAATAACGGAGGCAATGAGCGTGGAGCAGACGGTGACATAAAAGCTGTTGACCAGGGTGCTCCAATAATATTTACGGGCAAAGAATTTGGTAAAATAGTCCAGCGTCAGCCGCGACGATTCGGCGTCGATAACGCTTTTATACAGGATCAGGATCAGCGGATAGACGACAAAAACCACAAAGAAACACAGAATAACCAAGGCTATCCCCAGCCACAGATTGAATTTTCTGGCAGCAGGCATCAGCGATCCCCCCTAACTATCAGGGTCGTGTTCCCGTCCTCCGTAAAAACATTGATCTTGGCGGCCTGCACCAGCAGGCGTACCGTAGTCTGGTTGGGTATGGTGTCTTCCACGCCGGAGTTCTGGATCACTTCTATTTCCTGTCCGTTTTCCAGACGCATAAAATAATGCGTAGTGACGCCTAAAAATACGCTGTGCTCGACTACGGCAGCAAGTCCTGCCGTACCGTCAGGGCAGATCTCGAATTCTTCCGGGCGTACTGAGACTTTTACTTTACTGCCGTCAGCGGCTGCCGGCGCCAAATTAGTCATCGGCACCTGATAACCGCCAAAATCAAGGATTTTAGCAGCGGCGTCAGTTTTGAGCTCCGCTTCCAAAATATTGGACAGACCAATAAAAGTAGCGACAAAGACGCAGTTAGGCCGCTGATAGATCTCTTTCGGCGTGCCGATCTGCTGGATGATGCCGTTGTTCATAATGGCGATGCGGTCGGAAACGGCCAGCGCTTCTTCCTGGTCGTGGGTGACATAGACTGTGGTGATACCGATTTGCTGCTGAATGAGCTTGATAGCGTTGCGCATCTCGACTCTGAGCTTGGCGTCGAGATTGGAGAGCGGTTCGTCCATCAGCAGCACCTGCGGGTGGATAACTATAGCGCGGGCCAAAGCCACACGCTGCTGCTGCCCGCCGGAAAGCTGCGTCGGCATCCTGTCTTTCAGGTGGCCGATCTTGACGGTTTCCAGTATCTCCTCTACCTGCGCCTCCATTTGCGCTTTGGGCACCTTACGGTTTTTCAGGCCAAAGGCGACGTTATCCTTGACGGACATATGCGGAAAAATGGCATAGTTTTGAAAGACCATGCCCATATTGCGCAGGTGGGTCGGGATATCATTGATGATCTGGTCATCTATTTTGATCGTGCCGCCTTCGATAGAGTTGAAGCCGATGATCATGCGCAGCAAAGTCGTTTTGCCGCAGCCGGAGGGGCCCAGCAGCGTAAAAAACTCGCCGGGGCGCACATCTACTGACAGGCCGTTGATAATCGTATCCTTGCCGAAGCGTTTGATGACATTGTCGATGTTGATCGCTACACTCATAAAATAACCGCCTTTTTATTTTGATAAGACAAAAGGGACTCCTGCGAGTCCCCTTGCCTGTTTGCTGTAGTGAAAATCAATTACATGGATTTTTCCATATGCTCGCTGAACATTTTGGTGATCTTGGCTTTATTTTCGGAAACCCATTTTTCATCATAATTAGGAGCTAATTTGATCTTATCATTAGGAGTCATGTAAGCAGCCAGGGTCGCGCCTTTGCGCAGCGGACGCACGGTAAGGTTCATACCGACCGCGTTCTGGATCTTTTCAGACAGCATATAATCGACAAACTTTTTAGCGTTTTCAGGATGCTTGCAGTTCTTCAAAATCTGTACGGATTCGCCGGGGAAAATAGCCCCTTCTACCGGGAATACGACCTGTACTTTAGCGCCGTTTTTGACCAGGTTGGCTGCCGGGTCTTCCCAGGTAAGGCCGACTACATATTCGCCGCCGGCGACGCCTTTATAGACCTGACTGGAGCTGTTGCACATTTTGCCGCCCAGATTGGCGATGAATTTATCGACATAATTCCAGGCTTCCGGGGACATGGGGTCGCCGTTTTTGCCCATACCGTACAGCATAGCCATCAGGCTTTGGAAGGCCGAGCTGGAGTTGACAGGGTCACCGAAAGCGATCTTGCCTTTTAAGGCCGGGTTCAGCAAATCTTCAAAGCCTTCGATCTTCATGCCGCTGGCCAGTTCGGTGTTGACGATCATCACCGTAGGATCGGCAAAGGCCGGGGTAAAGACGCCGGCTTTATTTTTGAAGCCGTCCATCATTTTATCGTTTTCGGTGGAAGTATATTCCGTAAACAGGTCTTTGGACGAGGACAGCATGGTTTCGTCAGCCGCCCACAGAATATCGCCCAGCGGGTTGTCTTTTTCGGATTTAGCGCGTTTGAGGACTTCGCCGGTACCGGCTACGACCAGATTGACTTTGATGCCGGTATCTTTTTCAAACTGAGGGATGACTGCGTTATTCAGCTGCTCGCTGCGGGCAGAATAAACCGTCAGCACCTTTTCTTCCGGGCCGCCGGCTTTCTTTTCGGCCGGCTTGTCGCTGCCGCAGCCTGCGGCCAGCAGCATCAGCGATGCCAAAACTGCTGAAATGAGTTTAGTTGACTTTTTCATAAAAAACCCTCCATTCCTGTCTCTTACTGCAATTTTGTTCTTAATTTTCGAACTTTTCTTACTAATTTGATTATAAACCTTTTACAAAAGAGGGTCAAGCGCACAAGGTCAGCGGCGTGGTCGCCACAGCCATATCGGCCAGCAGTTTTTCCGCTTAGCCGCAGGCTTTATTCAACCAGCAGCAAACCATAGATCTTCAGCTCCTGTACCGGGCCCTGCAAAATTTCCGCACTGTAGCCGTTATCGTTGGCCAAAGCCATCACGTCGATGCCGCAGGCTTCAAGCGACGGCCGGGCTTTGGTGGGATGGACGCACTTTGTTAAATTGCACTGGTCACACAACCGGCAGCGTCCGGCTTTTAAGGCAAAAGCCTTGTAGTGGTTCTGCAAAAAGGCTTCCCGTTCCAGCGTCAGCAAAATATCCAGCAGCCCGTTGCTCATCGACAGGTCGGCGGCGGCAAAGTCCGTGCTGTCAACGTTTTCCAGACTGAACGTATATTGGACGATGATGCCTTGGGCAAATTCACGCAAAAATTTTTGCGTTTCTTCGTAGCGGGGTACAAATGGCGGGCAGCACAGGGTCTTGCCATAATTGGGACAGCCGAACTGGCATTTCCAGCGGGTCCAGGCCCCGGTTTTGATTTTGCCCACCTCGACTGTCTTAGCGCCGGAAGCGCTTAAAGCCAGGGCTTTATCGATCAGCTTATGTAAATCTTTTTCTAAAGTCACAAAATCCCCTTCTTTCTGGCAGCTTTACGCATTTATGCTTTTATTATACCACTATCGCCTGAAAGCGGATATGCAGCGGCTGCATTAAAAGCACAACGTTCAATTATTACACTTTTACCCGCCGCAAAAGTTTTTTGGCCCCGAATTTGACCGTAATTTTAAAAAAGCATTTGCCGGCTAAAGTTTCTTTGTTATAATTTAATCAAAATCATTGAGGGGGCTTTTTTATGACAACAGGGTTCGATCAGGATCTGAAACTTATTTTTCAAAAACTGACAACTGACAGGCAGGTCCGGCAGGCTTTGGACTTTTTGGAGCAGGATGCACCTCAGACCATTGCGCAGCAAAAGGAGCTGGTGCTGATCGAAGCACCGACCTTCCACGAGGAGGAGCGCAGCAGGCACTATGCCAGGCTGCTGCGTGAGGCAGGACTGCAGGATGTGGTCATCGACGATAAATTCAACGTGTACGGCAAAATCTACGGCAGCGGCAACACCGGCAAGTGTATCCTGCTGGAAGGCCATTTGGATACGGTTTTCGGCTTCGGCTCGGTGCATGAGGTCATTGAAAAGGACGGCCGGCTGTATGCGCCGGGTATTTGCGACGATACCAGGGCTTTGGCGGCCAATCTGTCTGTTATCCGCGCTTTGGCAGGCTGCGGCCTGAAGCCTTATCACGATATCATGGTAGCCGGCACTGTGGCCGAAGAAGGTTTGGGCGCTATGAGCGGCATGAAGCATCTTGTCGCTGCCAAAGGTGCGGAAATCCTGGCGGCAATTTCTATCGACGGGCCCAGTAATGACGTGATGTATTTTAACGCGACGGGTATGATAAATTACGACGTTACCTATAGCGGCCCCGGCGGCCACGCCTACCTGGCCTTTGGCACACCCAGCGCCGTACAGGCTATGGGGCGGGCTATTGCCGCTTTAAGCGATATGCAGGTGCCGGAGGTGCCTAAAACTACCTTTACTGTGAGCCTGGCCAGCGGTGGGCAGGCGATCCACGGTATCGCCCAAAGCGCCAATTTTAAGATCAATATGCGCTCGGACAGCGCCGAGGTGCTGGCGCAAATGGAGCAGCAGGCACTGGCGGCCTTTCAGCTGGGCGCCGATGCCGAAAATGCCCGCTGGGGCAAGCCGGGCGTTGTACAGGTAGCGTTTACCAAGATCATGGACGTGCCGGCCGGCAGCCAGCCGGAAAACTGCCGGATGGTGCAGGCGGCCAAGCTGGCAACTTTAGCCTGCGGCATTACGCCCCAGTCCCGTTTAGGCGGCTGCACCAACAGTAATATGCCGATCGCAAGCGGTATCCCGGCTGTAACGCTGGGACGCGGCGGCACTGAATACGGCACGCATACGCTGGACGAATGGTTCGATCCTGCCGGCGTCCACGTCTGCGAGCAGAAATCACTGCTGCTGCTGTTGGCCCTGGCCGGACTGACCGGTGTCACCGAAGCGCCGCAGCTGTGAGGCGTGCTTAACTTAACAATACCTGCTCAAACAAAATGCTCTGACGAAATTCGTCAGAGCATTTTTGGTATCTTTACCACTTGTTACGTTTGCTGATACTTTCCTTCGATCACTGAAAAAAATCTACAAAATTAAATATCTTTTTATTATTTCTTTTTCTCTTTCCATTCTCTAAACCAATAATATAGCCCAATACCTCCATATATTATCATTCCCTTTCTCATGATATCCATATACTTATATTGAAAGCACAGATATACAAAAGAAAAAAATATTAAATTAAAAATAAATTGGAAATATTTTTTGTGTAAAATATTTATTTTGGTGAATATTATTGTAAGAATTAAAACACCAACAGTTCCTATAACTAATATTTGTTCATTCATTTTTTATTTTATCTCCATTTTTACTTTCCATGCAACTTTCCCTTTCATCTGTTTTATATCTTCATATTCGCTGGGTTCCATAAAAACAACATACATAACTATGTTATTTTTTTTAAAACTATTAGTATTATTCTCCTCTTTCCAACTATTTTTGTAAACATTTTCCATAAACTTATTATATATATCATTTCTATCTGCTGGTAAATCATAATACAATGTATCTATTATTTCTCTTCCGCCACCTATATGCTTATCCAACGTACGTGCCTGTAATTTAACATGCGAATCAAAATAGTTTATTTTTTTTATTTCTTGTCCAATTACCTTTAGATTTTCCTGTCCATTATTTAAATTATAAAGACTATAATATCCTCGATGTAATCCAAATAATATCAACCCTATTATTATTACATATATAACTCGCGGATCTCCTCTTGTACCAAGCTTTAGCCACATACGCTTCTACTCCTATCCTCTATTTTCCTAAATAACTACCAATACTGATTCCTTTATTTGCTGTCATAATAGCGAATATAAACATTATTTACCTCTTTGGTTTTAAACTCAACCGCCTTCGCCTGCATAGATCCCGCTCTGGTCGGTGACGCTGTTGTATTCGGAGTTGGTTTTGCCGCTGCTGGCTCCGTCAATATCAACTACGCAACAGGTGTAGTTGATATTGACGTTTAAACCGCCGGAAGTATATTTTTCGTCATAGTTCTGGCTGTCCTGCTGACCTTTGATATTTAAATCGCCGCCCACATTACCGGTCACTTTTTCACCGCTCAGCATACTGCTTATTACCATTTTAATTACTAGCTGCTAAAATATTTTTTAACATCATTTATTTCCAAAACATATAATAACTGACTAACAATAAAACAAACAAAATTATACCATGTACTATTCTTATACTTCTTTTCCTGTTTTTATCATTATAATCAGTATTTTTATCATCCCAATTAGTTACTGAAAATTTACCTCTTACATATTGTGGATAAATAATACAAAAAATATTAAATACTATCATTAAATATAGTACTACTTTTTCTTTTAACATTAAAAAGAATCACCTACTTACCGTCGCTGCCGGCGTTGACGCCGATGATATTGGTATCTTTACCACTTTCTATGGTCAGCTTGTCATTAGCAGTAACTGTGCTGTTTATATGCGTTGTGCCGTTTTCTTTGACTTTGCTATTGTATTTGGAGTAGCCGGCACTGATATTGTTTAAGACTTTTACACCATTTCCTATTACAATTCTAATATTAAAAGAATCCCGTTATAAATACTACAACTAAATAAATTATCCTAAGAAGAACAATAAATTCTACTAATTTTAGATTCCTCAACAGAAAATTTTTTTCTTTTTTTTCGCTACTAACTACTGGCAAAAATTTATAATCAATAAATAATGCAAATATTAACAGCATAATAAAATATAATATCTCTAACAATTTATCAATCAAGCGGAACGCCACCATTCTTGAATTTTTCTATTCGAGACTAAAGTTTATCTGTTGATGTCTCAACTACACAAAAAATAAATCCTGCTGATCCAGCTATTATAGTAACAAAATAATAGAAATTTTAAGCTAACCCGCCATATTGGCGGGTTAGCTTTTACTCAGATAGATGCATAAATTATAGTTTCTGATATTTTCCTTTGTTGATTAAATAATCTAAACTCTAAAATCAAATAAGAAGATACTATCAATTTCTTATTACAAAGTTACCTCAATCATCTATAACCTTTTTGCCAAGTGACTTCGTTACTGATGTTGTTGCCTGCATTCAGGTGTCAGTAAATAGTAACTTTTTGTTTAATAGTTCTTATTTATCTAATACTCTTTTTTTTGCAAAATGGATTGTATATTGTGGTTTTTTATAAAAATATTTACTTTCCTTTTTCACTTCTAAAGGTGGACTAAAATAAAGCAAAAATCTGTATTCTCCTTTATCAAAAAAGAATATATCTGCATCATGCTCGTTATCTCTATAATCAATTTGAGCTTCATATCCACTATATTTCCATCCTAATTTTAACAAATTATCTGTATAGTATTTTTTTATCTCTTCCCCATCTTTACTTATTAAAAACATCTTAGAAGCCATTGCTGTATTCGGTGTTCTAGCGCTTACTATAAGTGTTTCTTTTAAAGCTTCTTTGGAATCATAAACCATAATATCCGGAATATTCAACCTTATTTCATCTTCTAGTTCTGATTTTTCTGTACTACCAGTCCAAAACCAACTTGATAATAAAACAAAACCTAGAATCACCATTGATACAATGTTAACTTTAGTCTGTGTTTTGTAAAATCTAAGTAAGTTTTGTAAAAACATATTATTTCCTCCTCAATCTGAACCATATTTATTATCCAAAGCTTCATTATGTCTATCATTAGCAATATCACTTCCAGCTTGAGCATTAGAACCACTAATTCCTACTTGTGGCGTTCCTATACCCTTAACAATTATCGTTATGCGCCCGCTATATTGGGAATTTAACGGAATTGATATTCCCCCACCGACTCCTACATAAAAATTAGCACCAATACTTGTTCCAGATAAAATCTCTTTTCTCACTTTGGCATCGTTAAGATCAATACTTGGATCAGAAGAAACTATTTTTATTGCTACTAATGATAAAGCGACTCCTATAGCACCTTTACCTCCCGATCCTCCAGCTGCTAAATAACTTTCTTGGGCTTTTAAATCATATATATAACTACCTTCCACACCAAAACCACCTGTTGCAATAACAGCATCAGACTCACTATTTTCTTCAACAAAATTAGTAAATCCTGTTTTTAAATTATCAATATTTTCTTGCGTTGCAGGGATACCTTGCTGCTTACAATATTCTTCTGCTCTATCATTGTCAAATACTAATTCTGATAATTCTTCTGGTGTTAACATTAAATCATTATTCTTCGTCCCACTGGCCGCCGCACTTGAACCTGCCTGTGCATTGCCTGCAACAACATCGGACACCACCGCTCCTAACGCTGCGCTTAACCATTGATGCAGCGCCGGATCGTCTCCGGCAATCTTTTTCAGTTCATCGCTCAACAGTTTGTTTACTGCTGCACCACTGGCTCCCGCCAAGAAGCCGCTGCCTGTAAGTTCGCTCATAATACCACCTACAAGAGCGTGTAAAGCTGCCTTTTGTTCAGGCGTACCATCAATATTATGTACTACATTATACGCCAATTCACCAAACAAGGCTGCCATTTCTTTACGTTCGGCTACTGTTTGCTTGTCAAATATCTGTTCCAGCTGGTTCAGCGTATTTTTGGTATCGCGGTTCAGGTCTTCGATAT
>NZ_CATWDQ010000011.1:0-78153 GCF_958349595.1 uncultured Phascolarctobacterium sp. | reverse complement strand
AAACGCTCGCCCGCACATTCGTTTTTGGTTATTGTTCAGTTTTCAAGGTTCTGCTGCCGCCGTATCGCGGCGACTTGTATATAATAGCATTCCCCGTTATTTCTGTCAACACCTTTTTGATAACTTTTTTACATTTTTTTATTCATTTTGTAAGTGCTTGCTGACCAATGGTTTCACAATGCATTTCCCGTCGCTGTAATCAGCCATAAAAATACTTCTTTCGGCCACGCCAGAATACACATTATAATCAAAAGCTTCAATAGGATAATTTTTCCGTATCTGTCTCCAGGTCGAAAAAATATAATCCGGTAAGTATTGACAGACTTCATCTTTATCCCGCCAAAAGGCCATTGCCTGTTCATTTAATTCAGCCGTTTTCCACCCCAGCCAGCTGGGCTGCCAGTTCGGCAGAGAGATAAACACGTCGAATCTTAATACTTCTTTTACATTTGTTTTTTCTTCCGGGTAACAGTCACAGGTAAATTCCCACAGCAATTTCGTTACACCGCGAACATTATGCCCCTGCGGGTATAAGCCTCTGCTTTCCCACCATTCAGTCAACTGGCGGTAAAAGTCAAAAGCGGTCCCGCCGTTGGCCTTTATCAGATAGGCTAACACATGTTTGAATTTGCCTGTATTATAAGTATTTTCAAACACATCTTCCAGCACCTTGAGGAAGCGTAATTCTTCATATGCCATATATTTAGTCTGAACAACTTCGTAAGGCGGTTCACTCATATACAGCAGCCCATGCTCCTGAGCCTGACTTTGCATCACCGTTCCCTGCAGCACTTTTAAAAAGCCCAGCTGCAGCATATGCGGTTGTAATCCATAGACATCATTGAACGATTTGATAAATTCTTGCAAGCCTTCGTGTGGCAAGCCAGCAATCAAATCAAGATGCAGGTGAATATTATCATTTGCTAAAAGCCGTTCTACATTATCGGCTAATTTTTCCCAGTTGTGTTCCCGGCCAATAGCCTTCAATGTTGCATCATGCGTACTCTGAACGCCTATCTCAAATTGAAACCGCCCTTCAGGTACTGTTTCTAAAAATTTCAAAGTTTTTTCCGAAAGTAAGTCCGCTTTGATTTCGAAATGAAAGGTCGTTTCCGTATCAGCCATGGCTAAATAATGCATAATCGGCAGAAAATATGTCTCATCCAAATTATACGTACGGTCAACAAATTTTACCAGCGGCACTCTGGCTTCCATAAAGCGTTCCAGATCAAGCAGCACCTTTTCCAACGGACGCCTGCGAACAGAGCGGGAAATGCCGGACAAACAATAAGAACACTGGTAGGGACAGCCGCGGGTACATTCATAATAAACTATTTTATTTTCAGCTACGATCGTCTCCAGATCAGGGTACGGGAAAACAAGCGCGGCCAGGTCATCAACAACCGTTACGCCGCCGTTGATCTGTACATGGCCATTTTTATCACGATACGCAATATGTAAAGGTACTTTGTCAGCAGAATTCTCTAATGCAGTCAGCAATTCAGCGAAACAAATTTCGCCTTCCCCCTGTACAATAAAATCTATTTCACTTTTTTCACTAAAAATGCGTTCCGGTTCAAATGCCACCTCAGGTCCGCCAACAGCTATTTTAGCTGCAGGCAGAACTTTTCTGACCAGCTCTATCAAACTGTAGACGTAGGCTTTATTCCAAATATGCACAGAAAATCCCACAAAGTCCGGTTTAGCCCTTGTGATCTCTGCCAACACTGCTAAAAGTGGAGTTTGTATGGTTTCTTCGATAAGCGTTACATCCAAGTCTTTCGTTTTACAAAATTCACATACATAATGCAGTCCTAATGCCGTATGGACATATTTACTGTTGATAGCCACTAAAATAGTTTTCATAAAATCACGCCTCTAACTTTCATATGCTGTCTGTGTTATAATAATAAAGTATTTTGGATTTTGCAAGGAGTGAATTTAAATTATGAATAAAAATAATGAGTCCCAGCATGGCAGTTTAGTGCCGCGCAGTAGTATAGACCGCCGTTTCCAATGGAATATCGACGATATTTATCCTGATCAGGAAGCCTGGAAAGCAGCAAGTCAGCAATTAAAAAAAGCTATTGCTGCTTTCAGTCAATATAAAGGTCAGCTGCATGACTGTCAAACTTTGAAAACAGCGTTGCAGGAACAAGTCAGTCTTTCCATAAGCGTCAGTAAACTATATGCCTATGCAAGACTTCAGCAGGATACTGACAACGGAGATCAAAAATTTCAGGCGCTGGCCGGAGAAGCAGAAGCTTTAGCCGCAGCCTTCAATAATGCAGTATCCTTTATTGAACCTGAGATTTTGTCATTAAGTCAGGATAAATTCGACAATTTATTAGCTGATCCGGCTTTCAGTGATTATCGCTTTTATCTGAATAATTTACTGAGACTGTCCAAGCATGTTCTTCCCAAAGAACAGGAAGAACTGCTTTCATTAAGCCAGCTGGCAACTTCAGGCCCGGCTGCAATCTTTCGTAGCTTAGTCAGTGCCGATATGCAGTTCCCACTGGTAAAAAACGCCGAAGGGCAGGAAGTCACTGTCAGTGAAGGTAATTATTTACTTAATATGACCAGCAACGACAGAGTGCTGCGCCGCAATTCCTTCAATGGCTTAATGACGACTTACCATAAATACCGCAATACGCTTGCTAATACACTTTCCAGTAATTGCCGTGTCAGTGCTTTTTACGCAACTGCTCATAACTATACTAATACTTTAGAAGCCTGTCTGTCAGAAGATAACATCCCCCCAAGTCTATATGACGGACTAATCCAGACAGTCCATGAAAATTTAAAACCTCTGCACGAATATATTGCCCTGAAAAAAGAGATCCTTGGTTTAGATGAATTCCACGCTTATGATATTTACCAGCCTATCAGCAATGCCGCCGACAGTTTTGCCTGTACATTTGAGGAAGCAAAAACTAAAGTTGCCGCAGCGCTTGCCCCGTTGGGCAGTGATTATCTGACAGCCTTGCAGGAAGGTTTTGATAAACGCTGGATCGATATTTATGAAAACAAAGGCAAACGGAGCGGCGCTTATTCCTGGGGCATTTATGGGGTTCATCCCTACGTTCTTCTTAATTATCAACCCCGCTACAACAGTATTTCTACCCTGGCGCACGAAATGGGACATGCCCTGCACAGCTATTTCAGCAACAAAACCCAAACCTATATCAACAGTGATTATTCTATTTTCTGTGCTGAAGTAGCTTCTACTACAAATGAAATCCTGCTTCTGGAGCATACCTTAAAAACAGCTTCTCCCCAGCAGAAAATCTATCTGCTCAATCAATTTCTCGAGGCTGTGCGGACCACCGTTTACCGCCAGGTGCAATTTGCCGAATTTGAGAAGTTCATTCACAATGAGATCAACGAAGGCCGTACCCTGCAGGCAGAAACTTTAGAAAACTACTGGCTGGACAGCAACAAACATTATTACGGACCAGCTCTTACTGTAGACGAAGAATTAGCCAGCGAGTGGTCGCGTATTCCCCATTTTTACACACCTTTCTATGTCTATAAATATGCGACCGGCTACAGTGCGGCCACAGCTTTCGCCTCGGCAATACTCAGCAAAGAACCGCAGGCAGTAGAGAAATATCTGCGTTTCCTTGCTTCCGGCGGCAGTGACTACTCGCTTAACCTGTTAAAAACAGCCGGTGTAGATTTAACCACGTCACTGCCTGTTACTGTAACTCTGCACAAATTTGCAGAAAAATTGCAGGAATTAAAAGGACTGCTTAAAAAATAACCAAACACAGCAAAAAATCCGCCTGTTGATAAACAGGCGGATTTTATTTTTACCGGATAAATCACATAAATCTCAGAACAATCTTAACACTTAACAAAACCTGCTTCATTTTACATAAAAAGCCGCATAATAAATACTACTACTGCGCCAATTGCGGCAAAAATCAAAAATGTAGGCAGCAAAAAGAAGAAGATCGCCAGAATACCGCCTAAAATCAACAGCGTCATCAATATACCGCTGCCACAGCCAAAACTGTGCACACGGATCTGCGGCCCAGCTGTACTCTGCCCGTAGGTTCTGCGCTCTGCATTCGCCTCTTCCACACGTGTGCCGCTCTCAGAATTTCCATCCTGTTCGATCGTCACACCGTCAAAGGTGTCTCTTTCCTCAGGACGCAGCACCTGTACTTCAGCTTCTATTCGGCAATGACAATAAGGGCACTCTTGTGTGCCGCGTTCTAACTCTTTTCCGCAAAAACTGCATTTCATAGCAAAACTCCTTTTTCACGTTAGGAAAGTGCCATCAACAAAATACCTTCTTCGTTGATATAACGTGGATCGTGTTTTTCTATCCCCAAAGTCACCCATATTTCCTTAGACATCCGCTGCAAAACGTCCAGCGGTACGTTTTGGCATAATTCAGCAATTTTTTCATCTTTATAATTATAAACGCCGTTTGCTTTAATAAAATTAAAAATTGCTCCGGCAGCCCAAAGGTTCGGCATTCGTATGTCCCTGCAGGATTTCGCCTTAAAATCAGCCCACAGCTGAATAACAAGCTTAATATCACGCTCGGAAAAATGATATGGCTCCATCATCTGCCTGATTCTCAGAATGACTCTGTCATTATAATCTATTTCCGCCGGAAGATAATTTTTATGTGCCGTTTCATAGTTAAAATTATTCAAATTTACAAAAGCAGAATACAGGAATACCATATGCCGCAGCAGCATTGGGTTCCTGGCTATAAATGTTTCCCACCCCGCTGTAGGGTCCTGGATGCTGTACCATTCTTTGCAGGCCTGCAGCGTATTAAACAAACGTTTTTGCGCTACTTTACCTATTTTCAGACAGCTTACATAATTCATTATCATGCTTTCATTATAAAAAATATGACCTAACAAAATAGCGTCGTTTAAGTCTGCCGACTCTTCCAGAGGCAAACTTAAAGTATACTTTTCGCCGCTCAGCCAGTCTGTACATTCAAAAGCGCCGTCATCTGTATAGCTGTCGACTTTAAATACAGCCAGTCTTGCTTTACACAGTTCTTCCAGAACATCACGGTTACGTTTGGCAAATACTGCGTCATATTCATCGCTTTCCGGCAGGCAGGTACGTTCATAAAAAAACTCCAGCGGCCGTTTATCACTGCGCAGCAAATGATAATCAAAAAGAAAATAATCCCAAAAGCATTCACTGGTTTCCTCAAGGTTCGCTTTCTTTTCGTCCTCATAGCCCATTAAAATGCCATAGTATAGAAAAGCAGCCCGATCAAGATCCAGACGGAAATATTCCCGTTCAAAAAATCTGTGCAGCACTTCCAGCAATTCCTGCAGACGTTCACCAATATTTAAAAATATTTTGGCAGGTATGTCCGGCGTAGCATCCCAGGCTCTTGCAGAATTGGCATCATCAAAATGTCCGTCCGGCAAAACTATATTCATTTTCTCGCCTTGCAGCAGCAGTACAGCTGCTGCTCCAGGGGCGGAAGCATCAGAGATGGCATTTTTGCCTTTTAAATATTTGAACAGACTGTCACAGGTTTCCAGAAAAAAACGTGTGCCCTCATAATCAGGTGTAAATTCTGAAATATTTCTTCCGCACCAGGCTATGCAATCAACAAAATCATCTGCATTCATATCCCCTAAAAAAGTTTCGGCGCTGCCGAGATATAAACACAGCATCGTTACATTATCCCAATTGCGGTATAAATCACTGTTTTTTTTGCCTTTCCAGGCTTCCATGCGCAGAAAACCTTCGGCATACTCTTGTCTGAGCAATGTGTTCCAGCCTTCATCATGGGCGTAAAAATCTTCTACTAAATCATACACATTGTCTTTTCCGTTATTCATTAATCTAAAATCCTTCTTTCCCTGCAATGCTGTTATTATATCATAGCGTTCCAATGCTTTTCAATTGAACATTTTGTGACAGTAAAAAAGCTCCGATATCAACTATCGGAGCTTTTGGAGTAAGCAAATTCTTATTCTTCACCGATCACCAAAACTTCTGGCTGTAATTCAACACCAACGCCAGCTTTGATTTTGGCTTGAACATCATTGATAAGCTGTAAAACATCAGCAGCCGTAGCGCCGCCAACATTGACGACAAAGCCCGCATGCTTAGTAGAAATCTGAGCGCCGCCGACCGTATAGCCCTTTAATCCGGCCTGATCGATCAGCGTCCCTGCAAAAAATCCCGGCGGACGTTTAAACATACTGCCGGCACTGGGCATTTCCAAAGGCTGCTTGCTGGTCCGCCGCTGGCTGAAATCATCCATTTTCGACTTGATAGCAGCTTTATTCCCCGCCGGCATTTTCAGCGTTACTTCCGTAACGATAAGCCCACTGTTTTGTAAACTGGTTTTGCGATAACCAAAATTCAATTCTTCGGCAGTGAGTATACGCTCATCTCCCTGGAGATCCATGACCCTTACGCAATGGACTATATTCTGCATTTCACCGTCATAAGCCCCGGCATTCATATATACGGCGCCGCCAATACTGCCCGGAATACCTACGGCAAATTCCATACCAGTCCTGCCGCATTCCATCGCCTTGTAAGAAGCCAAGGCCAGCGAATAGCCTGAACCAAAGACCAGCAAATCATCTGTCTCATAAAAATGCCGCAGCATATTTCCCAGCTTGATAACGATACCGCGGATACCTTTATCACGCACTAAAACGTTGGAGCCATTGCCAAGTAAAGTAAGCGGAACAGCAGTTTTACTGACCGCTTGCAAAACTTCCCGCAACTGTTCGATCGATTCCGGCAAAACCAAAATATCCGCCGGTCCGCCAATTTTAAAAGACGTATGTCCGCTCATCAGCTCATTTAAACGCACAGTACAGGAAACAGAACTTTTCAGTTGTTCAGCCAAATCTAAAAACTCTTTATTCACCAGTAACTTCCTTTACTACGTCTCCGATAGATTTGGAAATATCACCCATCATCATTTGAAAACGCATAAAGGCGTGCAGATACTCCATAGCGACTGTATTTAATCCTAAAATACCAGTAAGTTTTTGCAGTTTTTCATTTTTTTCTTCCGGAACTTCCTGTCCCTGATATTTCGCCAACTCTATTTCCTGGCTCAATTGTAAAAATTCCTCAGCCAACTCTTTACCTTTGGGATCCTGCTCAAGAGCCGCTTTAGCCTCTTTTAATTTTTTGTATTCCTGGCTTTCGCGCATTGCTTTAGCCAATGCATTTGCACAATCGTAAACGTTCATGCCGGTTCACCTCGTAATTTTTTTTAGCTTTTATATTATAGCATATCTAAATTTTCTGTAAAGGCTCAGTTCAATTCCGCTAATGGCAGATTTAAATGACTGTAGACCGTATCCGGCTCATAATCAAAATGCCACCATTCCATATCGCTGCCCGAAAAACCTTCTAAACTCATCAGCTGATGCAGCAGATCACGCTGATAACGTTCGAGTTCCGTACCACCGGCAAACTTCGTATATTGCCGGACTGACGGTTCATCAAAATCGCTGATCATTGCTGCAGGCTCACCTGTTTCAAGATAATACAGGCTCACGTCAACGGATCTGCCGGTATTATGTGAAAAGCCCTGCTCCGGCGCAGGCAGCATTTGCTTTTTATCCTCAGGGAAAGCATCATAGGCAAGCTTAGATACAGACCAGGGCCGGTAAGCTTCCCAAATGACAAGTCCATAACCGTAATCGGCAAGTTTTTTCTGCACCCGGTTCAACGCTGCAGTGGCCTCCTGGTCAAGATAAGCTTTTTGTACGTCAACAATAGGCGCGCCAAAACAGTTATTTGTCCCCGCATAACGCAGATCAAGTTTTATCCCTGGTACGGCCTTTGCCACATCCACCAGCCGCGCCTGTTTACCTTCAGCCAGTGCCGCAGGCATCACAGCTTCAGCAGCAGCCTTTTTTAAAGACTGCCAATCCGCCGGCTGCGGCAGACGAAACGGCTTCTCTCTGTCAGCTCCGAAGAAAGCCCGGCTATAACGGTTACCGCCTATTTTGCACGTAATGCCATAGCCGTCAGGATCACGTTCAAAACGCACACTAGTCTCAGTATTGTTCATTGGTCCTGCTTCCAAAAGCGTATACGAATCAAAGCGTTCTTTTTTGAGCGGAAACTGGTTGCTCCTGGCAAATTTATAATCTTCCCGCGTAGTTCTGTACAAAAGCTCCAGCTCACCGCCGCGTTCTCTTATAACAAACTGCTCACCATTACCATAGTACATACCCAAAAGATATTTCAGATCCTTTGGGCACTCCCTCGGTTCAACAGCAGCCGCCTGTATCGGCAGGTTCTGCGCCAGCAGTACGGCACATAAAATCATCGCTCCAAGCAACTTTCTGATCATTTTACAAGCTCCTCACGCACGTCAGCCAATGCATTAAGCCTTGCACGCACTTTATCAATATAGGGTAAATCAAGATCGCAGTAAATAATTTCTTCTTTGCTGCCGCCTTCAGCTATGATTTTCCCCATCGGGTCTACTACCATCGAATGTCCGTAAAACGGCGCTCCTTTGAACTCCCCCACACAATTAACGGCAACTATATAATTATGGTTTTCCGCGCCGCGGGCCTGAGCCAGCAAAGTCCAAATATCGCCCCTGGAAGACGGCCATTCAGCAGGCACAAAAATTATTTTGGCTCCCTGCAGCGAGAGATGTCTATACAATTCAGGGAAACGCAAATCATAGCAAATAGTCGAACCGCAGATAACGCCATTCAGCTCATAGGTATCAAAATTATCCCCCGCAGCAAAAAAACGCTCTTCGTTGAACAAGCCAAAAAGATGTACTTTGCTGTAAGACGCAACAATGCTGCCCTGCTTATCAATAACTACGGTGTTATTATAAATCTTCCCATCTTTGTGCCGCAAAGGGATCGACCCCGCTACCACAGCGCAATGATGATCGTTAGCGATCTTACGCACTGCAGTGACCGTACTGCCGTCTATGGTTTCCGCTTCTTCCTCAAGATGTCCTAAAGAATAGCCTGTGGTCCAGATCTCAGGCAATACGGCAATGTCGCTGCCCACTGCTGCTTCTTGCAGCAATTCCAGACCATGCGCAATATTTCCCGATGTATTTTTCTCCGCTATTTCCATTTGGATCAATGCAACTTTCATTTTCTTTCCTCCGGCAATAAGCCCTGCGCCTCTAATCTGCGCACCAGCATTTTTTCTATTTGCCTTGTAATCCTTGTCACCGGGAATTCTTTTCCCCGCAGCGACCGTACCCAAAGCACAGTAAAGCCCATTCGTTTGGCGCCCAGGACATCGGTTAAAAGCTGATCACCAATAACCATTACTTTCCCCTGCTGCCTGTCAAAACGTTTGAGCGCTCTTTTAAAGCCCCAGGGCATTGGTTTGGCAGCCCAGCTCACTGCTTCAGCCTGGGCTGCTGCGCTGATTTTCCGCAGTCTTTCCCCGCCGTTATTGGAAAGCAGCACTATCTCGATACCGCTTTTACGCAGCGACTCCAGCCAGTTCAGCACAGCGTCCTCCGGCTGCACGGCATCCCGCGGCAGCAAAGTATTATCAACATCTAAAATAACTCTCTCTACCCGTTGTTTTTTCAGCCAGTCAACAGGAATCGCCGCGATACTGTCAAAACGAAAATCCGGGCAAAACATTTTTAGCATAAAACGACTTTCTCCTTCGGAAAGGTCACTTCAAAACGCGTACCAACGCCCTGAGTGCTGAACACCTGGGCCTTAGCTCCGTGCACGCGGATGATCTCTTTAGCAATAGCAAGCCCCAGACCTGTTCCCGGTACATTCCGGCAATGTGATTTATCTACCTTGTAAAATCTTTCCCAGATAAATGGCAGATCCTCTTCCGGGATTCCCGGCCCCTGGTCGGCTACGGAAAGCAAAACACTGCCGTCCTCCTGTCTTACCGCAGTAAAAGCGATCGTTCCATTATCAGGCGAATATTTCAGGGCATTATCCCCCAAAATCATAATAAGCTGTACCAGTTGATCGCCATTACCCACAACGGCAATATTTTCATCGGCATGAATGACCAGCGTTACATGACGCTTCACCGATTTGACCATCAGTTTTTCCGTAACATTACGCACTATCTCCGCTAACGGCAGGGGTTCAATACCCGTCGTCAGTTCATCACTGGCCTGGAAGCGGCTGATATTCAGAAGCTCTCTGATCATACGTTCCAGCCTGATCGTTTCTTCATTTATCAAGGCACGGTAACGCTGGATCATTTCCTTATCCGTGATAGTACCGTCACTGATCGCTTCGTTGTAGCCACGAATAATAGTTATAGGCGTCCGCAGCTCATGCGAAACATTGGCTACGAAATCACGGCGGATTTTTTCAGTTCGCTCTGTCTTATCAACAAAAGCACTCAGATCATTACCCAGTGCGTTCAAGGCTCTGCCCAGGGCAGCTACCTCATCTTCGCCATGCACTTCCACCTTCCGCGTATAGTCACCGGAAGCAATAGCGGCGGCACTATCCTTCATGGATATTAACGGCTTGATGATCGAACGTGATAACCGTCTGACCATGAATAAACTTAAAATAAGTGCCAGCACACCTACAATAGAAGCATAGATATAAATATCGCGCAGGAAACTGTCAAACCCGCTCAGCGGCTCTGCCAGCAAAATAGCGCCATGCGCTCCATCCTGCTTGCCATACGGCACGCCGACCAGCATGACCTGTTCTTTATAATAGGGGTGGAAAATCTGCGATTTTACCGATTTACCACTGTATACATCTTTCAGAATACTGCGGACCTTCGTCGACAAATTACTGCCTTTTATTTCTTTGCCTAAAAGTTCGGTTCCCTCTTTAGAATTATAATTGCGGATCAGTTTATTACCGCCTGCTTCTTCGTCAGTATTAACTAAAGAAGCGGCCAAAAGATCATATTTATTATCAAAAAGCCAAATACGCGCACCAACCAGCCTGTCTACCGCGACTATATAGCGGTGCAGTGTGGTCCGATCTGTATCGCGCAGCATAAAATATTCAATGGTCTCAGCCATCTCATTGCCCTTTTGGGCCAGCTCCTGTTCTTTGATCTTAAAAAAATAGTCGGCGATGAGGTAAGAAATACCCGCTGTCACGCCGACTACAATAACTACGATCAAAGCCATGAAGCTGTACATAAGTCGGGTACTTAAAGACTTATTCACTCTTCACCTCAAATTTATAGCCAACACCCCAAATAGTAGTGATATCCCATTTAGAATTTTCAGGAATGTTGAGTTTCTGACGGATACGTTTGATATGCGTATCCACAGTACGGGTATCGCCATAATAGGAATAACCCCAAATAGTTTCCAACAGCTGGTTACGTGAAAAAGCTTTGCCAGGATTTGTCGCCAGACACCAGAGCAATTCCATTTCCTTAGCTGTAAAAGTCATTTTCTGGCCAAAAGCAATCACCTGATATTCTTCCATATCAATAGTCAGCCCGTCATATTCTACCCGCGAACGGCCTTCCTGTTTTTCCTGAGTTCCTGCACGGCGCAGAACAGCTTTGATCCTGGCAACGACCTCGCGGCTGTTAAAAGGTTTCGTAATATAATCATCCGCCCCAATCTCCAGACCTAAAATGCGATCATCATCTTCATCTTTAGCTGTCAACATAATAATCGGCAGATCAGACATTTTACGAACCTGCTTGCAAACCTCCAAGCCGTCCATAACAGGCATCATGATATCCAAAATGAGAATATCCGGCTTCTCAGATTGTACTTTTAAAATCGCCTCGGCGCCGTCAGCTGCTTCAATAACCTCGAAGCCTTCTTTTTCGCAATACATCTTAAGTATCTCGCGAATATGCTTCTCGTCGTCGGCAATTAAAACTTTTTGAATATCCATACTAATCACCTCATAACTATTCTTGCTTATTATTATACAATAGTTTTCTTTAAAAAGCCTGTTTTTATACTGCTTTCACAAAAATATTACAACTTAAACAGATTTATGACAAGGAAATACATTTTCAGTCTCTTTTTGCTCATAAAAAAAGCAGACAAGAAAGCTTGTCTGCTGAAAGTCCTATTTTTATAAAACGCGGCAGGCTCCGTAATAACGTTCACCCCAATAACCGGTAAACGCATCGGCTACAACCACGCCTGTACTGGTGCCGGCATGGATAAATTTACCATCGCCAAGATAAATGCCACAGTGAGAAGCACCGGGTTCGTAGGTAGAAAAGAAAATCAAATCTCCCGGACGTAACTCGCTCATAGAAATCTGACGTCCATAATACAACTGGCTGTCAGCCATACGGGGAATACTGATGCCTGCACGTGCGAAAGCATACTGAGTAAAGCCGGAACAATCAAAGCCATAAGTGCTGGTCCCGCCAAAAACATAAGGCGTACCCAAAACGCTGTATGCCGCACGAATAACGTTACGCACTGCAGCACTGCGGCCGGAACGGTTTGGAGGCATTTCTTTCTGCATCAGGGCACGATAAGTATCGTTGCCGATAATCCCGTCAACTTCCAAACTTTTATCTGCCTGGAACTGCTTAACAGCAGCTTCTGTTTCAGGACCAAACTTACCGTCAACATCAGATACTTTATATTGTAGCTCTACTAAACGTTTTTGAATCTCAATGACTTCCTGTCCTTCGTCACCGCGCTCAAAAGACGCTAAAGCAGTTGCAATGTTCATAAAACAAAACAGCATTGTCAATACTACGCATAACAGCTTTTTCTTCAGCAAGCACCGCACATCCTTTCTCAACTGTAAATAATTATAACATAAACTTACAATATTGTAAAACTATCTTACTTTTTCCCGAGATGGCGTCCTACAAGATACAGCGGTCTTTGCTTAACTTCCTCAAAAACCCGTCCGATATACTCTCCCAAAATACCAATGCCTACTAATTGAATACCTCCCAAAAACAATACACTGGCTGTCATGGTTGCCCAACCTGGCACAGCATCGTCAATAACATATTTAACATAAAAAACATGTCCCAGCACCATCAGGCTGCAAAGTCCGCAGAACACACCGCAGTAAAAAGCCCAGCGCAAAGGCAGGTTGGAAAAAGAAGTGATCCCATCCAATGCGAAATGCAGCATTTTACGCAGACTGTATTTTGATTTGCCTGCAAAACGAGGCGGAGCCACAAATTCTATCTTGGCTACCTTAAACCCTAAAGTATTGATAAGCCCTCTGATAAAGCGCGCTCTTTCCCGATACAGGCGAAAAGCCTCTACGGCTTTTTGATCCATAAGCCTGAAATCGCTGCCGCCGGGAGTGATTTCTACCTTAGACATGATATTGATGAGTTTGTAATAAACTGCTGACGAAAAACGTTTCATAAAAGAAACATTTTCTGTGCTTAAGCGAATCGTCTGAACGATTTCATTGCCGTCTTCCCACAGCTGCAATAAGTCCGGCACTAATTCCGGCGGATGCTGCAAATCGCCATCCATTGTAATAACGGCATCGCCCTCAGCATGATCCAACCCGCAGGTCAGCGCCAGCTGATGTCCGTAATTACGGGAAAGCAAATAAGCCTGCACACGCTCGTCCGCACGCGCCAGTTCCGACAAAATCACAACGCTGCTGTCTTTGGAACCATCGTCAACAAAAGTAATATCGTATTCGTATGGCAGTGGCGACATAATCTCTGTCAGCCGTTGGTAAAATTCCCTGAGATTGGCCTCTTCATTAAAAACAGGCACTACAAAAGAAATATGTTTCATTGAATTACCCTCACCGTCAATTTAGAATACTTTTATATTATATCACTATTTTGAAATTAATATGAAGTGATTATGTGAATTTTTGGAAAAAAGAAAAGCTGCCCCTAACAGGCAGCTTGATATCAATGAATACGAGTGCTCAGTAAGCCGAGTTCTGTTCCGCAAAGCGGTGATGATCATTTATCTAGGCCTGCAATTACTCACAGGCTCCAGCGACACAACCCGGAAGGTTCAGCGGGCCGCTTCATCCCTCCCCTATTTGGTCTTGCTCCGAATGGGGTTTACCTAGCCGGCCGGTTACCCGACCGCTGGTGCGCTCTTACCGCACCGTTCCACCCTTACCTGCATAGCAGGCGGTACACATTTCTGTGGCACTGTCCCTGAGGTCACCCTCGCCGGACGTTATCCGGCATTCTGCCCTGTGGAGCTCGGACTTTCCTCGTTGACGCCTCAGCGTCACCGCGATCATCTTTCGCACTCATATCGTTTGTTAATTTAACACATCGAGATTATTTAGTCAAGCTTCATGCAGTAAAAAACGCTGCAGCATCTTATTATATTCCCAAGGATTTTTCCCTTCATTTTTACTGAACTGATTCATGATCGCATCGATTTCGTCGGCATAATGAACAATAAAACTTTCTTTCGTCGCACAAGCAACCGGCGAACCTTTTTCCTGCTCGCCATGATGCGACAGCACAATATGCAGCAGCTGCTGCAGTTTAGGGCCTGTTACTTTTGCCTTAGCGGCAGCCTCCTGCACCATCACAGCCGACATAGCCACATGTCCCAGCAGGCGTCCTTCCATCGTATAAGGGAAACCTATATCCGAAGAAATTTCCCTGAGCTTGCCAATATCATGCAGCAGCGCTCCGGCAACGATCAAATCCTTATCGACGCCGCCAATACGCTCTGCCAGTGCCTGCGCAATCCCTGCTACATCGACGGAATGCTGCAGCAAGCCTCCGATATAGGCATGGTGCAAACGCATTCCCGCAGGATTTATCAAAAACTTGTCGTATAAGCTGCCGCTGAAAATATTCTCCAGCAGCAATCTTATTCCAGGTGTCATTACCCCTTTGATCAGCTTTTGCAGTTTATTTTCATATTCCTGATGGTCAAAATCGCCATTAGGCAGTAAATGCGTGATATCATCTTCCGGCATGATCTCTTCCATGCGTTGTAAGACCAGCTGCAGCGTCATATCATTAGAAAATTTATTGATATCGACCATACCGCCAACCATCATTACCCTGGGTCCTTCCATTGACCGCATTTTATCTACAATGCCAGCTTCAAAAACAATAAACGGTATTTTACCGCTGTTATCTTCCAGCAAACCGCGCGCAAATACTCCGCCATTCGACGAATTGCCGATTTTCTGCACACGCAGCAATACAGCCTGACACACTTTTGTGCCTGCCTTAAAATCGCTGATCATATTTGTCACCCTCCTTAAAAGCATACCGTTTACAGGCATTGCAAAATTTTACTTTCCTTCGCTACCAAAACCTGCGTGCGGAAACCACAGGAAGTCAGGCGCAAAGCAATCCTGTCCGCAAGCGTATTTATTACAGGCAATTCTGTACCCTGATGTGTGGCATCGATTATATTCAGACCACTGTAGACCGCCTGCTGGGCGGCATGGTATTTTACATCGCCTGTCACAAAGGTATCTGCTCCTGCGGCCAGTGCCTCGCCAATAAAATCAGCTCCGGCCCCGCCGCATATGGCAACTTTATTTACCATACGCCCGGCATCGCCGACAGTAACTTTTTCCAATTGCAGAACTGCTTTTACTTTCTCTGCAAAATCCTGCAGCGTCATTGCCTCCGGCAAGTGGCCTACTCGTCCTAAGCCAGCCGCGCCGCTGGCAGCAGGGGACAAAACTTCAGTATGCAGCAGGCCCATTTTCTCAGCTAAAACATCATTGACGCCGCCAAGCACGCTATCAAGACTGGTATGAGCACTATAAACGGCAATTTTATTTTCAGCACAATCTAAAAGCAATTTATGCTGCCAGGTTCTGTCGGTCATTTTTTTTATGGGGTCAAAAATAACCGGATGATGCGTAACGATCATCTGTACCTTATGCTCCATAGCCTGCTCTACTACCTCCGGCGATACATCTAAAGCTACCATGAGCTTTTTTACCGCACTGCTGCCGCGCCCCACCAATAATCCGACATTATCCCAGGCTTCTGCCAGATCAGGCGGCGCTATGCCATCCATTATTTTAACGATATCATTTACCGTAGCCTCCATCGTCTAATCCCTCCAGTTCCTGCACTAAAGCCTGTATTTCCTGATACTTGCCACTTTGTTTTGCGGCCGCACTGCGCTGCATATTCAACAGCATTTTTTGATATTGCCCGCATATTTTAGCCAGATGTTTTTGGAAAAGCGGCGGCCTTTGTTCCAGTAACCGCGGCCCTATTTCATAGGCAATTGTACTGACAGCAGCTTCATGCCCGCGTTTCAGCACTATGATTTCATAAAGATGACGCCCCTCTTCAACCAGGACTTCATCAGCAATGTACCAGCCGTGGGCGTTAGCCCAACGTCTTAAAGAAGGCGCGCCGGCCATCGGCTGTAATATCAGCAGACTGGCTGCCCGTGCGGCCTCCATTCCTGCTTCAATGATTTCGATCATCGTACCGGCACCCATCCCGGCAATTATGATCACATCCGTTTCGCCAGGCCTGATGATAGCCAGGCCGTTTCCCATCCGCACTTCTATTTTATCATTCAGTCCGTACATTGCAACTGTATTGCGTGCCGCAGCACACGGGCCTTCACAAATATCGCCTGCTACTGCTTTTTTTATCCGGCCACGCTCTGCCAGCCAGGCCGGCAAATACGCATGATCCGTTCCTATATCTGCTATGCTGACGTTCTCAGGGACTAATCTCCCAATCGCTTCCAAACGCGCACCAATATTCATAGGGCCTCCCACATCATTATTTTCTCATACAAATTATAACACATTCCCGGCTGCCGGTTCGTTATTTCTTTGTGAAACCAGAAATGCCGCCTCTTAAAATTTAAAGAGACGGCATTCTTAACTTTTTAGCCTTTAGCAATCAATTCGATCAATTTCAATGTCATCAGGCATGATTTCTCCAACGAAGGCAGCGGCAGAAATTCACAATTTGAATGGAAATTATGGCCTCCGGTAAAATAATTCGGCGTTAAAATTCCCTGCGTAGAAATATACGAACCATCCGTACCGCCCCGCATCGCAATCGTATTCGGCTTTATTCTCAGTTCTGACATCGCGGTATAAATATAGTCTATACATTTACGGTTTTCATCATTTACAGCATCGGCAATATTCCCATAGGTATCGTTGATATCACAGTTGATAACAGCTTTAGGATACAGCTTTTGGATTTTTTTTACATTTTCCCAAACAGTCTGTTTGCGAGCTTCGTATTTTATTTTGTCATGATCGCGAATATCCAGATTCACCGTGGCCGTACTTTGATTGCCCTGCATACCCTTGACCCAGATATAACCTTCCTTGCCGTCTGTACATTCCGGGGTCTGCTGCCGGTCAAATAAATTGGCAAAATCAATAGCGGCCAACAACGGATTGACCATCACCCCTTTGGCTGACATAGGATGCGCGCTGACACCTTTTATTTTTATTACCGCACTGCCGGCATTAAAAGTTTCATACACCACCTCGCCCAACTCACAGCAGTCGATAGTATAGGCGAAAGCTACCGGAAATTTACTGAAATCCATTTTTTTAGCTCCGCGCAGACCACATTCTTCATCTGGCACAAAAGCGACATAAATATCGCCGTGCAGCAGCGTCTTATTCTGGGCCAAAGTTTCCAGCGCTACCACGATATTTGCCACAGCCGCCTTATTGTCGGCGCCCAGAACACTGGTACCGTCACTGAAAACAATATCCTGCCCTTTATATTGCAATAATTCAGGATGCTCTGCCTCACGAAGATAGATCCCCTCTTTTGCATTCAGGCAAACATCGCCGCCGCTATAAGCCCGCACAACCTGCGGTCTGATGTCAGCCGCCAGCTTAACATCAACCGTGTCTAAATGGGCGACAAAACCAACAGCCGGTATTTGTCCGCTGCTACCGCCAGGCAAATTAGCCGGCAGTTTGCCTGTAAGGACAGAATATTCACTGATCGCAAGATCAACTAAGCCAAGCTCGGCAAGATCTTTCTTTAATAATTCAGCCAGCCTTCTCTGCCCCTCTGTGGAAGGAACCACTGTCTGAGAAGCATCGCTCTGGCTTGTCACCGCGGTATAGCGTAAAAAACGTTCTAATAGACGTGTCTGCATCTGTATTCATCTCCATTCATTATATAACTATAGAAATTATTATAACACAAACCCGCCTGACTACACAGACGGGTTTGCAGAACACATTTATTATCATGCACGCGCTACTGCGGCAGCCATTCCGGCAACATACTCCTGCACAGGCCCTGCGGCGGCTGTTCCATATTGCTCAACAAGCTTCACGATAGCGCTGCCAACTATCGCGCCATCACTTAGAGCCGCCATCTTTTCCGCCTGCTCCGGAGTCGCGATGCCAAATCCTACCGCTACAGGAGTATCAGTCACCTCGCGGATCCGACTAACTATCGCGCCGATGTCCGTAGTGATATTGCTGCGCACACCGGTAACTCCCAGTGAAGAAACAACGTAAATATAACCCATGGCTTCTCTGGCGATCATCTGGATCCTGTCGTCAGAAGTAGGCGCTATCAACGAGATAAGATCGACGCCATACGCCTTACAGCACGCCAGCAGCTCATTTTTTTCTTCATACGGCAGATCAGGCACAATAACGCCGTCGATCCCTGTCTGCCGACATTTTTCCATAAATTTTTCCGTACCGTAAATAAAAATCGGATTGACGTAAGTCAAGAATACCAGCGGGATCTGCGTAAGCTGCCTCACTTCCGCCAGCATTTCAAACAGCCTGTCCGTAGTCGTGCCTGCGTTTAAGGCCCTCACATTGGCCCGCTGGATAACCTCGCCTTCAGCAACAGGATCAGAAAAAGGTATGCCTATTTCAATAATATCCGCCCCTGCCGACGCCATGGCCAAAATCAGTTCTTTGGTAACTGCCAGATCAGGGTCGCCCGCTGTAACGAATGGGATAAAGCATTTCTTTTTATTTTTAAAAGCCTGCGATATTTTACTCATGTAAATCCACCCCCATATATCTGGCAATCGCCGCTACATCCTTATCGCCGCGCCCCGACAAATTAACGACGATGATCTTATCCCTGGCCATTTCAGGCGCCAGCTTCATTGCATAAGCCAGCGCGTGCGCACTTTCGATCGCCGGAATAATCCCTTCCGTTTTCGACAGATAATTGAAAGCCTGTACTGCCTCATCATCTGTGATCGCTACATAACTGGCCCGCCCTGTATCATGTAAATAGGCATGCTCCGGCCCGATACCCGGATAATCGAGCCCCGCCGAAATCGAATACACCGGCGCGATCTGGCCGTATTTATCCTGCATAAAATAAGATTTCATGCCGTGAAAGATCCCCAGACTGCCGCGATTGATCGTCGCCGCAGTTTCCTCAGTTTCAATGCCGCGTCCGGCAGCTTCGATACCGATCAGCTGCACCTCCGTCTCGGGAATAAAATCATAAAACAGTCCCATAGCATTAGAACCGCCGCCGACACAGGCCATTACTACGTCCGGCAGACGGCCTTCCTGCTCCAGCATCTGCTGCTTGACCTCTCTGCCGATCACACGCTGAAAATCCCTGACTATTTCCGGATAAGGATGCGGCCCCATCACGCTGCCCAGCACATAATAAGTATCATTGACATTGGCAGTCCAGGAACGCAGAGCCTCATTGACAGCATCCTTCAAAGTCATAGTGCCAGTTTCTACAGCTACCACTCTGGCTCCCAACAGCTCCATGCGAAAAACGTTCAGCGCCTGCCGCTCCGTATCTTCCTTGCCCATATAAACGACACATTCCATGTCCATCAAAGCCGCCGCGGTCGCTGTCGCCACACCGTGCTGTCCGGCCCCTGTTTCGGCGATCACCCGTTTTTTGCCCATCTTTTTTGCCAGCAGCACCTGTCCTAACACATTATTGATCTTGTGTGAACCGGTATGATTCAGATCCTCACGTTTTAAATAGATTCTGGCCCCACCCAGATCCCGCGTCATCTTCTCGGCATAATATAATAAAGAAGGCCTGTTGGCGTATTCACGATATAAAGTCTGCAATTCTTCCATAAACTGCGGATCATTTTTATAATGAGCATAAGCGCGTTCCAATTCCAAAACCGCATTCATCAAAGTTTCCGGAATATATTGACCGCCGTGCCTGCCGTATCTTCCTTTAGTCATTTTCTCTGCTTCCTTTCACTGCGTCAATAAACGCACTCATTTTTGTAAAATCTTTCCTGCCCTCGGTTTCCACTCCGCCGCTCACATCGACGGCATATGGCTTCACCGCTAAAACCTCTTTTACATTGTGCGCATCCAGTCCCCCGGCCAGAAAAAAAGGCCGCTGCAGGCTGATGTTTTGTAAAAGCCCCAGATCAAACCGCTGACCGCTGCCGCCATAGGCAGCCTTGGTATAAGTATCGAGCAGCAGATAATCACATTCATAATCCGCCGCGCATCTCAGGCTAGCCGCATTGGCTACCCGCAGCACTTTGATAACCGGCAGCTTTATCCTCCGGCGCAGCTCTCTGCAATACTCAGGACTCTCGTCACCATGCAGCTGCACCACATCGATAGTTCGTTCCGACGCCAGCCGCTTGATAAAATCAAGCTCCTCCTGCACAAAAACACCTACGGCCTGAACCCGTAAATCCAGTTCTGCCCGCAGCTTAGCGGCCTGTCCGGCCGACACCTGTCTGGGACTGGCCGCAAAAACAAATCCGGCATATTCCGGCAGCAGCCTGTTGGCAAAAGCTATATCTTCTTGACGTTTTAAACCGCATATTTTGACCTTGGTCATTTTAACTCACCCGCCAGCCGCCGCAGCTCTAAAGTAATATTCTCACTTCTCATCAGCGTTTCGCCGATCAAAACACCGTTCACTCCCGCCTGCTGGAGCTGTCTGACATCTTCCGCAGTCCTGATACCGCTTTCAGAAACAAATATTTTATCACGCGGCACCAACTGCCTCAGCTGCAGACTGTTCTGTAAATCGACACTGAAATCTTTTAAATTACGGTTATTGACGCCAATGATCTCTGCCCCAGCAGCAAGGGCTGCCTCAACTTCTGCCGCATCATGCGCTTCCACCAAAACCTCCAGGCCTATACTGGCGGCTATAGCCAGAAATTCCCTGATCCTGGCCGTTTCCAGCAATGCGCAAATCAACAGTACGGCATCAGCGCCAATAGTTTTGGCTTCATAAATCTGATACTCGCTGATCGTGAAATCCTTCCGTAACACCGGAACGTGCACTGCGGCGCTGATCGCCTGTAAATATTCATCCCTGCCTAAAAAAAACTGCGGCTCTGTTAAACACGAAATTGCCGCTGCCCCTGCTGCTTCATACTCTCCGGCAATCCTCAGATAATCGAATTCCCGGGCAATGATCCCCTTGGAAGGCGAGGCCTTTTTGATCTCCGTGATAAAATTCATACCTGCTCTTGCCAGACGCGCTTTAAAACCACGCTTGCTTTCAGGTAACTCCTCAGCCTCAAACCTGACGCTGCTTAAGCTTTTGCTTTTCTGCAGCCGCTCTACCCTGAGCTGTGTCGCCGCTGCAATATCATCTAAAATCATCGTCCACCTCAGGCATTGCTCAGCGCTATCAGCTGCTGCAATTTTTCTAAAGCCTTACCGTTGTCAATAGTTTCCCTGGCAAGTTCGATACACTCTTTAATAGAACCTTTACCACCCAAATACAGGCTCAGCCCCGAATTTAAAACTACGGCATTGCGTTTTGCTCCCTGTTCTTTACCGCTTAAAATATCATAAGTGATACCAGCATTGACCCTGGCGTCACCGCCCACCAGATCACTTTTCCGGCAGGGTGCAAAACCCAGAGCCTGCGGATCAAGAGTGTAAGTCGTGATCTCGCCGCCGTTTATTTCCGCTATCGTATTCGTTGCCGAAACAGTCACCTCATCGATCCCGTCATTGCCATAAACTACGATACCGCGTTTAACGCCCAAATTGGCAAGAACCTTTGCCAAAGGTTCTACCAATTCTTTTTTATAAACGCCTAACAGCTGCAGGCTGGCAAAAGCAGGGTTCGCTAAAGGGCCGATAATGTTGAAAACCGTGCGGATACCAAGCTCTTTCCGTACCGGTCCGGCAAAACGCATGGAAGCATGATAAGACTGCGCAAATAAAAAACATAGGTCTATCTCCTGCAGCAGTTCCTGATTGCGTTCAGCCGAAAGGTCGATCTTCACGCCCAGTTCCTCCAAAACATCGGCAGCGCCGCTTTTACTGGAAACGCTGCGATTGCCATGCTTGGCTACTGGAACTCCTGCCGCCGCGATCACAAAAGAACTGGTCGTGGAAATATTAAAGGTATTAGCACAATCGCCGCCAGTCCCCACGATATCCAGCACATCCTTGCCCGGATCGATATGCGTGCATTTCTCACGTAAGACCTTGGCACACGCCGTTATTTCTTCAATAGTCTCGCCCTTCATCCGCATCGCCGTAATAAACGCCGCGATCTGCGCATTAGTAGCTGCACCGCTCATGATCTCGCCAAAAGCCCCCACCGTCTCTGCGCCGGTCAGATTCTGTTTGTCAGCCAGTTTATTGATTGCTTCATTGATCATTTTTTTCACTCCTTAATGTATCGCTAAAAAATTTCTTAAAATTTGCAAACCGTCCGGCGTCATAATAGATTCCGGATGGAACTGTACTCCATAAATATCATGATCGCGATGCTTGACCGCCATGATCTCACCATCTGCCGTAGCTGCAAGAACTTCCAGACATTCAGGTTTTGATTTCTTCTCAACTATCAGCGAATGATACCTTGCAGCCGGTATTTCCTGCGGCAGCCCCTTAAACAGTCTGCTGCTGTTATCTATTTTGATCAGACTCTGTTTGCCGTGCACCAGTTCTTTAGCATGTACGATCTTTCCGCCAAACACTTCACCGATCGCCTGATGCCCCAGGCAGACACCTAAAATCGGCAGCTGCCCCTGCAGTTTTTCCAAAATCTCTTCGCAGATCCCCGCAGCCTTGGGGAACCCAGGTCCCGGCGACAAAATAATATGGGAAGGCTGCAGCGCCGCTACTGCTTCCACCGTTATCTGATCGTTGCGGTATACCTTGACTTCACTTGTCAGCATCCCTACAAACTGAAATAAATTAAATGTAAAACTGTCATAATTATCAATAATAACTACCATTGCTTTGCTCCTTACCGTTCCTTTGCCGTTTCCTGCAAGGCTTTCAAACAGGCCCCTGCTTTATTAACGGTTTCAGCAAACTCATTATCGATCACAGAATCAGCGACGATCCCGCCGCCGGCCTGCACATAAACTTTACCTTCACGTTTCACCATCGTGCGGATCGTAATACAGATGTCCATGTTCCCGCCAAAATCTATATAGCCCATACCACCGCCATAAATACCCCTGCGCTGCGGTTCCAGCTCGTCAATGATCTGACAGGCCCTGATTTTCGGCGCCCCGCTTAACGTCCCGGCCGGAAAGACTGCCTGCAAGGCATCCAGACAATCTTTATCCGCTCTTAGACTTCCAATGACGCGGCTGGTGATATGCATCACATGGGAAAATCTTTTGACTTCCAGATAATCAAGCACCTTAACGCTGCCAAATTCACTGACGCGGCCGATGTCATTCCTGCCTAAGTCCACCAGCATATTATGCTCGGCTATTTCTTTGGCATCTGCCAAAAGCTCTTTTTCCAGGGCCTGATCCAGTTCTTCTGTAACGCCCCGAGGCCTTGTCCCCGCGATCGGCATCGTCGTGATCTCACGCCCATTGACCTTTATCAGTGTTTCCGGTGAACTCCCTGCTATCTCCACATCATCGTTTTTCATCAGCACCATATACTGTGACGGATTTGTTGTCCGCAGGATGCGGTAAGCATTGAAAAGATCCTGATCATAATCTGCCGTAAATTTCTGTGAATACACGATCTGAAAAGCATCGCCATTTCTGATATGCTCCTTACATTTCTGCACATTCTCCGCATATAATTCCTTACTCTGGTTAGATTCTACTGCGCCAAGTCTGGCCGCCGTCAACGGCTTCTGCTCCACCGTACTGGTCAGCAGCGTTTCGATCGCCGCAATTTCCCGTTCTGCTTTTGCATAATTCACTTCGATATTATCAGTGCGTACATTGACGATAATAAAAATTTTCTGCTTTAAATGGTCAAAAGCGACCAGTTTATCAAACAGCATCAAATCAAAATCCGGGAAAGCTGTAGCCTTGGCCGGATCAAAATGCAGACTTGGTTCACAATATTGAATAAAGTCATAACCAAAATAACCTACAAACCCTCCTGTCAACGGCGGTATCCCTTCGATTTTCGGCACCTTATATTCTGCCAGCACTTCTTTGATACAGCTGACAGGATCATCTGCCTTAAATCTAACTTTAGCGCTGTTTATCACTTCCACAACTTTATCCTTTGACCTTAGCTTAACGATCGGATCATACCCAATAAAAGAATAACGACCCCAGCGCTCACCGCCCTCCAGACTTTCCAGCAGAAAATAATCGTTGCTGCTGTTTTTGACTGTCGATAAAAACGCCAGCGGCGTTGTCATATCAGCCAGACATTCTTTAGCGACTGGAACTGCGGTATAATCCTTTTGATAGGCTTTAACTTCTTCCAGCGTAAGATTAAGCACTGTGTTCACTCCTTCATCGTCAAAATATAAATAAAAAAGCCTGTCCTTGATATAACAAGGACAGGCTGAAAAAACATCTACCTGCGGTACCACCTTGATTCACGAAAACAAATCGTGCACTTGAAGCAGAGTGCCAACACACCCCTCGCCCCTAACGCAGGCGTTGCGTTGCAGAGTACTCTCGGCAGGCCGATTTGACTGCACCCTCAGCGGTCCATTTATCGAACTGCATTTCTATCCGGCTCCCAGCCCCCCGGACTCTCTGTAAGCGCATCTTTCGACTTGATCTCCGCCTCTACGGTTTTGTGGTCGTTATTTAATTGCTGTAAGTTTAACACCATGTTCAACAGGCGTCAACAAGTTTTTTTAAATTTCCTGAAAAACTTTTGGAACAGGCTAATTCTGTCAACCAGTTTACACTTTTCATAAATTTACAGAAAATTTCCGTTATTTTCAATATTTATGCACGATCACTCTTCGTTGCTCAAAATGATCCTGCTTACATCGCCATCACTGTTAAGATAAAAATCCAGCGTTTTACCAACTTTACTTTCCTGCGGGAAGTCATAACCATACATCATCACGGCGCCTTCCTTATCATCTTTCAGATAAACGACTCTGGCCGGGATCCCGTACTGGCCTATGACCCGGGCACCGCTGTCCCCTGCGCCAATACCGCGCATCGTATAAATTACAGGCGAAGCTGTGGTAAGCTCCACGATTTTTTTACTGCTCCGCTTGACCTTGACCCGCAGCTGCTGAAAATCATAGATCTGCTTACTGCCATCTTTGCTTTCCTTTTTTACCTTGCCAAGCGTCTTTGCTGCAGCGCTGTCAAAGAGCTGCCCTAACTGCCAGTCACCCAAAGAATTATCTTCGTCGATCAGTTCTTCAGCTTCAGGCTTTGCCAGGTAATCGGCAAAAATGTAACCGCTTTTGCCATTCCAGTCAACTTTTTGCCATTCACCGCTTTTACCGCCATTCAGACGAAAAAGCGAATGCCGCGGCAGGCATGCTAAAACAGCGGCAGTCGTTGAAGGACCGGAACGAAAATTCACATCATCATCAGCTAAAACTGCAAACTCTCCTTTTTTATGATCTGCAATTTTTTGTGTTGTATAATAAGCTTCGCTTTTTGCTGCCCAAGCGAGGTCTGTCTGCAGGAGCAAACCCGTCCCCATGATGATCCCCAGCGCAGCAGCAGCTATTTTATGTATCAGCATTGCATTACGTCCTCCTTCATGCTTCTTACGCTTTATTATATGCTAAAGTCTTTACGAATACAAACTTAGAAGATTGAAATAAATGTAAAAACCTGCCTTTTGAGGCAGGTTTTTACATTTATTACTGCATTAATTATTTTATATACTGGTTATCCAAACGTGCCAGCGTACCATTTAACTCCATCTCTTCCATCCACATATTCACATAGTTAAGAAAAATCTGATCGCCCTGCTGCATCAATATGCCAAAGTTATTTTTCGTAAACGGTTCATCGATCAGCGGCGCCGCCAGCTTTGCATTATCACGTACATAACGGCGGGCTTCCATTGTTTCAGTGATCATAATATCTGCTTTGCCCTCTGCAATCAAGCCGGGAATTTCAGCATTTTGCTGATGTACGATCAGCGTGCAGTCAGGAAGATTCGCCAGGGCAAATTTTTCATTGGTACCGCCAGGATTGACCATCACGCGCACATTTTTCTTATTCATATCGGCCAGCGTTTTAAACTTTTCAGCATCGCCTTTACGGCACAAAATAGTTTTGCCAAACACAAGATAACCTTTACTCTGCGCCATCTTTTGCTCTCTGGCCAAAGTACGGGTAATACCGCACATCGCGATATCAAATTTGCCGGCTATAGTATCAGCCGTCAAAGTGCTCCACGTTGTTGGTACAAATTTTACCTGCACTCCCAATGACTGCGCTAAAAGCCCGCTTGCTTCCACATCAAACCCTTCATATTTACCTGTCTCCTGGTTTAAGTAACTCATCGGCTTATAATCGCCTGTAGTACCAACCAAAAGGTAGCCCCTGCTTTGGATCTCGTCCAGTTTTGACGCTTCCGCATGAGGGAACAACCCGCCAAGTCCAAGCATCGTTACTGCTACAAGGGTCATCATCACAACTTTCTTTACACTTACCATACTACCATCCTCCATTTCAAAGATTATTACTCCTTTATTGTAACTATAAAAAAGCGTTTTGTCTATGCCACATTTTTTTCATTTGTTTTCAGTCCGCCTTTCTGCTATCATAGTACTTACAATCTCATCTGTACATCTGGAAGAAAGTATGGTAGGTACTGCTTATGAAAAAATATCTTTGGCTGATCGCGCTGATTTTTTTAGGCATCGGCATCTGGCAACAACAATATCTCAGCGTGCTTCGCAAAGCAGCTATGATCTGTCTGGAGTGTATCGGCATTGGCTAAACGAACTGTTATTCAATTTCTTACAGCTTTTCTTTATAACGGCAATCTTCCAGGTTTTCTTAACGGGCGTATCTGGCAGGGCCCCAGCAAAAGCATCTGTGTCCCCGGGCTCAATTGCTATTCGTGTCCCGGCGCTTTAGGCGCCTGCCCTCTTGGAGCCTTACAAAGCTCTTTATCCGGAGTTGTTCTCCGCTTTCCTTTTTATGTTTTGGGACTTATGATCCTTTTTGGCCTGCTGCTGGGACGAGTTATCTGCGGCTGGCTTTGCCCCTTTGGTCTCATTCAGGAACTGCTTTATAAGATCCCGTCACCCAAGCTTGTCAAAAATAACGCTACACGCACTCTGACCAAACTAAAATATATAATCGGACTGCTTTTTGTTATTATTTTGCCATTGGTATTTTTCTATGCTGTCGGTGTTGGCGCTCCTGCATTCTGTAAATATATCTGCCCTGCCGGTACACTGGAAGCAGCAGTACCGCTTTTAAGCACCAATCCCTTCCTTAAACAGAATCTGGGGCTGCTTTTTAACTGGAAATTGTTTTTACTGATCGTCACTATTATTGCCAGTATTGTTATTTATCGTCCCTTCTGCCGTTTTATCTGCCCTTTGGGGGCATTTTACAGTTTGTTCAACAAGCTGTCTTATTTTGGCATTCAGGTGGACGCAGCCAAATGTATAGGCTGTGACGCCTGTATCCATAAATGCAAAATGGACTGCGTCAAAGTCGGCGACCGGGAGTGCATCAACTGCGGCGAATGTATCGATACCTGCCCTACGGGCGCGATTTCTCTTGGGCGCAAAGTAAAAGCAACAGACGCTGATGTTGCCGGAGCAACAAATAATTAACTTTTGTAACCATTTATAAAAATAGTATAACAAACGTTCCGTCTTTAGATTTTGTTATACTAAAATAAAGTTTATTACACTATTCTAAAATTTTGCAAAGCGAGGTACTGTTATGAGCACACTCAAAAAAGTTATCTTAGGCGTAGCTTTACTTACTGCCGTTGCTGTCAGCGGCATACATTTTTTTGACCTTCCGCATGTTGCTAAAGCCGAAACCACTGCAGCCCCGTCTTTCACTGTAACTGATATGAACGGCCAGCCTGTTTCTCTGGCCTCTTTAAAAGGCAAACCTGTTTTCCTTAATTTTTGGGCTACCTGGTGTCCGCCCTGTGTTGGTGAAATGCCTGATATCCAAAGAGCATATGCAAAATATGGTGATAAGATCCATTTCGTTATCGTCAATATCGACGGCACAAAGCCTGACGTAACCTCCTTTATGGAAAATCACGCGTTCAGTTTCCCCGTTGTCCTCGATACAAACGGTTCTGCTGCTTCCGCCTATGCAGTTCAGGCCATACCAACCAGCTATATTATCGATGCTGATGGTAATATTATCGACAGCCATGTAGGCGCATTAAGCGCTGACGCTATGGAAAGCTTCGTTACTTCTGCTTTCTGACCTTTAAACCCAAATAAAAAAACGACTGCTTTGCAGTCGTTTTTTTATTTGTTTTATTACATTTTATTCATACAAACCTAAAGTTTTCTCAGAAATATTAATCATGATATTTTTAGTCTGGCTGTAATGCTCCAGCATTACCTTGTGGGTTTCACGGCCGATACCGGATTGCTTATAGCCGCCAAAAGGAGCACCGGCAGGAATGGCATTATAGGTATTGACCCACATTCTTCCGGTCTGTATGGCTTTGGCCACACGCAAAGCACGATTGATGTCCTGTGTCCAGACCGCGCCGCCTAAGCCGTAAACGCTTTCGTTTGCCATCCGGATGACGTCTGCTTCATCTTTAAATTTGATAACTACGGCAACAGGTCCAAAAATTTCTTCCTGCGCTACACGCATATTATTAGTGACATCGGTGATCAGCGTCGGAGCCACAAAATTGCCTTTCTCCAAACCATTTTCTGTCAGCTTATAACCACCGCAGGCAATCGTAGCGCCTTCCTTTTTAGCAATATCGATATAACCCAGAATCTTTCTGACCTGATTCGCATCGATCTGCGAGCCCATTTGTACGCCTTTATCAAGCGGCAGCCCTACTTTTACCTTTTGGAACCGTTCGACAGCAGCTGCTACAAACTTATCATAAATCGATTCATGTACAAAGACACGGGAACCTGCGCAGCAGACCTGACCCTGATTGAAGAGAATCCCCAGCAGTAAGCCTTCCATTGCCAGATCCCAGTTGCAGTCCGGGAAGAATATGTTAGCCGATTTTCCACCCAGCTCCAGAGTCGCAGGGATCAGTTTTTCAGCAGCAGCCTCGGCAACAGACCGTCCAACTTCAGTTGAGCCTGTAAAAGCAAGCTTGGCAAAACCAGGATGTTCAAGAATATCGTTACCTGATTTTGAACCTTTGCCGGTAATAATATTCAAAACACCTTTCGGCAGCACGCCTTCAAGCAATCTGGCCAGCTCCAGGATACTGAGCGAAGTCTGGCTGGATGGCTTGATAACGATAGTATCGCCTGCCGCCAGCGCAGGAGCCAGCTTCCAGGCCGCCATCAAAAACGGGAAATTCCAGGGAATGATCTGTCCCACAACACCCAGCGGCTCATGCAAAACCAGACTCATAGTATTGTTATCCAGCATGGTCGCAGTGCCTTCCTGCGTTCTGATCGCTGCCGCAAAATAACGAAAATGGTCCGCCGACATCGGAATATCGATCCCAGAAGTCTCACGCAATGGTTTACCATTATCCATAGATTCAACTTTTGCCAGATGCGCGGCATTGGCATCAATAATATCTGCAATTTTATTCAAGATCTCAGCTCTTTGCTGCGCAGTAGTATCTTTCCAGGTCTCAAAGGCCTTCTGAGCTGCTTTTACGGCTGCATCGACGTCTTCTTTAGTTGCTTCTGCGCATACGGCCAGATGTTCTCCCGTTGCAGGATCGGTAGAATTAAAAGTTGCTCCGTCAGAAGCAGGACGCCATTCGCCATTGATATATAGACCATATTCTTTCAATAAATTTTCTTGCATCATTTACACTTCCTTTATTGTTTTTTCGTTGTCGGCAGCGGGATTGCAGCCGGCTCTTATATATATGATTATAGTGAATTTCCGGCATATGTCAACAAAGTTTTATGTAACATCTACTACATTTTGTTGTTTTCTAATTTATTTAACAATATATTTTGTATTTTAAAGCATATGTCATTTATCCTGATAAACTAAAACGCGGTTTTAAAAACCGCGTTTTATAATGTCTTCCCCAAATTTAGCTTTTAATTTATCAACCGCCTGATTCCGTTTCCCCAAGCGCTCATCCTCGACAAAATTCAGAACAGGCACTGCGCCCGCCGGTTCCAAATGCGCAACGCTGACGCCCAATAATCTTACACCTTCAGTCCATTTTACAGACTGCATCAACTTCTGCGCCAACTCAAAAATTTCTTCGTCATAAGCCACAGGGCCTTCGGCTGTTATACTGCGGGTAATGATCTTGAACGATGCAAACTTTACCTTTAAAGTTACGGTATAACCAACAAAACCGCTGCGCCGCAGCCGCCAGCCGACCCGTCCGCACAGATCAAGGACTGCGTGACGCCGCTCTTCTTCCGTATGCAGATCATGCTCAAAAGTACATTCCTTCCCGATAGATTTAGCAGTATAATCATTAACGACCGGTCTGTCATCCAAACCATGTGCCAGCTGCTTTACCACAGCCGCATTACTGCCCAGCGCTTTCTGCAAAATATGTACATCTGCATCCGCTATCTGCCCGACCGTTGCTATGCCAAACTGCAGCAAACTCTTCTCAGCACTGCGCCCGATACCAAAAATACGCCGCACCGGCAAAGGCCGCAAAATAGCCTCGGCCTCCTCTGCCCTTATAACCACTAAACCGTCCGGCTTTTGCATATCGGAAGCCAGCTTGGCTAAAAATTTATTGGGAGCGATCCCTACGGAAGCCGTTAAGCCTGTTTTTTCTTTGATCGCTTTCTTGACCTGCAGACCGATATCACGCTCACAACCAGCCAGTAGTTCCATTCCCGAAATATCCAGAAATGCTTCATCCACTGAAAGCTGCTCAACCAATGGTGAAAAGCTGTCAAAAACAGCCATTATCTGCCGTGATACTTCCTGATAACGCTTCATCCTTCCCGGTAAAAAAACGGCCTGCGGACACAGCCGCCTGGCTTCTACCATTGGCATTGCCGAATGCACACCGTATACCCGTGCCTCATAAGAACAGGTAGATACAACGCCGCGATCCGACTGTCCCCCGACAATTACCGGCAGTCCCAGCAGTTTGGGATTATCAAATTGTTCGACAGATGCAAAAAACGCATCCATATCGACATGCATGATCCAACGGCGCATAACGATCCTCTCAATACAACAGTAAAAAATATACAGACGGTACTAACAAAAACAGCCCTATCGCATTATAATACAAAAACAGCAGCAAATAATGCCTGACCTGGGCAGGATAGGCCTCCGCAAACAGTTTATAAGATATCACACTGGCCATAGAAGCGATCAGTGTTCCCAACCCGCCGATATTGACCCCCAGCAGTAAGGCTTCCTTCTGTTGCGTAAACGCGGCCAGCAGCATTGCTGCCGGCACATTACTGATAAACTGACTGGCAGCGATACCTGAAAAATACGTCCCGGCAGCACTTCCTAAAAAACTGTCCCTGATAATATTTAAAAAATCAAATTGCGTCAAATTGCCAATAAAAATAAAAAAACCGCCAAAGGTAATCAAAAGCGAATAATCTATCTGTCTGAACAAGCCACGATCCAGCACCAACACCGCCGTTACCGTTATTGCCAGCAGCAGCCAGTGATCGAACCAGTGAAATACCGCAGCCACACACAGTAAAAACAGCAGCGCTAAAACGCCCAGATCCCAGCCCCGTTCTACCTTTACCGCAGCCAGATCCACTTTCAGCGCCCTGTCCTGCTGACGCAGCAAAAGCACAGCCAGCATACCTCCGGCTAAACAGGTCGGCAGCAAAGTGACCTTTAAAAAAGTAATGATCTCAAAATTATAACGGGCATATAAAAACAAATTCTGTGGATTTCCCATCGGTGTCAGCATACTGCCAAGATTGGCCGCTAATGTCTGCCAGATAATGATCTTCCCGACATCGAGCCCGGCTTCTCTGCCAATGATCAAAGTCAGCGGCACAAAAGTTATTAAAGCCACATCGTTCGTTACAAGCATGGAACTGACAAAAGTTACCAGCAGCAGTGCGGCCGTTATCTGACGCAGCGAAACACATTTCTGCAAAAGCCGGACAGCACAGTGATCAAGTATGCGCCGCTTTTTTAACCCGCCCACGACCAACATCAGACAGTATAATAAAACCAAAACATGCCAGTCGATATACTCTGCTTTAGGGATCGCCGCCAGCGAAGAAACTGCCGCTAACATACAGGCGGCCACTAATATCCCCTCGCGCCTGACAAAGCTCTTTGAAAACTCCCAGATTTCTTTTGTATCCAAATTTTTCACCATACCTTCGATATGATAAAATTATAGCATAAACACACGTTTTTGAAAATCTCTTTAAAAGCTGCTTTATTGACATAAGCCAATAATGACGTTATGATATTCACAGTAACCAACTCCTTCAGGAAAGGAGGTTTCTGCTATGTCGAGACCTGTTAAATGGCGTAAGATCTGCTGTATGCCGCTCAATAAAACCTTTGCTCCCTCAGGCAGCAAGCCGCAGGGAAAAATAACCATGACGATCGATGAATATGAAACGATCCGGCTTATGGATCTGGAAAACTGTACGCAGGAAACCTGCGCTATGGCTATGAACGTAGCCAGAACTACCGTTCAAAAAATCTATGAAGAAGCACGTCGTAAATTAGCAGACGCTCTAATCAACGGCAGAGAATTATCCATTGAAGGCGGTGAATTCCGCCTTTGCGACGGACACAACCAAAACTGTGTCCGCGCGACCTGCCGTCGCCAGCAGCTCAAAGAGCTGCTGCAAAAAAAACAATAATCAACCGGAGGCGTATCCAATGTCCGAACAAGTTCGTCAATGCTCTGATGCCGGCTGTGACAAAACATCCTGTGAAAATTGCAGCCAGGCTAATGCAGCGCCCGATTTTTCCGCACCGCTTCACGAAATGAGTACTGTAAAAAAAGTTATCGGTATTGTCAGCGGCAAGGGCGGCGTCGGCAAATCTGTCGTCACAGCGCTTTTAGCTGCTGCCATGCAGAAAGCCGGCCAAAAAACTGCTGTTTTAGACGCAGACATCACCGGCCCGTCTATTCCTAAAGCTTTTGGCCTGCATGGCAAAGCCAATGCCACAGAAATCGGTCTGCTGCCTCTGCAGACAGCAAGTGGTATAGAAATCATCTCTACCAATCTGTTGTTAAATAATGAAACAGATCCTGTCGTTTGGCGCGGGCCGATCATTGCCGGTACCGTCAAACAATTCTGGAGCGACGTGATCTGGACAGACATCGACTATATGTTCATCGACATGCCGCCAGGTACAGGCGATGTTCCGCTGACAGTCTTCCAGTCACTGCCTGTCGACGGCATTATCATCGTTACCTCGCCGCAGGAACTGGTTTCCATGATCGTGGGCAAAGCAGTGAAAATGGCGTCTATGATGCAGATCCCTATTTTAGGACTGATCGAAAATTATTCCTACTTCAAATGCCCTGATAACGGCAAAGAATATCAGGTTTTTGGTCCCAGTCATCTGCAGGCTGCCGCTGCTGATTATGGTCTTGAAATCCTGGCCAGGCTGCCGATAGACCCCGCTTTAGCAGCTGCCTGTGATTCCGGTAATATTGAACATTATCAGACAGATACCCTGAACGACGTGATCGAGCTCTTAAAAAATATGGAATAAACAAAAACTGGCATCAGAATCTGATGCCAGTTTTCTGTCATTCGTATTTTTGTATAAGCTCCAAAGCTTCTGCTTCGCTGATATCTATCAATTCTCCCCGCAGATCAAAAAATTCTTTGAAATAGTCTGAATCGACATTATCAAAATAACGCCAGCACTGCTCTTTACGGCGCCATAGTTCAAATCCTTCTCTGTCTTCATATTTTCTGATCAGCAATAGGCAGCGGCCCGTACTGGTTGTTATTTTTTGATAAATCATCTTACTGCCCCTCTTAAAAACTTTATTTGCTCTCTTTATATAAACATTATAGCACAGCAGTACCCCCCCACAAGACATTTCTACTTTGGCGCAGCCGTTCTTTTACCGTTTTTGCAGTTCAGTTTGATATGTACCTCTGCTACAACGTTAAAATTTCACTCCTGCTCTGTCCAAATATTGACAACCAGCCTGCTTTGTCTTAAAGTAAAACTAACAATAGCTATTTATTAGGAGAAATTTATGCGCACATGGAAGAATGGATTTTTTCTGCCGTTTTTATTAATTTTCATCTGGTACGTCATAAGTGAACTGCAGCTGTTCAGCCCTTATCTGCTGCCCAGTCCGGCTGTCACTGCCGCAACAGCAACTGACCTCATTCACAGCGGCCTGCTCTGGCAGCATTTGCTGATCAGCCTGCAAAGGGTAGCCGGCGGTTTTCTCTGTTCAGTCGTCATCGCTTTACCTCTGGGCATCCTCTGCGGCCGCAGCAATACTTTTCAGACTTATTGCTGGCCTGTACTGGAATTTCTGCGTCATGTTCCGCCCCTGGCCGCAATACCATTAATAATCCTCTGGTTTGGCATTGATGAAGGCTCCAAATTGGTCATCATCTTTCTGGCCTCCTTTTTTCCCCTTTTTCTCAATACTTACAGCGGCGTCAAAAACTGCGACCGTAAATTACTCGAAGTTGGCCGTTCGCTGCATTTCACAGCCTGGCAGCAGGCCAGGCTCATCCAGCTGCCAGCTGCGCTTCCTGCCATCGCCGTAGGGCTGCAGCTCTCGCTGGGTTACAGCTGGCGGGCTCTCATCGGCGCCGAACTAATAGCCGCCTCCTCCGGTATCGGCTATATGATTCTGGACGCAGAACAAATGTCACGCCCGGATGTTGTCTTAGTAGGCCTGTTTGCTATCGGCATCGTCGGCAGTCTGATCGACTGGCTGTTTTTGACACTGACTGATAAAATGCTGCCCTGGAATACAGAAACAGGAGATAATTATGTTGCTTAAAACTACCGGGCTCACTAAAACTTATACAACTTCCGGTCACCTTATCACAGCGCTTGATGCCGTTGATCTGTCATTCTCGGAAAACAGCTTTACCTGCATCGTCGGTAAAAGCGGCTGCGGCAAAACAACTCTACTGCGTTTGCTGGCAGGTTTGGAACCTGCCGCTGCAGGAACGATAACTTACGGCAACGCAACTAAAATCGGTTTTGTTTTTCAGGAACCGCGGCTGATGCCTTGGCTGACCGTCGCCGACAATATCGCCTTCGCCGCCCGCAATGACACCAGCCTGCCCAAGGCTCCGTCAGAAGAACTTCTGGAGCTTTTGGGACTTAAAGAGTTCCGTCTTGCTTATCCTGCGCAGCTTTCCGGAGGTATGGCCCAGCGTGCCGCCTTAGGACGTACGCTGTTTCAAAATCCCGATCTTATTTTAATGGACGAACCTTTCAGCGCTTTAGATTATTTTACGCGCCGCAGTCTTCAGCAAATGCTTTTGGAATTATTTCACAGGCAGAAAAAAAGTATTATCTTTGTCACCCACGATGTAGAAGAGGCTCTGCTTTTAGGCCAGCGCATTTTAGTCATGCAGGAAGGCAGCATCAAAAGCGACCGGACCGTTGATATGGCGTATCCGCGCCAACCTGCTTCCCTCCCGTTTCAGCAGCTAAGGCTGCAGATATTGAACGCCATAGAAAACTGATCAGATAAGGTGGTAATAACAATGCTTCACAGTAAAATCATCAAAAAAATAACGACCGGCTGCTGCCTGGCCGCCCTCATTCTAACTCTTTCCGGCTGCAGCAGCAGTAAATCAACTGCTCCTGCAGACCAGCCGCCCGGTGAACTTAAAATCACCTACGTCAAATCACCGCTGAATATACCTTCGATCATTGACAAAAACCTGCAAACAGTCAGTAAAGAATTTGCCAAAACCAATATCAAAGTTGCTTATCCTGAAATCAATTCCGGAGCCAAACAAACCGAAGCCCTGGCCGCCGGCAGTCTTGATATCTGCAGCGCTCTCGGCGGGACTTCTGCTATTTTGGCAGCCTCTAACGGCGTTGATCTGAAAATAGTCGGCATCTACAGCCGTGCTCCCAAAGCCTTCAATATCATGGCCAAAGACCCAGCCATCAAAACAGCCGCCGACCTGGCAGGGAAAAAAGTTGCCGGTCCTAAAGGCACGATCCTGCACCAGATCCTCATCGCTGCCCTGGCTAAAGAAAAGCTGCAGCCTGACGCTGTTGAGCTGCTGTCCATGGATATCCCTCCCTCTGTCACCGCCATGCTGAATGGCAACGTTGACGCCGCCCTCGTTGCGGGTTCAGATGTCCTGCGTGCCCAAAAAGCAGGCGCGCATATCATAACCAGCGGTGAAGGCCTGGTTGATGCTACGATCGTTATTGCCGCCCGCGGCGAGCTGGTCAAAAACAACCCTGATATTATTAAACACTATCTGTCCGCGCATCGTGAAAATATCGCCTATATGAACCGCGAACAGGCAAAGGCCTATGAATTTACTGCTCAGGCCACCGGGCTTGCACCTGAAGACGTAGCTGCCATGGCTCCCTGGTACGACTTCGCCCCGGAAATAAAAACAGCTGATATCAAAGATTTGAATGAGACGCAGGACTTTCTTTTAGCGACCGGACTACAAAAAAACAAAATCGATCTGACGCCTTATCTTGTTCAACTTTAAAATAACAGGCAGTTCCTGTAGAACTGCCTGTTATTACGCAAAAGCTCCGACAGCAATAGCTGTCGGAGCTTTTATATTTACTTCAGACCTTCCCGTTCCACCATCCGGTCTAAAATCTCACCGGCCTTAAAAATAATCAGATTACATTTGATTTCATCGTTCCGGTATTTTGCCTTCAGCGCGGCACAGTCTATTGCGCCCATTTCTTTAGTAAAGGTTTCAATAAATTCCTTTTCCAGTGCTTTGATACGGCCGCTTTCATGCCCGTTGCGTTTTACATACAGGCTGCTCAGCACCATAACGCCGCCGGTTATGACACCGCAGCTGCTCTCAACGCCCATCCCGCCGCCGAACCCGGCAGCAAGCTTTAAAGCTTCAGCTGGCAGCTTCATATCATAAGCCCAGTTAGCACCATAAAGGATCTTTTCGGCACAATTCAAATCCATAGCGCTGCCAAAACCATCCTGCAACAACTTCAATAACATTTCTACCCCTCCAAACACATCTTATAAATTTACTTCAACGACACTGCCTGACCTCCTTGTCGCCGGCAGGTCGATCAAGCGCTGGTTATCAGAACCACGAAACGGCAGATCAAGGTTGCGCTGCGCCAAAATAAACGGACCATCAACCAAAACGTCTATTAACTGCAACACAGGCTGCTCCTTTACCTCGTCATACAAATAACCTGTATAACACCAAACTGTGAGCTGCGGTCTTTCTCTGCGCACTATCTCCAGAAAATCCACAATCTCTTCTGCCTGCGCCAGCGGATCACCGCCGCTTAAAGTAATGCCCCGATGCAGCGGCGTCAGCCTGGCAAAAACTTCGTCCGCCAACTGCCGCGGCGTATACGCCGTACCGCCCTCAAATGGCAGCAGATCAGGATTATGGCAGCCTTCGCAATGCCGTGGGCAGCCCTGGAAAAAAATCACAGAACGGATCCCGGGCCCATCCACGATCGACTCTTCTAAAACAGCGGCAACTTTGAGCATAACAAACGCCCCCTATTCAGTACAGCAGGTTTCACGACGGTATTTCTGAGTCAGCGTCTTTTCACAGACAGGGCAATAATCACTGTCGATAATACCGGTATAGCCGCATTCCTCGCAATAATCGATCGGGAAATTGATGCCGACATAACCGCAGTCACAAGCCAGCATATGCCGCAGCACATCCTCTACCGCGCCAAGATTGTGTACCGGCGAAGATGCAAATTCCACATAACTGATATGCCCGCCATTAGTAATTTTATGGTATGCGCCCTCTAAACGCATTTTTTCAAAAGCGCTGATCGGATATGATACCGGCACATGGAACGAATTAGTGTAATAAGCCTTATCCGTAACACCGGGGATAATGCCGTATTCCTTCCTGTCCATACGGATAAACCGGCCTGACAGACCCTCGGCAGGCGTAGCAATAAAGCTGTAGTTCAAATCATATTTATCACTCATAGCGTCCACTTTTTCACGCATATGGCCGATGATCTCTTCACCCAGCTTCTGCGCTTCTTCGCTTTGGGCATGATGACAGCCCAGCAGTGCGGTCAGCGTTTCAGCCAACCCGATAAAACCAACGCCAAGAGTACCATGTTTGATCGCTTCTTCGATCCTGTCATCATTAGCCAGCTTGTCACTGTCCAAATACAAGCCCTGCCCCATTAAAAACGGCAGATCGCGGACCTTAAGGTTCGCCTGTACTTTATAACGGTGATAGAGCTGCTCACGCACCAGATCAAGCAAATCGTCCAGCAGATGATAGAAAGTATCGATACTGCGCTCGGACTTGATCGCCAGACGCGGTAAATTGATCGTAGTAAAGGACAGATTCCCGCGCCCCTCTGTAATTTCAGGCCCGCGGCGGTTCGCAATAACACGCGTACGACAGCCCATATAGGCTACATCGCCGCCGTAGGGTTTATTAAAGCTGGTATCCATAAAACTGAACGTCGGATTCAAACGCCGAGCAGCCACGGAAATAGCCAGCTGGAACAAATCATAGTTAGGATCGCCCTTATCAAGGTTCACCCCGCGTTTAACACGGAAAATAACATTCGGGAAAATAGGATTCTCGCCACGCCCCAAACCTCTGCCATAAGCTTTCAGCAAATTACGGGTCACCTTACGCCCATTTTCAGAAGTATCCAGCCCCAGATTCAAACTCGAAAACGGCACCTGCGCACCGGCGCGGGAATGCATACTGTTCAAATTATAAACAAGCGCTTCCATCGCCTGGAACACTTCTTCCTCAGAAGCGCCTTCCATAAATGGAGCCATGTCCGTATCAAAATAGCCAAACGACTGGCCGCCGAACATATCATTCTGCGAGCTTTGCAGAATGATCGCCGCCAGAGCAGTCGCAGAGCCTGGACGTCTGGGCGGACGGATAAAACCATGTCCATTATTGAACCCTTTAGCCAGCAAACGTCCTAACGGTATATTAAGACAATTTAAAGTCTTACCATAAAAATCAAGATCATGGATATGGATATCGCCGCGTTTATGCGCCGCAGCCATCTCTTCGGGGATCAAACGGTTCAGATAAAACTCCCGGCTGGCTGCCGAGGCGATCTGCAGCATTTTTGCAGAAGGAGAATTAGAAATATTAGCGTTATCACGATCGGTCTCCTTCAAAATATCCGCCACAGTGTCCATCAGTTCGCTGCGCGAACTGCGCATGCCTGTTCTTCTGGCCCTGTACAGGATATATGATTTAGCTGTGCGGGCATGGCCGCTTTCAATCAAAACCTTTTCCACCATATCCTGTATATGCTCAACATCTATAGTCTGCCTGTTCTCATTCTTGAGAGCTTTTAAAACACTCAGGGTCAGCTCCATTGCCAGCTGCCTGTCAGCGCCGCCTACGGATTTCGCCGCCTCAAAAATAGCATCGGTAATCTTGGTTTCATCAAACTCTACAACCCTGCCGTCACGTTTCCGGATCATCATTCCTTATCACTCCGATCAACACTTTCATTGTTTTTCATAATACGCTGTAATTCCAGCATAAAATTATTGACGTCAGCAAACTGTCTATAAACAGACGCAAACCGCACATAAGCGATCTGATCAGTTTTCTCTAAATGATTCATGACCGCTTCGCCTATAACTTCGCTCCTGATCTCTGCTTCTCCGCGCATTCTCAGCTCACGTTCGATATGCTCGGCAATCTCCTGGATCTTTTCATAAGAGATCGGCCGCTTCTCGAAAGCCTTGATCAAGCCGCTCAAAAGTTTTTTAGCGTCAAATAATTCCCTCCGGCCATCTTTTTTGCTTACCATCAGAGGTGTTTCCTCATATTTTTCGTAAGTAGTGAATCTGCGTCCACAATCAGGACATTCACGGCGCCGGCGAATAGAAACACCGTCATCTACCGCACGGGAATCGACCACTCGACTGTCACGATAAGAGCAAAACGGGCACTTCATAACGTCACTTCCTTTTACAGCTATATTTATATCAGCGCCTTTATTATATCATAACTTTTGCTTTATTCAAACAATATCTTGTGTTTTTTGTTTTATTTCCCGGGAAATTACCCAAGATATAGAAAAGCTCCCATTGCAAAGCAATGGGAGCTGAACGATTTTATTTTATCCGCGGATCCAGGGCGGAATTTCCGTATCGGAAGTAGGCGGTTTGATAACACCGGAACCATAAGAATTAGCTTGTCCCTGTTGTGCAGGAGCTGCTGTTTGTTGTTTTTCACTGCTGTGCTGCTGTGCATAGCTGTTATTGTAGCTGGGACGGGAAGCGCCGCGCACTCCGACCGCAGGGTTTCTGCGTTCAAAGCCTGTAGCGATAACTGTGACACGGATCTCATCTTCCAGTTCCTCATTGATAACGGCACCAAAAATAATATTGGCTTCCGCATCAACTGCTTCCGTAATAATATTGGAAGCTTCGGTAACATCAAACAATGACAATTCTTTACCGCCGGTAATATTAAAGAGAACGCCGCGTGCCCCTTCAATGGAAGCCTCCAGCAACGGACTCTTGATTGCTGCTTCGGCAGCCGCACGCGCGCCGCCTTCACCTTTGGCAGTACCAATACCCATCAAAGCAGAACCTGCATCAGACATGATCGTTTTCACGTCGGCAAAGTCGGCATTGATAAGGCCCGGCACACCGATCAGGTCGGAAATACCCTGCACGCCCTGACGCAGCACGTCATCGGCAATACGGAAGGCATCAAGCATAGAAGTACGGCGATCGATCACCTGCAGCAAACGATCATTAGGTATAGTGATCAAAGTATCAACTTTATCTTTCAAATTAACGATACCATTTTCAGCCTGCGTCATACGACGTTTGCCCTCAAAAGAAAACGGTTTGGTAACTACGCCGACGGTCAAAGCGCCGACTTCCTTGGCACACTCAGCAACGATATGCGCAGCACCTGTACCTGTACCGCCGCCCATACCAGCTGTTACAAAAACCATATCAGCACCGCGCAGAGATTCCAGCAGCTGATCTCTGGACTCCTCGGCAGCTTTTTCACCAACTTCAGGGTTAGCGCCGGCGCCAAGACCTTTTGTCAGTTTTTCACCGATTTGAATACGGTTGGGAGCTTTGGAAAGCAACAAAGCCTGTGCATCACAGTTTACAGAAATAAATTCCACACCCTGGACACCGGCTGAAATCATCCGGTTGACAGCATTGTTACCGCCGCCGCCGACACCGATAACTTTTATATTGGCTAAATTCTCAAAACTTTTCTCTTCAAATTCTTCAAACATCGTATTGTGCTCCCCCTTATGTATTTGGGTCAAAATGAAAAATCAAAACCATTGACTTTTTACATTCAACATTAATAGTCTTTTTTCCTGCTTTTTATAAAAATTTTTTTATTTTTTCAAAAACAGGTGTCTGATCGCCGCCAGATTTTGGAAAATGCGCATCCCGAAAATCAGGATACCAACAAGATATAAGTCGATACCCAAAAGCATACCAACATAACATAAAAAAGCTGCCAGTACAGCGTTCGTAAAAAATCCGGTAATAAAGACCATATTGTCATAAGAACCTTCCATACTGGAACGAATACCGCCAAAAGCAGTATCCAGCGCCGCCATCAAAGCCACAGAAAGCATTTTGCCGTATTCAGGCGGTATATAGACCGGAAAATACAGACCGGCACAGATACCGACCACCAAACCGGCAATGACATAATAAATCATTTTTCTGCCGCCCCCTTCTTCGCATCGGAAGCCTGCTCTTCTACTACTTTTGCATACTCAAAGCTGCGGCGTCCTTTAAAGGCGGGAATCTCAATATCATCCGACTGACTTAAATCAGCCTGAATGCCCCAAAATTTAAAGTTCTCCAAAACACCGCCCCGCAGTTTGAGCGCGCTTTCCAGATTATTAGGATTGCCAATGGCCTTTATCTCATACGGCGGTGCCGAACGATTGTTGTTTACCGATAAAGTTGGCCCCGCACAGCGTATCTCACTCATCGCCACGATCCTTTCACCGTTGATAGCGATAGCTTCAGCACCTGCGGCACGCAGCTCATTGATAACTCTTAGTAGATCATCATCATGGATAATATACAGATTGGGATTTTCTCCAGGCTTGCTGGCGATCTTACTGTCGTCCAAAACCAGCTTGATCCCCTTTCCGCGCATTTCCAGATCCCCTGCGAAAGCCTTTAAGCGGACTATTTCACTGGCAACGACCTCGTCGCCTGCTTTGGCCTGCAATTTTTCCAGTTCTTTAGATAACTCATTTCGTTCTTTCTCTACTGCTTTCAAACGGTCAGACAAATCCTCGGCACGCTGAATATTGATAGTCTTTTGTCGTTCTGTAGTTTTAAACTGTGTAGCCAACATAAAACCGAGTACGGCGCAAACCAGTGCAATTAAAATTTTTGCATGTTTGTTCGCAAACATTTTATCCTCCGTGTAATTCTCACTGTGTTACTGTTTCAATTTAATATATGGCTTCGTAAATGTCAAGTCAATAAATTCAGCTTGTATGTTTTTTGCTTTTATTTCATTAAAAACAGTAACAAATAAATTAAGTTTATCCATGATTTGATAAACATCACCCAATAAAATCGGATAACCATACTGCAGATAAAACTTAACATTATTTTGCTGATCTACTGCTATCTCCGAGATATGCGCCACCGTATCGCGGTCCAGCTGACTTAAAAATTCCAAAATCATCAAAGCCCGCTTTTCGCCGATTTTATCGCCAAAATAAATATTGCCGGTAACCACGCCTGATAATATAGGAGCGTTGGCATCCTTGATCCCATCGCTGACCTCCATCACCACGCCGGTATAATCAACTTTGGCATAGCCATTATAAGAACAGGCCAGATATACTGCCGGCCGCCGTTCTGTGATCTTCACCCGCATCACACCAGGCCAGCTATACGAAACATCAGCTTTCTCGAACCTTACGTCATGAGTCAGTGCTTTCTTTACCTGCCACGGAGAAATAATAAATAAATTCACAGGTTCCTGCACGCCTGACATCTGCAGGATATCTTTGGCAGTAACCTTTTCACTGCCTTCGATGTTGATACTGCCAAAGGCAAAGCCAGGCTGACGCACCCACTGCCAGCCTGCAGCCACTAAAGCAATGCATATTATACAAAAGCAGAGGAAACGCAAAAGGCGCACCCGACGCCTTCTACGCTCTTTCCGCAAACGTTCACGTGTCGACTGCACCTTTCTCACCTCATTTCATTAACATCAACAATATCGAGCTTATTATTTATCGTTTAAAGAAGCCGACAAAAGAATCTTCTCACATAATTCAGGAAAAGCGATACCTACCGCAGCTGCCGCCTTCGGTACCAGACTGGTAGCCGTCATACCGGGAACCGTGTTCGCTTCCAGCACATAGCCTTTTCCTGCTTCATCCAGCATCACATCCACACGCGCAACGCCGCTGCAGCCCAAAACTTTGTAAGTTGCGACAGCAAGTTCCTGTACGTATCTGGTCGTCGCTTCATCAAGCGGCGCCGGCACTAAATATTCCGTTGCACCTTTAGTATATTTAGAATGGAAATCATAAACGCCGGAATGCGGCACGATATTGATAACAGGCAGAGCTACGGTTTTTCCGCCGTCCTGCATGATCGCGACCGTAAGCTCTTTGCCACGGATAAATTCTTCCACGACGACCTCACGGGAGTAAGCAAAAGCTTTCTGCACGGCAGCATCAATATCAGCTTCGTTATCGACGATCTCCACGCCGATACTGGACCCCTGTGTAGCCGCTTTAATAACTACAGGCAGCTTTTGGAAAACCGACATGATCTTACTGCGGTAATCAGCAGCTTCACCTTTAACAAAAATCAGCGCCTTCGGAGTAGCGATGCCAGCTGCTTGCAGGATACGTTTAGAAGCCGCCTTGTCCATACCCAAAGCACTGGCCAGCATTCCTGAACCCGTATAAGGCATTTCCAGCATCTCCAGTAAAGTCTGCAGCCTTCCGTCTTCGCCATACATACCATGCACAGCGTTAAAAACCACCTTGGCCCCGCACGCTGCCAGCTGTTCTGCCAGCTTTTTCGGTTCCAGATCTATTTCAGCAACATTGTAGCCTTTTTCACGCAAAGCCCCTGCAATAGCAGCGCCCGTAACCAGCGATATCTCACGCTCAGCCGACGGACCGCCCATTATTACTGCAACAACATCGTTTTTATCCATTATTATCTACCTCTCTCAAGTTCGGTAACAAGCTCTTCGCCAACCTTAAAAATATCGCCGGCGCCAACAGTCATGATCAGATCGCCCGGTTCGGCAATTTTAAACAAATATTCCTCCAGCTTCGGCAAAGTGGGAATAAAAGTCACCTGCTGCTGCGTCGCCTCAGTTACCGCTTCTGCCAGCGAAGCACCGCTTACTCCGTCGATAGGGAATTCGCCTGCGGAATAAATATCAGTCAAGATCAGCTGGTCGCAATCTGCAAAACACCGGCTGAATTCTTCAAACAACAATTTCGTGCGGGTATAACGATGCGGCTGAAAAGCGCAGATCAACCGTTTTGGCTGCGTCTGACGCGCTGCTTTCAAGGTCACGCCGATCTCAGTCGGATGATGCGCATAATCGTCAACTACCCAAATGCCATCAATGCGGCCTTTGGTCTCAAAACGTCTTCTGGCGCCGCTGAACTTTTTCAGGGCCGGCAATATCTGCTGCAGCGGGATCTCCATGGCCTGAGCTGTCGCAATAGCCCCCAAAGAATTAAGGACATTATGCTGCCCCGGCACGATCAGCTCTACCGCACTGACAAACGCTCCATCTACATACAGATCATAGCTGGTGCCGTTAACGCTGTAACGGATATTCCGGGCCTGGTAACGCGCCTTTTCATCCTCCAGACCATAACTTATCACAGGAGTGTCCGTTTCTTCCGCCAGTTTCCGCAGCTTCGGGCTGTCCATACATAAAATCGCGGCGCCGCCCTCTTTGACATTCGCCAAAAACTGCGAGAATGCCAGATAAATATTTTCTTCACTGCCATAATGATCCATATGGTCATTTTCAATATTTGTAACAACAGCATACTTCGGATGAAACTTCAAAAAAGAACCGTCGCTTTCATCAGCTTCTGCTACCACATACGGCCCTGCTCCGTTACGGGCATTGCCGCCCAGACTGCTGACTTCGCCGCCAATAATGATCGTCGGATCTATATCAGAAGCAGCAGCGATACAGGAAATCATGGCACTGGTAGTAGTTTTGCCGTGCGCGCCGGCTACAGCCACGCCGTCGGCATGATTGATTATCTCAGCCAGCACATCTGATCTATGCAGGATCGGCAAATTACGTTTTTTAGCCTCCACCAGTTCGGGATTATTTTGATGGATAGCGCTTGATATAACTACAGCGTCGACATCATCGACCTGACATTCGGCATGGCCCATATAAACCAAAGCGCCCTCTTGAGCAAGCTTTGCTCCCATATGGCCGGCATTAAGATCAGAACCTGATACCTGATACCCGCGTTTGAGCAAAACATGCGCAACAGCACTCATTCCGGCTCCTCCAATACCGATAAAATGAATGTTTTGCAGACCTTTAAGCACTTAAAAGCCCTCCTCCGTCATTTTCTCACTAAATTCAACGCCTGCTGCGCGATCTCTGCCGCCGCCTCAGGTCTTCCCAGGCTTTTCGCAGCCTTTTTCATAGCCTGCAGCTGGTTATCGTTGATCAGTAATTTTTCTATCTCTTCCAACAATTTTTCGCCTGTCAGTTCTTTATCCAAAATAACTCTGGCAGCACCTGCCGCTTCCACAGCTTTAGCGTTGAACTCCTGATGATTGGCCGTAGCGTAAGGGTACGGAACCAGCACCGCCGGAACGCCTTTGGCCGCCAGCTCGGCCAGACCTATAGCGCCAGCCCTGAATACAGCCAGATTTGCCGCTGCTAAAGCCACCGGCATATTGTGCAGATACGGCTTGATAATAATATTGGCTTCCAAAGGGCCGTCTTTCTTCATTTCACTCATATAATACTCATAATTGGCTTCGCCGGTAGCATGCAGTACCTGCACCTCCGCCCGACCTGAAAGCTCGCGCTCCACATACTGCATGGCATTATTGATACTGCGGGCGCCGCGGCTGCCGCCTGATACAAGGATAGTTTTTTTATTTGGATCAAGACCCAATTCTGCAATTGCGTCTTTGCGTTTTTTCTGCATTATCTCACTGCGGATAGGATTACCTGTAAAAATCTTCTTCGCTGAACCGCCGAAATATTTTTCAGCCTCACTATAGCCTAAAAAAACCTTTTTTACATAACGCGCCAAAATTTTATTAGTCACACCCGGCATCGCGTTCTGTTCCTGGATACAGGCAGGAATACCCTTCAGCGCTGCCAAAAACACGATCGGCCCGCAAACGTAACCGCCTGTGCCGATAACCAGATCCGGTTTCAGCTTACCAAGCAGACTGTACGCATCTTTCAAGCCACGCAGCAGCTTCATACATGAACGCAACGTGTCCAAACTCAAGCTGCGCTTAAAACCTGCCACATCGATAAACTCCAATTCATAGCCATAACGCGGAATAATGTCTTTTTCCAGGCCCTGCCTTGTCCCGACAAAAATGATTTCTGCATCAGGACGGATAGCCTTGATTTGATCGGCAATAGTCAGCGCCGGATAAATATGTCCGCCGGTACCGCCGCCAGAAAGTATAACTTTCACGGTTTTTCCTCCTAGCCCTTACTTTGGCAATGCCGCAACCAGATTTTTAAAATAACGGCCGCGGGCAGGGAAATTTTCAAACATATCATACGAAGAACAGGCCGGCGACAACAGCACCACCTGCGGCGCTGCAGCCAATTTATACGCTAGCTCCACTGCCTCGTCCATCGTTGCTGCTTTTCTGATATCGCTGACACCGGCGGCAGCGGCAGCTTCGTAAAAACGCTCTTTCGCCTCGCCCAGCAAGATCAGCACATCCGTTTTTGCCTGTACCAGCTTCATCATCGGCTCCAGCGGCGTCATTTTATCATGGCCGCCTGCCAGCAGGATTATATGCCCTTCAAAAGCTTCCAGTGCCTTGATCGTCGAATCAGGATTAGTTGCTTTAGAATCATTATAATACGGCACTCCGTTCACCGTCATCACATATTCCAGACGATGCTCAACGCCGGTAAAATCAAGCAGTACCCTGCGCATATTTTCAATAGTGACCCCGGCAAAAAAGCACGCCGCAATAGCCGCCAGCACATTTTCTTCATTATGCCCGCCAAATATCCGCAATTCTTTTTTATGGCACACAGTATAAAGCTGACGGTCCCAGGCGATCGTAAAATTACCGCCATTCAAATAGACGCCCTGATTAAGCTGTTCCCTGCGGCTGAACCAGCAGACCCTGGACGGCGCCAACGCGCCCCAGCTGCGCACGATCGGATCATCATAATTCAGGATCACGATATCCTCCGGCCGCTGCTTTTTAAAAATATTGCATTTAGCCTCGCCATAAGCCGCCATCGTATGATGACGGTCCAAATGGTCAGGCGTAAGATTCAAAATCACCGCTACATCCGGGCGGAACTCACGCACGCCCTCCAGCTGAAAACTGGAAAGTTCAGCTGCAAGCCAGGCGTCAGGCCCTAAATTTTCGACTTCCTTGGATAATGCCTGCCCAATATTACCGCCGACAGCCGTTGGTACAGGTAAAGTCTGCAGCATTTCCCCAACTAAAGTCGTCGTTGTTGTTTTTCCATTGGTCCCGGTGATACCTATGATATGCCCGTCATAACTGCGATAAGCAGCCTCCACCTCACTAATGACCTCTATTCCCAGCTGACTGGCCCTGTCCGTCAACGGATTAGCCAGCGGGATCCCAGGCGATAAAACGATCTGCTCTACCTCTGCCAGCAAAGCCTCGCCGTTACCACAGAACAATCCGCCGCCCTGCTGTTGCAGCAGTGCGCGCAGCCCGCTGTCTATCTCTGTTTCACGGTCGCTGTACAAAAGCACTCTGCAGCCTTGTTTTGCCAAAGCATCAGCAGCTCCGCAGCCGCTGATACCAGTTCCATATACTAAAACAGTCTTTGCCATTAGCAGCCGCCTCCATTCCCCAGACACCACAGTCCGATACCGATCAGGCACAGCAACAAACTGCCGCCTGCAAAAACCTTCACGACCTTTGTTTCCTTCCAGCCGCCCAACTCAAAATGGTGATGGATAGGCGTCATACGGAAAATACGCTTGCCGCCGGTCTTTTTGAAATAACCGACCTGGATGATCACCGAAGCAGCTTCCATAACATAAACACCGCCCAGAATGATCAGCAGCAGCTCCGTCCGTGTCAGCAAAGCCAAAGCGGCAATGCCGCCGCCTAACGCCAACGACCCGGTATCGCCCATAAAAACCTTCGCCGGATAACGGTTGAACAATAAAAAGCCCAGACAGGCGCCAGTCAAACTCAAAGCAAACATGCTGAGATCCATACTGCCAGCCTGATAAGCAATATAAGCATAAGCAAGCGTCACCGGCACTGTTACCGAAGCCGCCAGTCCGTCCAATCCATCAGTAAGATTAACGGCATTGGTAGTGGCTACTAAAAGTAAAAACGCCAGCACATAATATAAACTGCCCAAAGGAACCGTCAGCGCCGTGCCCGGGATATTCAAGCCCAGATCGGCCTGCGGCTGTAATTCCAGATAATAAACATAAGCTCCGGCCAGCAGAAATTGTAAAAACAGCTTCTGTTTGGCGGTAAGCCCCAGGTTACGTTTCATAACCACTTTGATATAGTCGTCGATAAAGCCGATCAGTGCGTGACCGAAAGTCAGCAGCAAAGCGATCAATACCGCCGGCGTCAGCCTGCACCAAACCAATACAGCGGCTAGTACCGCCGTCAGCATCATCAGGCCGCCCATTGTCGGCGTACCGCTCTTTTTCTGATGCGCCTGCGGTCCGCAGTCACGGATACTCTGACCAAACTTCAACTTATGCAGCAGCGGTATCAGCACCGGCCCGCTGGCCGCGCAGATCACAAAAGACGTCGCCAATGCTCCCCAAAGGCTGTAATCCATTTTCTATCAATCTCCAAACTTATAGCTGTTTATTTTGAAACACTAACTCTAAAAGTGAATCTACCTGCATCGAGTGCGAACCCTTTAAAAGCACTATGTCGTGCGGCTGCAGAAGGCTATCAAGCAGCCGGGCCGCTTCGTCACGTCCGGCGCACCAATAAGCCGTTCCGCCCAAAGCCTCCACCGCCGCCGTAATCGCCCTGGCTTCTTCACCATAAGCAATCACCACATCGGTCTTTTCCCGCACGGCAAACTGCCCCACCCTGCGGTGTGAATCAGAAGAAATATCGCCCAGCTCCAACATATCTGCCAAAACTGCGATCGTCCGCGCTCCAGGCGATGCCTTCTTTGCCTCATGCAAAGTTTTTAAAGCAGCTTCCATCGAAGCCGGGCTGGCGTTATATGCGTCATTGATCACCGTCAGCGTACCTGCGCGCACTATTTCCTGACGACTTCCTGTCAGTTTTGCTGTCCTTAAAGCTTTAGCGCTGTCATTTAATTTTACACCAAAAACAGCACCTACTGCAATCGCGGCCAAAGCATTTTGTACATTATGCTCGCCAATAAAGGGCATATCCACTTCCGTACGCTCGCCCGACCTGCTGTCAATACAGGTAAATACACTTCCCTGAGCCGTTGTTACCACATTATCGCCGCGGAAAGTAGCCTTACCAGCATAACCATAAGTCACGACCTGCGCTTTAGTCTTATCGGCCATCGCCGCCACGTACTCATTATCGGCATTAAGCACCGCCACCTGCTGTGCCGTCAGCTCTTCAACGATCTCTCCTTTGGCTCTGGCAATGTTTTCCATACTGCCCAGCAGCTCCATATGCGTTTCACCGACATTAGTCACCACGGCTACATCAGGCTCCGCGATCTCGCACAGCTCCCTGATCTGTCCCAGACCACGCATACCCATTTCCACAACAGCGATCTCTGTGTCAGGCTGAACGCTCAGCAGCGTCTTCGGCAAACCGATCTCGTTATTAAAATTGCCCTGAGTTTTTACTACTTTGAATTTAGTCGCCAGACAGGCGGCGATCATGTCTTTAGTAGAAGTTTTACCATTAGAACCGGTAACCGCCACCACTTTCAACTGCTTGTGCCGCAACCTGTAGGCATGGGCTATCTGCTGATAAGCAAGCAGCGTATCCTCAACAGTTATCACCACAGTCCCCGCCGGCAGCTCCGGCACAGGTTTAGATACCAGCACCGCCGCAACCCCGTGTTCCAAAGCCATTTGACAATAAGCATGCCCGTCAAAACGCTCGCCGCACAAAGCTACAAAAAGCTCGCCCCTGCTCTCTACCCGTGAATCAGTAGTAATACCGCTGAAAACCAGCTCCCGCATATTTTCACAACGGCCGCCTGTCGCCGCCATTATTTCCTGCAAGCTCAACATATGATCACCTTTTCTTCCAGTATTCCTGTACCACTTCACGATCATCAAAGTGGATAGTTTTATCTGCCAGAATCTGATAATTTTCATGCCCCTTACCGGCTATCATGATCACATCATTCGCAGCTGCCTCAGCCAGGGCATGACAAATAGCCTCCCTGCGGTCCGCGATCAGCTCAACGCTCTTCCCGTCCGGTACCTCCTGCAGTGCCGCCGCGATCTCGGCAATGATAGCAGCCGGGTCCTCAGTACGGGGATTGTCAGAAGTGACTACGATCTTATCAGCCAGCTCCAAAGCGATCCTGCCCATGATCGGCCGCTTTTTATTATCACGGTCGCCGCCGCAGCCAAACACTACCCACAGTTTCCCTTCCGTGATACTGCGCGCAGTCTTCAGCACATTTTCCAACCCGTCAGGAGTATGGGCATAATCAACGATAACGGTATAAGGCTGCCCTGCTTCCACTAACTGGAAGCGTCCCGGCACGCCGTCAAAACCATTTAAAACCTCAACGATCGTTTTTTTATCGATCCGTTCAGCCAAAACAGCCGCTACCGCCGCCATGACATTATAAACATTGAACTCGCCTGTGATTTTCAGCAGCAGATCCAGCTCACCGGCCGGAGTATGCAGCTGTAAACGCATTTGTTTGGCTTCCACTTTAAAAAACAACGGATAAATATCATTATCACGTCCTTCGCCATACGTCAGCACCTTTGTTTTGGTACGGGCGCGCAAAATCGGCGAACTGGCATCATCCATGTTGAAAATTGCCGTTTTGTTCTCTTTTTTACCTTCGTGCAGATGCTCAAACAACAAGCCTTTAGCATCACGATAATTTTCCAGAGTTTTATGAAAATCCAAATGATCCTGCGTGATATTAGTCAAAACGGCGGTGTCATATTCGCAGCCTGCCACACGCTTCAGCGCCAGCGCATGCGAAGAAACCTCCATCACCACATATTCGCAGCCAGCCTGCTTCATTCTGTATAAAGCACGCTGCAGATCGACCACGTCGGGAGTGGTATTATGCGCCACGATCGCCTCATCCTCGATCATGATATTGATAGTGCCAATAAGACCCACCTTAAAACCGGCACGCCGCAAAATAGCACGCACGATATTGGTAGTAGTAGTTTTGCCATTCGTCCCCGTCACACCGATCATCCGCATCGTTTTACCGGGATAATCATAGAAAAAAGGAGCTGCCGCTTCCATACCTGTTCTGGTATCGGCCACCTGCAAAAGCGTCAGTCCTGCCGGGCAGACCTCTGGTATATCTTCGACTAAAGCAGCAACAGCACCGGCCTCAGCAGCCTGCGCCAAATATTTATGTCCATCCACATGCGCGCCCTTCAGGCAGATAAACAGGCTTCCGGCCTGTACCTCACGCGAATCAGCAGTCACATCAGTAATGATCTTGTCAACATTGCCAATAACCTGTACTTCCGGCAGTACAGCCACGATTTCCTGTAAAGTCTTTTGCATACGGCATACCTCCAAAAGTGAAAGGGCAGCCTATATACAGGCTGCCTTCTAAAATCTTCATATATTATAGCATATTTTTAGTAAGAAGGCGATGAAATGATTATTTTGCATAAGCATAGCCGTCATAAGCAACTTTGCGGCTATCAGCCTTCACATAGATATTATTGCGGGCCACTGTCATCCCCAGTTGTTTTTCAGCGATACTGGTGATCCTTTCAGGACCTTTCAGCTGCTCGACTTCGATTTTCATTTCAGAATTTTTCAGCAGCAGCGTTGCCTCCTGCTGCTTCAAAGAAACAAGCGCATCTCCGGTACGGACCAGGCTTTCACTGCGCGCGACCGCAGTAAAATAAACCGCCATTACAAGCAATACCAGCACGGCAGCACGGCGACGCACAAGTCTATAGTCAACCTTCCTGACTTTGCGGACCCGCTCGACGGGTCTTTCGTATTCAATTTCTTCCCATGCGTAATTATCATACTTACGTGCTAACATGCTTTACCCTCCAAATCAGCGTTTGATCGCATAACGTAACCGTGCGCTGCGCGAACGCGGATTCATCTCTATTTCCGCGTCGCTGGGAACAATGTTCCCCGCTTTCTTCACCAGCGGCTTTCTGCCGCAAACACAAACCGGAAGCTGCGGCGGGCAAATACAGCCCTTCGCCAGCTGAGCCAGTGTCTGTTTCACAATCCTGTCTTCTAAAGAATGAAAAGTGATCACGCCGATCCGTCCACCGCTTTTTAAGCGTTCGACCGCCTGCGTTACAACCTTTTCCAAAATATTCAGTTCATCATTGACTTCGATACGGATCGCCTGAAACGTACGTTTTGCCGGATGCGGACCATCCTGCCGCGCTCCCCTGGGAATAGCCTTTTTGATCACATTCACCAGTTCAAAAGTCGTTTCAAGAGGTTTTTCAGCCCGTTCCTTAACGATAAACTGAGCAATTCTTTTACTCCAGCGTTCTTCACCATAACGGTAAATGATCTCCGCCAGTTCCTCTTCTTTATAATGATTTACTATATAATAAGCGTCTTTTTTGCTGTCCTTATCCATCCTCATATCAAGCGGGCCGTCATGCATATATGAAAACCCACGTTCCGGTGTGTCCAGCTGATAGGAAGAAACCCCCAGATCAAAAAAGATACCATCGATCTTATCGATACCCAGACCGTCTAAAACATCGCCGAAATCCTTAAAATTTGACTTGGCGATTTTTATTTTACAGGGCAGCCCCTGTAATCTGGCACTTGCAGCTGCAATAGCGTCATCGTCCTGATCGATCGCGACCAGCGTGCCCCGCTCACTGAGCTGCATGGCGAACCCTTTGGAATGTCCTGCACCACCCATGGTGCAGTCCACATAAATTCCATCTTTATCAGTTATCAGCCAGTCGATACTCTCGTCCAGCAATACACTTTTATGTACAAAGTCCATTGTCACGGCCGCCTGTCCTTAGATTCCTAAATCAAGATCTGCCAGCTGTTCGGCCAACTCGCCCACATCTTCGGCATTCTCTTCGTTATATGCGTTCCAGCGCTCGGCATCCCAAATCTCTGCCCGGTTGCCAACGCCGACAATAACAGCGTTTTTATCCAGCCCGGCAAACTCACGCAGATTGGCAGGCAAAAGCACCCTGCCCTGTTTATCGCACTCGCCTTCAGCCGCACCGCCAAAAAAGAAACGGTTAAAATCACGGGCCCCCTTACGAGTCATCGGCAAAGAATTAAGCTTTGCTTCCAAAAGACGCCACTGCTCAAGATCATAAACAAACAAGCAGCCGTCCAGCCCTTTTGTTAAAACAAACTTTGTTCCCAAAGCTTCACGGAGCTTTACAGGCATGAAAAGGCGTCCTTTTGCATCAAGGCTATGTTGAAATTCTCCCATTAACATTTTTAGACACCCTCCCCTCCACTTTGCTCCACTTTTCACCATTATAACCTCATTTTTGTGAAATTACAACATTTTTTTACTAATATATAAGAAATTATATAAAAAAAACTTCCGCAAGCCTTAGCTTGCGGAAGTTTAAATCTTTTCAATATTAATAATTAGTACATCTCAGCTCAAAATAGCCCTGCGGATGATCGCAGACCGGACATTTTTCAGGAGCTTTTTCAGCTACGACGATCCTGCCGCAGTTGCTGCAGATCCAAACCTGTTTCTCTTCACGTTTGAACACTCTGTCATTTTCGATATTGGCGAGCAGTGCCAGATATCTTTCCTCATGTTCTTTTTCGATCTTGGCAACTTCTTCAAAGAGAAAAGCAATTTTATCAAAACCCTCTTCTCTTGCTTCTTTGGCAAAACCTGCATACATATCGGTCCATTCATAATGCTCGCCGGCAGCAGCATCTTTCAGATTGGCCATAGTATCAGGCAGGCTGGCGTGCGGAATACCGCCGCTCATCAAAATCTTAAACCAGATTTTGGCATGCTCCTTCTCGTTGCCCGCAGTCTCTTCAAAAATAGAAGCGATCTGGTTATAGCCTTCTTTTTTAGCGATACCTGCATAGTAAGTATATTTATTTCTCGCTTCAGATTCACCTGCGAACGCGGTATGCAAATTAGCTTCTGTTTTACTTCCTTTAAATTCCATTGGAAACTCCTCCTTTAAAACAATTTTTTATTATACAGCCCGTTGCGGGCGTATGTGCTCAGTTCTTTTCCTTGGCTTCCAGCTTCTGGCATTCAGGGCATACACCATTAAAAACGACATCATGGTCTTCCATTCTGAACCCGGTCACTGCTCCTACTTTTTCGTCCAGACCTTCAATATAATCCATATTCTCAACATTCATAAACATCCCGCAATGAGTACACTTAATATGATAATGCCTGCTCAGGATATGGTCAAAACGGTCAGAACCGCTGGGTACGGAAACCTTGCCCAAAAGGCCGCTTTCAACCAGTGAATTAAGATTTCTATACACAGTACCCTTGCTTATATCAGGATATTCCATTGTAATACGGTCATATACTTCTTCGGCAGTGGGGTGATCTGCTAAAAATCTTACAGCAGCTATAACAAGCTGTCTTTGGATAGTATTTCTCTTCGTCATATATACCTCTCCTATCGAAACTTATTCTTAATTAGAATTATACACCCAAGTAAATTGTTGTCAAGTGTTTTCACTATTTTTTCACCCGCTGAAACAGTATTTTCAGCAGCCGGTGCGGTGGTTGTTTTTGCAAATTGCGAAATCAATATCGATAAGTTTTTTTCATAAAATAGTACTTAAACAAATCAGATAATTTATAAAGAAATTTGCTTCATTGACAACAAAGAAGCAGGCGACGTATAATTTATGCAGCGGCTAACCGCACCAACACAAGTATTTCAAACAAATAACACATATATCGAGGTCCATATGCATACAATAACATTAGATAAACTTGCCATTGGTCAAAAAGCGATCATCACTACCGTCGGTGGCGAAGGCATACTGCGCCGCCGTTTTTTAGACATGGGGCTGACCCCCAAAACCAAAGTCATGGTCCGTAAAAAAGCACCCTTAGGTGACCCGATCGAAATTTTTCTGCGCGGCTACGAGCTTACCCTAAGGCTTGATGACGCCAATAAGATCATCGTTGCACCGGAACCGGAGGCACTATGAGCTTAACTTTCGCCCTTGTCGGCAATCAAAACTGCGGCAAAAGCACACTCTTCAATTATCTGACAGGCAGCAACCAGCATGTCGGCAACTTCCCCGGCGTCACAGTACAGAAAAAAGAAGGCCGGCTGCTGACAAACAAAGACGTCACCGTTATCGATCTGCCCGGCATCTATTCGCTGTCGCCTTATACATCGGAAGAAATCGTGACCCGCGACCTGCTTTTGCGCAATAAACCTGATATCATCATCAATGTCATTGACGCCACCAACATCGAACGCAGTCTCTATCTGTCACTGCAGCTCATCGAACTCAACACCCCGATGATCATGGCCCTGAACATGATGGACGAGCTTACCGCCAGCGGCGGTTCTATCGACATCCAGAAAATAGAAGAACGCCTTACCGTACCCGTTGTCCCTATTACGGCCAATTCAGGCGCCGGCGTAGACGAACTGCTTTCCCGCGCCCTGAAAACAGCACAGGATAAGAAAATGCCTGAACGCCTTGACTTCTGCTCCGGCGTCACCCATATGGCGATCCATTCCATCGCCCACCTGATCGAAGGCAAAGTGCGCAGTAAAGGTTTGCCGCTGCGCTTCTCGGCCACCAAACTCATCGAAGGCGATGAACCGCTGGCCCAAGAGCTTGAACTGACGGCAAACGAACTGGATATTATCGACCACGTTACCAACGATCTGGAAATAGCTCTGGATACAGATAAAGAAGCGGCGCTGGCTGACATGCGCTACACATATATTGAAGAATTATGTTCTTATGCCGTCCATAAGCCGCAGGCTACTATCGCTCAACTGAGGTCAGTCGAAATCGACCATTACCTGACCCATAAATATTTTGCGCTCCCCATTTTCCTGCTGACTATCTTTACAGTCTTCTGGCTCACCTTTGACGTTATCGGCGCCGCCCTTAGCGACTGGCTCGAAGTCGGCATCAGCGCCGTCACCGAAGCAGCTGATCTGGGGCTTACCGCCATTGGGATCAGCGCACCGATCCATTCGCTTATCATCGACGGTCTCTTTACCGGCGTAGGCAGCGTCCTTTCCTTCCTGCCCACGATCGTCACCCTGTTTTTCTTCCTCTCCATGCTGGAAGACAGCGGTTATATGGCGCGTATCGCCTTTGTTATGGATAAACTGCTGCGTAAGATAGGCCTTTCAGGTTCTTCGTTCGTCCCCATGCTGATCGGCTTTGGCTGCAGTGTCCCGGCTATTATGGCCACCCGCACTCTCGCCAGCGAACGTGACCGCAAAATGACTATGATCCTGACCCCCTTCATGTCCTGCAGCGCCAAGCTGCCTATCTATGGTGTCTTTATCTCGGCCTTCTTTGCCGACAATAAAGCCGCTGTCATGATGTTCCTGTATCTGCTGGGGATTTTCGTCGCGATCGCTTCCGGACTGCTTTTAAAAACCTTCGTTTATAACGGCCAGCCCGTGCCCTTTGTTATGGAACTGCCAGCTTATCGTCTGCCCACAGCACGCAATATCCTTCTGCACATGTGGAGCAAAGCCAAGGACTTCCTGTATAAAGCCTTTACTGTCATCTTCATTGCCAGTATTGTCATCTGGCTGCTGCAAAGCTTTGACAGCCGCTTCTATATGGTCGATAATCCAGAAAACAGTATGCTGGCCGGTATCGGCAGCTTTATCGCCCCCTTCTTCGCACCGCTCGGGTTCGGCGACTGGCGGGCAGCAACAGCGCTTGTCACCGGCCTCACTGCCAAAGAAGTAGTCATCAGTACACTGTCTGTCCTGCTGGGCGGCGACGGCGATATACCGGGTACAGCACTGCAAAGCATCTTTACCCCGCTGACCGCGCTCAGCTTCCTCACCTTTTCCCTGCTCTATCCGCCCTGTGTCGCGGCACTGGCTGCCATCAGGCGCGAAATGAACTCTACTGTACAAACTCTTTATATCATGTTCTATCAGATCATAACCTCCTGGATCGTCGCTTTTATCGTTTATCACCTCGGTAAACTATTGGGCTTCGAGTAAACTTCCAGCTAACAAAAATACCGTTCCCGGATCTTGAACCCGGGAACGGTATTTTTATCTTTTTATTTCTCTTCTTCCTTGATCTCGACCGGTACAAAGACAAACTCGACCAGCTTGCCGTCCTTATCGAACACATACGCCGCACGTACCACCTGCTGACGGCTGTAGCCCATCATGTACAGCAAACGGTCTGCCTGGTCAAAACGCTCAAAAGAAGCAAATTTTACTTCCTTCTGCTTGCCAAATTTTTCCCTCAGCTGCTTTTGCAGCTCGGCAAAGCCCTCGGCTGTCAGCTTGCTTTGCAGTCCCGGTGCCAGATCACCCTGCACCTGGGCAAAACCGCTGCCTGCCGGCGCTTCCAGTGCCGCTACAAATTTATCTACCACACGCTGCTCTCTGTTCAGGTCATTGCCGTCGCCGGCTGCCATACACACGCTGCTCACTGCCAAAGCCAGCAGCATCACTACTGCCAATACTGATTTTTTCACTGGGATCTACCTCTTTCAATTTTTTATTTTGTTTTGCCGGGCCGGCTTCACTGCGGCCCGTTTTTTTGTTACTGCCGTTTAAGCGCTTGCTGCTTCCGCAGTTTCCTGCGTTCCGTCAGCTGCTTCCTGCTGCTTCTGCTGCTCTTTATCAGCCTCATAAGCTTCCTGCATACGGGCATATCTGGCTTCCAAACGCTCCATGCGGGCCTCGTAAGCCGCTTCCATTTTTTCCAGCCGTGCTTCATAATCTGCTTCCAGCTTCTTCATGCGTTCTGCCATATCAGCATTGCTTTCCTGCTCATTACGTTCTGCCTCCGGCAGCTTATCCAGCGCAATGCTGATACCCATATTCATCATATGTTTGCTGCTGGTAGTTGAAGCGCCGATACTCAGCATCGTCCGTTTGTCCGGGCGGTAGAAGCCGCCCACGGCCAATGCCTGCTTGCCTTCATAGCTGCCCATCGCCATTGCAAAGTCTGCACGGCTGTTGGCATTTTCCGGCTGCGGGTGCAAACCTGCCAAAGCGGCACTCAAGGCGCCCACCTCTTTGATCTCGACACCCATTTCGTTGACCTTGCTTCCGATATCCTGGATCTGTCCCTGCATCCCCTCGATAGCTTCGCCGACGCGGATCGTGCTGCCATCCTCACGGTGCAGCGTTACTTCGCCGCTGCCTACTGTGGTGCTGCTGGTCGTAGTCTCCTCTTTGCCGTCCTTGCTCGTTACCGTCGTTTTGCTCACCGTCAGGCTGTCGCCGCTCATCTTTGTCTCGCCGCTGGTATTTTTGGTAACATTGCCGTCCTTGTCAGTCACCTTAGTACTCGTGTTCAGCGACATACCGCTCTCATTGGTCACAAAGCTGCTGCTCTGTTCCGTTTTCCTGTCGGCACTGTTAGTGCTGGTTTTGGACGTGGTGACGCTGGTACCACCTGCAGAAGTATTATTTTCTGTTTTAATGATGTTCTTCCCGTCAGCCGATGTTTGCTCCGCTGCCTGCGTCGTGCCGTTCAGGGCACTGGTTTTAAAATCGTTGGTCACTTTATTGCCGTCGCCGTCTGTGCCCTCCAAATGGTTGGCAACTGCATCCGTCTGACCGATCGTGCCGCCAGCTATATTTACCTTGTTACCATCTACATACAATTCGTCCGCATCCAACCTGCCGGTAGTTACTTTGTTCCCCTTGATGGTAGTCTCTGTAAAGCTGCCGCCGGGAGTAACTGCCGTATCGCCGCTATGGCTGAATACCGCGCCGCTGCTGCCGTTGGTAAAGGTATAACCGCCCACCTTACTGGTCATCGTCCCGTTACCCTTATCAACGCTGAACTTGGCCGTGCTGATATCGTTACTGCTGTTGACGCCGATATACAGTCCTTTATCAGTGATAAAGCCTTCCGTATCGTTCATCACCGAGCTGTTTTTGCCAACGTGGATACCCTTGTCGTTGATCGTCACTTCATTGGTCTTACCTTCTGCAACTTTAATACCGTCCTCGCTGATAACAGTCTGGTTATCCTTACCGTCAGCGACGATGATCTGATCGCTGGCTGTGACTTTATTGGTTTCAATGCCGTCACCGGTAACAGTAGTATTGCCCTCGATCGTCGTTGTATCACCGTCAGGCTTGCCGATACCGCTGGTACTAGCTCCACCGCCGCCTCCGGTACCACCGCCGCCTGTCCCGCTGCCTTCAAGCGACGTAACCCGCTGATCCAGCCATTTTATATCTACGCCATTCACCTTGCCTCCGCTCAGGCTGACGCCGCCGATCTTGCCGTCGCTGCTGAAAACAGTACCGTTGATACTGTTAATGCCTGTCACAACACCGCCTGCTGCAAAATTTACACCGCCGATAGCCGCTGTTAGCGCTTCCAGATTACTTGTTTTCATACCTGCTTTAGTAAAGCTGGTTGCCGTTTCTATCGTAGTCGTATCGTTAATGCCGTCACCGTCGGCGTCACTGCGTTGTACACCTGCCATATCGGCTGTGCCAACACCACTATTTTGAATATCATCTACTGTTGTTTTTAATGTTGCAAGTCTATCATCCAGTGTTTTGATATTCACGCCGCCAACACTCAAACCATCCGTTGCGTTACCACTGATAGCGACACCGTTCAGGTTGGCCGCCGTCACTGTACCTGTTACCAGGCTGGTGTGGTCGATATGCGTTCCATTGCTATCGGCAAAAGTGCTGATGCCGTTCATAGCCTTCGCCCCTACATGGATACCGCTGGCATCTACTGTGACCTGCTTTTCCGCGCCCTGTCCAAAGATAATAGCATTATCAGTGATCTGCGTATGGGTTTGATTGCCTACATTTCCGACAACTACATTGCCGCTGAAGCTGGTACTGGTAGTACCGCTGTCATAGCTCATGCCTGTAGTCGCAGTTTGCAAATCAGTTACTTTGGTATTGACTGCTGCCAAACCTGTATCTGCATCGCCAACAGTCGTTTTTAAAGTATCAACGTCAGTTTTATCCGCTTTTAATGCTGCTTTCTCTGCGGTATAGGCTTCACTTATCCCTGCATACTTAGCAGCTAACTCCGTGCCGCCCTCTTTCAACGTCGTTGCCTCTACCGTGCCTGTTACGACAATGCCGCTGCCGCTGATTTTTGTATTTCCTTCGATAGTAGTCAGGCTATCTGCCGTATCTACTGTACCGCTATGTTTGATACCTACCGTATTGGCGCTGGTTGCACCACCGTTAGTTTTCAAATCAGCAATATCATCGGTTATTGTTTTTAAGCTGTAGCCGCCAATTGCCGCATCTTTAGCCGCATCAGTGCCACTGATTGTCACACCGTTCACAGTTTTGGCCGTCAAAGCACCGTCACTGACAAAGCCAAAGCCCGTAGCGCCAACTTTAAACTCACCTGCTGTCACTACTGTCGCAGCCACACCGCCGACAAAAGTAGTTGTACCATTGTCATAGGTCATGCCTGTTGTTGCTGTTTCCAAAGCTGTTGCTCTGCCGCTCAATGCAGTATCGGCGTCAGCCAGTTCCTCTATTTTGGTATTATATTCACTCTGTGCTACTTTGGTACCAATGGCAGTATTCAACTCTGTTTTCACAGTATAAATCTGTCCGCCTGTCACAGCTTCCTCACTGCCGCTGGCAATACTACCATCCGAGAGACCGCTCAGCTTACCGTTTGTTAAGGTAACGCTTCCTACTGTCAGTTTGCCGTTTTCCAAAATCACATTACCAACGGTAACTTTATTTGTTGTCAGGCCATTTTCTGTGATACTGGTATTCTTTTCGATAGTAGTCGTCGTACCAGCATCATCACGTTCGATACCGGCAGTTTTCGTCTGCAAGTTGCTGATATTACCTGTATTGCCGCCGCTGCTGGTTTGCAACCCGGCAATATCATCACTTATCTCTTTTAAGCTATAACCGCCAATGGTCGCATTCTTAGCCGCATCAGTACCGCTGATCGTCACGCCGTTGATGGTTGCCGCCGTCAATGCGCCGTCAGCGGTTACGCCGAAGTTACCGCCTACTTGTAAATTAGCCGCAGTTACGCCGCCGGCAAAGGTGGTCATTTCCGCACCTGCTGTACCGCTGTAGCTCATGCCGGTGGTGGCTGTTTGCAGCTCGCCGATAGACACAGCATTTGCTTCTGCTTTCGTATAAGTAGCAGACAAGCCAGTTGTAGTATCGTTAACAGCTGTTTCCAAATCGTCCGTACGTTTCAGCAAACCATTAGTACTGTCACTGATCGTTGTTTTCAGCTGCGTCACGTCAACGTCGCCCACTGTATAATTGCTGCCGTCTTTTTTCAACATTACACCGTTAAAGGTATCTGTACCGCTGATACCTGCTGTGCCGATAGTTACACTGTTGACTGTACCATCTGTTCCCAGCGTTACGCCATTCACCTTACCGCTGCCGATAGTCACGCCGTTGTAAGTACCGGTCGTGGTCAGGTTGCCGCTGTTGTCGATTGCGACACCGTTGATACTTTTCACACTGCTTACAACGCCCGCTTTGATCGTCACACCATCTACTGTAGTTCCTGTTGCTGGGGAATATTCAATCTTGTAGGTACTCTTTTTTACTGTAGTAATACTCCCTTCAGCAGTTGTCATACGCCCAGTTAGGTCAGTAATACTTGTTTCAGCAGTTGTCATGCGCCCGGTTAAATCAGTAACATTCTGGTTTGTCGCATACAATTGCCTGCCGCTGACGGCTTCCGTGCTGTCAGCAGACAATATTGCATCAGCCAATCCGCGCAAAGTGCCGTTCATCTCGATATCAGCTATATTTGTCAGATTGCGGAACAGATTATCATCATATACAGCAATACTACCACTGACATAGTCATAATAAAGATCACCTTCTTTATGACCGAAACTGACAGTCTGATAACCACTTGTAGAAGAATAAGCGCCCAGGGCCAAACTATTTTCCTCATCTACATAAGCCTGATAGCCTAAAGCGACACTATCAGAGTTCCTGACATTAGAATAAGCGCCTATAGCCGCAGAATTGTAACCAATCCAATCACCATCGAGATCGCCAACCATACTATAAGCGCCCAGGGCCACAGCATTAGCAGAGTTTACACTTGCTTGGGTACCGATCACCGTCGCATCTCTGGAACTGCGCTCAAGCAAATTTCTGACTTGGGCATCTTTACCAAATGCCATACTGCCTAGATTGCCAGAATCCGGATCATCGTTAGTACCATAAAAAATGTTCATACCATTAATTTTGCTGCTATTGATCGTACCGTTTTCGATAACCGTTTGGTTGGCAGCATCGCCGCCTATTGTAATTCTGCTGCCGGTAATGGTAATTTTGTTAGTATTGTCCGCGTCCAACTGGTCACCATCGACTATCGTAATATCGCTGATACCTGCCAGGCTGCGGCCGTAGTAAGTAGAAAGATCAAAATCATCATTATCAAAATCAAACCTGTAATAGCCGAAATTCACTTGATTATCTTCGCTAGCCCGACTGCCGGCGCCCAGCGCAAGGCTGTTGTTTACAACGCTGCCGTTCTCATCTTCAACTCTGCTCCCATAACCCAGGGCGACATTGTTACTCCCAGCAACATATATGTCAGAACCCAAAACTATACTGTTTATGCTGTCACTTTCTATACTTGAACCGTTGCCGATAATAGTACTATTCTTGCTATTAGCATTTATAGTTGAATCGCGACCCATAATAATACTATATGGGCTGTCATCACATATACTTGAACCGCTACCGATAATGTTACTATAACTAGCTCCACCAAGAACTGTTGAACTCTCGCCTAAAACAATACTATTGTCAGAGTTATCATGGATATATGAATCATAGCCCAGAAGAATAGTAGAGTAAGAAGCAGTATTAATAGCCTGACCAATGGCAATACTCTCACTAGAAGAGGCAGATGCTCCACCAATAGCTATAGAACCACCCTCAGCAAAACCATTACCGATTATAATCCCCTTACTTGTATCCTCCCATTTGATCTCGCCATCCTTTAAGATAATGCCGCCAGCCGTCAGTGCACCTGTATTGCTGACACTGAAACCTTCACTGCTGAAAGGAATATCAGTTTTGCCGATAATCGCATTGCCGCCAATCGTCAGGCCATCAGCCGCACTGCCCAAAACTGCCACGCCGTTAATGCTGCTAAGACCTGTGATCGCGCCCTTATTTCCATATTCGCCGGCGATAAAATCGATACTGCTTATACCCGCCAGACTGCGGCCATAATAAGCAGAGTCATCCAAATTTCCATCAGCGTCAAATCTGTAATAGCCAAAATTAACTTCATTATTTTTTGCTGTATAACTGCCGGTACCTATAACAATACTGTTTACAGTCTCATCACCAACAGAAGCACCAAAACCAATAGCTACACTATCATCTGCACTAATAGTCTTGCTATTACTGCCAATGGCTATACTATTCTTACCACCAGCCTGAGCACCAGAACCAATTGCAATACTATCTTTTGAAAATGCTTCAGCCCAAAAACCAAGCGCTGTAGCATTTTCACCATATGTTCTAGCCGCACGACCAACAGCCACACCACCAGTCCCATTGACCGCAGCCTCATGACCAAGCACCACCCCCTGACTACCCGATGCTATCTTCGCGGAAATACCAATAGCTATGTTCTCGTATTCTCTATCTACAGTAAAATTAGCATCGTTAATGGTAGTAACGCCTGTCAAAGCGCCTGCCATTTCAATATTTTTAATACCTGCCAGGCTGCGGGTTGTGGTCCATGTACTGGTAGTACTGTCCCAATGTCCGAAAGATACCTGTTCTTCTGCGCTGGTTGAAGCATTATAGCCTAAAGCAGTACTGTTGAGATGATTAACTACAGCATTGTAACCTACAGCTGTAGCATAATCAACCGTGTAATTAGAACCAGTACCTGCATTATAGCTCCCTGTATAACCACCAACAAGTGTTGGCATAATTCCAGCGTCCTCATCAGCATTAAGGGTATTGACACTGTAACCCATAATAGTAAGAGCCTCATCGGCTTCTTGTTTCGTATCTGTCTTCCTTACAGTTTCTGCTTCGTCCCCAGCAGGCGTTGTGGTGCCATCGCTCTGCCCTTTTCCGTCCACAGTCTCGGTCTGCCCTGTTGGCTGACCGGCCTCGGCCGCCCACGTGGGCGCAGCATAATAGCTTTGCATGCTCATAGCCAATAACACTGCCAAAAGCAGTTTTTTGGCACGCATATCCCTTTTACTCATCTTCTCCCAGCTCCCTTATGGTTTGATTAGTTTTATATTTTCCTCAATGGTTCGTTGTTTTTAAAAGCTGCAGCATTTGCAGCAGCGCCCCCAGTTCTTCTACCGTGTAGCTGCCTTGTGGTGCGGCAGCAGCAAACGGTAAAGACGGCAGTCCTAAAAAATAGTCCAGCCGCCTCTCCAGCACATTGGCGATCCGCAGCAGCAGCTTCAGGCTGATCTGTACCCGGCCGCACTCGATGTTACTAAGGTGCGTCTGGCTGACACCGATCTTTGCTGCCAGTTCAAACTGCGTCAGTTCCTGTTCGGCCCGCAGGTTGCGGATACGGGCACCGACACCTTTCAGTTTAGTTTCATCGTACATACTTCACCCCCTGCAGCTTTGGGCAGACAAATAAAAGCTGCCTGAAAATTTTACTTAGCGACACTTACTGTTCATATTTTCAAATTACAGCTTTATATTTATTTACAAAAGCAATATCTTTAGTTATTATAGCACCTCTGTACCCCCCCACAAGACGCACGAAGGATTTTGTGTACATTTTTGTGTTTGCGCCGCGATACGCTTGGCGCCGCCGGCCTATGTAAACGGCTCGGCGGCTTGGTTTCAAAGGTTGGGCAAGAGTCGAAAAAATTTTTAGAAAATTTTTTTAATTTTTAATTTTTTTGCCCGTCGAGGGGAAATTTTGGTTTGAAGTTTTTAATTTTGGGGTGGATTTTTTATTTTTTCCCTGAAAAAGATACAAAAAATCCAGACCTGCTTAAAAACAGCAGATCTGGATTGGGGAATATTTTCAATCAGAGCACAGGGTTGCCATACTCTGATGAAAAACATGTATTATTTTATAAATAGTTAGAAGGTCCAGCGTGAACCGATATTCCAGCTCCAGTCTTTTTGAAAATCACCGCCGGCGCTACGTTCAAAATCAAGATATATATGATTATTTTTACCAGTCTGGATCGCTGCGCCGATACCATACTCAAACCAGGTATCTTTAAAGCTGCGGTCCATTTTTATGCAGCTGCCGCTGCTGTCTGTCAGCGTGGCGTGATAACCGCCGCCAAATTCATGCAGCAGGTTGGCTTTGAGATAAATATTTGTTTTGGAGTCGATGTCTTTGCCCAGATTAAAACCTAACCGTCCCAAGGCACTGCGAATACCTCCCTGACGTACGTCAATGCCGTTGCTGGTGGTATAATTATCGCCACCAAGATACCCCAGTGTCAGTTGCCCCTGCGGTTCGATATACCAGCCTTTGTCGTCCAGTATTTTTTTACGTCCGTATTCGCCGCTTAAGGAGACACCGACATTATGCATATCACCGCGAATCTTTTTACCGTTTTCGTCGAACATTTTGAAGTTGGTATCCATATGATGGAAACGTAAAACGACATCCAGATAATGGCCTTTATTACCCATTTCTGTAACATAGAAATTCATGGCCCGACTGTTATTTTCGCCGCTGCCGCGGGAATAGCCGGCATCGCCGTCAGCATAGCTGACAGATACGCCTCCATAGCGGGTGTAGTTGGGCTTTGCTTTCATTACTTCATCATAGCCTAATTCATAATGTGTATACTTGTTTTTGAAACCAAAATTACCATTGCGGCCTATTTTGGCGCCTTTGACTCTGACCCAGATCCCTTTTTCATCTGCGCCTTTATGCCGCAGATCACCCAAACGTTTCATCAGCTGGTCGTGATCGAGCCAGGTGTAATAGGCCAGCGCTCCTGCCGAGACGGCACCCTCCACACCGGGAGTCGGTTTTTCTTCAGGATCGATATTGGTTACAGCTTTCAGATACCAGTCGGTAGTGTAGTTGGGATCATATGTATTTGCTTTTTTATCCAGTTCGTAGCGCTGGTAATACAGTGTGCCTTCACCATCTACGGCTGTAAATTTACCATTATTATTTTTAACGCTGGCCAGCACTGTGTTTTCGGCTTCTGTACCTGTATAAAGACCGGTGATCTCATTTAAGGCGATAGCATGAGTACCGTCAAAGGTATCGGTCACATAGATGCGGTCACTGTTGTTGACATTGGTCGTACCGTCGATATCCAGAACAAAATAACCGCCGTTGCCACTGATATTTTCGGCAGTAAGGCTACTGAAGCTGCCGCCATCTTTGGTCATATCAACTACTGAGGTATTATTAATAAAATTGGTCAGCGAGGATGAGCCAGTCATTCTCCACATACTGTCAGTCATCGTCAGATCTATGGTACCGGAGTTTTCTACTGCGGATTTACCTGCAAACAGTGAGTTGGCTGCCAGATCAAGTTCGATACTGCCGCTGTTATCAGCCAACATATTGCCATGGATAGTAAATCTGCTGTCAGCGGCAAGCCCTTCGATTTTACCGCCGTTATCAGCATAAACAGCATAGCTGCCCGGGGCGACAGCACTGATATCGGCCCCGCCTTGGAATTTGATGCTGCCGTCGGCAGAATCGGCATAAGCAGCATGGGCTCCTGTTCCCTGCACGCTGAGCTGTAATCCGTCACCTGTTTCGATAACGCCGCGGGCCGCGTAAAGTCCATGCGCACCGTCGCCTTTAGTAGTCACATTGCTGTCATCACCTAAAGCAATGTTGGCATCCAGCATATCCGCATAAACGCCATGTGACTGTGCCCCCTGGGTATATATGGTAGAATCGCCGCCTACTTTTACCTGAGCCGCTTTTTCTTCACTGCCTTTAGAGGAAGCCGCAGCATAGACTTCAATACCATGCGCTTTATCACCCGATGTGGTAAGGTAATTGCGTCCATTCAAAACAGTAGTGCTTTCACCATCAGTCTTGACTGCCGAAGCATTAGCGCCGGACGTAAAAATATTGACATGCGCAGCCGCATTGACAGCTGCTTTGTTATTGTAAATACCGTTGGCGTTGTCTTTAGCTGTTGTAATGACCGCCAGCGCTTCCGTGCCGTCGCTAAAATGGTTAAGGTTTACCTGACCACTGAGCGCATGAATAGCAGTAGCGTCTTTACCTGTAGTATCGATAAACAGATTGCCGTGGAAATTGGTAGTGCCGTTTTCATTATAGACGCCGTGAGCGCCCAGGTCTTTGGTACTATAACGACCCCATTTGCCGCTGTCGCCGGCAGTAGTAATTTTAGTGGTGCCAAAAAATTCGGTAGTACCGCCTGCGGCTTCGGTAACCACTGCGGCACTGCCTGCCCCGGTGGTGTTGATCTGAGTATTGCCAGTCAGCTTAATCTGTGCTCCATTGATCGGAGTAACGCCATAAGGAGTAGCGCCGTTCCAAAGGCCAAAGGCCGGTACGTAACGGTCGATATAGGCTACATCACCGCTGAGATTGATAACCGTATTGCCATTAAATTCAACTGTGCCATTGATCGCACGCAGGGCTGAACTGCCGGCGCCTGTCATATTGATATTGGTATCACCGTTGATGATAGTATTGCCATGATCGTGACGAATAGCATAAGCTTCTTTTGTGCTGGCAGCGTCAGAAAAATTGGCATTGCCATTGAGCGTGATAGTGCTGTTGGCAGCCCCTACTCCGGTCCAAATACCGTAGCCGCGGCTATAACCATTATTTTCAAAATTGATATTGTCGGCAGTGATAACTACATTTTGATTGTTATTGGCAACATAGATACCGGCCACTTCGTCATATTTAGTGCTTTGGCCGCCAGCAGCGTCCAAGGCCATAGTCACATTGTAACCGGCTTTGTCTATCAGCAGACTGGCACCGTCATTATGCAGCCTGATGGCATTGGTATGAGCATAGGCATCATCATTATAAGTTCGGATCTCTACATGGCCGGCGCCATCAATGATAACAGCATCGGCAGTGCGGATATTCATGGCACTGCCATGGGCACCCGTCTGATTGTTGACGTCATTGATGATCCTGACTGTACCTGTGATCCTGCTGCCGCCTGAAACAGTTACAAATTCAGTGTTGGTTTCCAAACCTGCAGGCAGGTCACTGTTGACAACTTTTTCAGTTGCTACAGCGGCTTCGCCTGGAACATTGATCCCCCAGCAGCACATAACACTTGCCGCCAGTAAAGAAGACATTACTTTTTTCTGTAATAAATTTCGTTTACCTTGCTCTGTTTTTTGCATAACCATCTCACCTTTCTTGAAATAAAGTTGCAACATATAATAAAAAATTCCCCAATTTTTTATTGCCGTCATTATTTTTCCAACAGTCTCTACAAGAAGCTTTATTTTTATTTCTAATAGTTTATATCTTTCTTTTATTAACAATTTATTATTTTTTATAGTTTATATTATGCTTGTAAGTTATTTTTGATATAATACCACATTCGTCCCCCCCCGCAAGACATATTTATCTTCTTTTGTTTCGTCAGTTTTAATAGTCTTGCAAAACCTACTTTTAGCGCAATCAAAAAAACACCGATTTTTATCGGTGTTTTGAATTTACAGATATTATTTTAAAACAAAAAGCGCAATGCTTTGCATTGCGCTTTTTGGCGTTTTTCAGTCGTGCAGATGCGGTGCTTTATAATCAGCCGGCAGCCAGAAAAGCCTGATCGGCAGATTGGACGCTCCCGGAGGCGACCAGGTAAAACGTCCTTCACTGCTGGGCTCAAGCGTAGCGATGCGGAAGCCTTCTTCGCCTAAGCGGCCAAAAGCAGGAATATCAGGGATATTGATGAGCTTACGTTCACTGCCCTGCTCTAAAACGCCTACGCCGGCAAACATGCCGCCCCACGGATTGAGCCAAAGCTCATAAGGTTTATCGCCTTTCAGCTTATAATCGATATTATAAACAACGCCGTAATTGCCATAGTTTTCGGCCGGCAGCCCTGTGGTCGCATCTATGCCCCGCAGATATTCGCCGGTCTGGCTGTCTGCTAAAAGCAGTGCGTAGCCTGTGCCTGTTTCAGTTTCAATCGGACGCTGCAGCGTATAGTTCAGCTCAGCTTTGGCAAAAGTACCCCGCAAAGGATGCTCGTCCATAGGCAGCTGCTGCGCCAATGCCGCAAAAAGTTCAACATCGCTCTGCGGTTCGCACATCAGTACCGTTACTTCGACCGGCCTGTCGCTGGTAAAGTCGATAGTGCCTGTTAAAAGCTTGTCTGGCGGCAGCAGCGTGCCTTGCCCGCCCAGAAGTTCCGTCGTTTTGCCAAAACCCAGCGTAGTGGTGTGCGGTTTCTGGTCAGCAAAATAATATTCCTGTGATTTTTTACCAACAGCCTGATAGTCATGGCTGGGACCGTCGATACCGCTGCGGGTAACAGTAAAACTGGCAGGACGCAATCCGTTATTTTTGACAAGGATCGCCAGCTTTTTCAGTTTACTGGTACCGTTGACATGATGAAAGAACAGCCGCCCTTCACCCTGCAGTGTATCCCGGTATAAAATACCTGTTTCGTAAACCATTTCCGGGCTGTCGGAAAATAGCAGCCGCGGACCGTCGGCCTTCACTTTGGCCCGCAGCTGCTGATGATCAGGTACGCCCTGCTGCGGCCAGACAGCCTGAGCCAGACCTGCGGACGGGGTATTCAAAAGAAAGCCGCACATACATGCGGCTATAAGGTTTCCTAAAATTTTTTTCATAAGTATAATTATCCCCAACTACTGTTTTAAACTATTTGCATAGTCCTGCAAAAATTTTTCCAGGCCTTTATCAGTCAGCGGGTGCAGCAGCATCTGTTCCAGCACATTGGTCGGGATCGTCGCTATCTGCACTCCGGCCAGCATGACCTGATTGACATGGTCAAGATTGCGGATACTGGCAGCGATGATCTCCGTTTTCAGACCATACTGCTTAAAGATTTTGACCATATTGGCAACAAGCTGCACGCCGTCTTCACCGATGTCGTCCAAACGTCCGATAAAGGGACTGACGTAGGACGCGCCGGCATTAGCGGCCAGCATGGCCTGAGATAAGCTGAACACCAGGGTAACATTGGTTTTTATACCCTCGCTGCTCAGGATCTTTACTGCTTTTAAGCCTTCGGCAATACAGGGGATCTTGACAACGATGTTATCGGCTATCTGTGCCAGCTGACGTGCTTCACGCACCATGCCGGCACAGTCGGTACTGATAACTTCCGCACTGACCGGCCCTGTTACAAGTTTGCAGATTTCCGGTATCACTTCAGCCTGCGTGCGTCCGCTTTTAGCGATCAGGCTGGGATTAGTAGTAACACCATAGATGATACCCAATTCCGCCATGCCAGCTATTTCGTCGACATCAGCGGTATCCATAAAAATTTTCATCACTGAACCCTCTCTCCCACTGGAACTATACTATTTTAAGGTAATACGACTACCTTGGTGGCATTGGTCTGCCCCGGCAGGCTCATGGTCATGATGTTATACCAGGCCATGATGCGGTCGCCTTCTTTGATATTCTGACAGTCTTCATAAACGTCTTTGCTGACAGTTACGATGATGTCACGGTTAGAGTTGAGCAGGCGTACGGATTCTCCGTCTTCACTGGGAATAACCTTTTCAACATGCATATATTTGCCCTGTTTTTCGTTATTTTTGCCAAAAACAATGGCAAAGCCTTCTGCCTGCGGCGGATAGCTGCGGGTCATTTTGCTGGAATAGTAGGCGGTCACTTTGCGGCCTTTCCTTAAAGCGCGGTCGCCTTTCAGGTCGCCGTCTTTCCCGTCGATAAGCAAGGTTTTATCAGTTACGATAACTGTGGCTACAGGATAATTGCCATCGCCTTTTACAGTTACTTTATCTCCGTCAACGGCAATTATTTCGCCGGTAGTAGCCATTACGTCGCGTACCGGGCTGGGATAGATCTTTTCTGGTGGCTCTGCCGCGCTGACGATACCCAATCCCAGCGTAAACAGGCAAATCAATGTTAGAATAAATGTGCGTTGTAATTTCATGATCACAACTCCTCTCATCGGTTCGTACTTTTTATATTATAGCAAACCTTTGTGACAAATGCGTGTTATTTTAATAACTTAATCATGATAAAAACCTTGCCTATGTTAAAAAGGCCCGCAATGCGAGCCTTTTCTTATTTGTTGGTATAGGCGATGGCAAGCTCAGTAAGCATAGCCACAGCTTTATAAAGGCAGTTTTCATCAAAATCGAAGCAGCTGTTATGATGTCCGGCGGCAATTTCAGTGCCATACATCAGGTAAGCGGCACGGCCGCCCTTCTGCTGCACACGTTCCATAAAATACGAGCAGTCTTCACTGCCGCCCAGATCCATATAGTCCACAACTTTGGCATATTGACCGCAGCGTTCTGCGAGCACTTTGATCTCGGCGCCCAGTTCATGGTCGGCTACACAGGCAGGCGCACCGCCTGCTTCGCTGATAGTGACGTCGACATTATACATATCGGCGGAGGCTTTGATCATGCGGCGGGCTTCACTTATCATAAATTCATTGATCTCGGTATTGGCGCCGCGTGTTTCCATTTTGATCAGCCCCACGTCAGGAAGAACATTCCTGCCGGTACCGGCCTGTAATACGCCTACGTTGATCCTGGAAGCGCCCTGCCCGTGGCGGGAAATAGAGTGCAGCGCGATACATGATGCTGCCGCTGCCAAAAGGGCATTGCGGCCTTTTTCAGGTGCGGCACCGGCGTGGCTGGATTCGCCTTTGAAGCTGGCGTCCAGTTTTGTCGTTGCCAGAAAACCGCCTGTCAGGCAGACAAGCGAGTCCGCTTCGGTTGCTTTAAAGCCAATGTGCCCGCCAAACATATAATCGACATCGTCAACGATACCTTTGGCTACCATAGCACGTGCGCCGCGCACACCTTCTTCGGCCGGCTGAAAAATAAGCTTGACGGTTCCTGCCAGCTCTTCTTTATGTGCAGCAAGCAGTTTAGCCAGGCCAAGGCCAATAGTGACATGGCCGTCGTGACCACAGGCATGCATCGCGTTCGCATGCAGCGAACGAAAACTGTTTGCCAGGGGGCGATGCTGCTCGTCTGCGCATTCTTCAACATCATTGCAGTCCATATCGACACGAAAAGCGACAGTTTTACCGGGTCGGGCAAATTTCATCACGCCGACGACTCCTGTTTTTCCGCCCTTCATTTTCTCTACCAGATCTGCGTCAGCGCCTTCGCTGACGGCGCGGGCCATAGCCTGCTCCAGAACTTCCGCTCCGGGAAGTCCCATCATTTCAGATTCTTCAAGGGCATCGTCGCCCATATAAACGTCATAACCCAGTGCCTGCAGTTCTTTGATCACCATGGAAGCGGTCCTGAACTCCGTCCAGCCTGTTTCAGGATGACGGTGCAGATCACGACGACGCTTTACTAATTCGGGCTGCAGAGCTTCTGCTTCCTGCCAGATTTTTTGCATACTTCATATCCCCTCTTTCAAAAATCTAAAAAAGCACCAGCTGATCGCTGTCAATAGGCATCAAAGCATCGGCCGGGGTCTGTTTTCTATTTTTGTCTGTTACCCACTTGCCGCAGGCAGGGCAGCTCATGCTGGCTGTTCGCACAGCCCAGGCCAGATGTTTACCGCACTTGGGGCAGATAAATTCGACCTGCATTATTTCGCTTGCTTTGCGCTTTTCCATGACTGTTGCTTCGCACCTTTCGTTTGTACTCTTTGGTTTATTATACTATAATGCGCTGAACTTTGCAGACATTTTTAGCATTAAACCACATGGACAAATACCTGAAAATGGTCTATTCTATAAAGAGAATGTGTTTAGGAAAAGAAAAGCGAGGTAATAGTATGGCTGGATTGGCACAGGAATTTGAACGGCTTGGCTGCTGGGAATCGGCAACTGAGGAAGAAAATATCGTGATTTATGGTATGGATTTTGAAGATGAAAAAGTTTTTGTGGTTTTTACAGACGATGCCGGCAAAACGCCTGCCGATGAGGCAGCGCCGCTGGTGGCCGCCTGCTACAGCGACGACGACTGTTTTAAATGGGGCAAGGAGCTGGAAAACTTTGCCGCCTGGAAGCAATTGTGCGCCGAGCATAAGCCCGGCTCTCCTGCTTTGCTGCACGCTTTGGCAGCATACGAACTGCCCAAGAAATAGTATTAAAGCGAAAAAAGTCCTGCCGCTTGAAGCGGCAGGACTTTTGCATATTTTTAATTCAGTTTAAAGGTCACTTCAACGCTGGTATCTATTTTCAAAGTACCGGGCATCAGCTGCGTCGGAGCTGCCGCATCGGCTGCTAACGACCGTTTATAATTCATTCCTGACGCAACCATAGTCTCGCCGTTGTAGTCGCTGACTTCGGCGCTGAGCATTTCGCCAAGGTTACGTCCGCCGGCATTGGCCACGATCGCAGCTTTCGTCCTGGCATTGTCAACGGCAGCTGCTAAAAGCTGACGCTGCACAGTGCTTTCTTCGCTTAAGGCAAAGTTGACCTGATTGACATTAGTAACGCCTTCCTGAACGGTTTTATCGATAACATCGCCCAGTTTTTTCAAATCGTCTACCTTGATCCGCAAGGTGGTATTCAAGACATAGCCTTTTTGCCTGCTTTTGCCGTTGATATTTTCATAATCAGGATACAGGTTATAGCTGGAGCTTTGGATATTGCCTTCGCTGATCGCCAGCCCTAACAGGGCCCGGCGTACCTTCTGGCTTGCTTCCGCAGCCTGATCGCGCGCTGCTTCGGCAGTATCGGCTTTAACGCTGATCCCCAGCGTTACATAAGCCATATCCGGCGCTACTTCCTGTTTGGCAACGCCTCTGACAGAAATCGTATTTGCTTCGGCTGCCATAGCAGCACCCTGCATCGATAATAAACTTATGGCAACCAGTGTTGCAGCTGCCAGTGCTTTAACTTTTTTCATAGTAAGACCTCCCATTTCATTATGCCTTCATTATAGCATCGAACCTATGGCAAAACTATGTTTTTTAGCAAGCTTCACCTAGATATTACTTTTCTATCACAAAATTGTCACTGCTATTGCCAATTTGCCAAAAAAATTTTACAATTATATAAGCATTTAAACTTAGAAAAGAGGTCATCATCATGGAACGCAAAGTTATCCAAGTCGAGGAACGTCCGCCGCTTCTGCTCAACATTCCGCTCAGTATCCAGCATCTGTTTGCAATGTTCGGCGCAACTGTGCTCGTGCCGTTTCTCTTCAATGTCAATCCTACTACCTGTTTGTTTATGAATGGTATTGGCACATTATTGTATATTTTTCTTACCAAAGGCAAAATACCTTCTTATCTTGGTTCCAGTTTTGCTTTTATTTCCCCGGTAATGGTCATTCTAAGTACATCCAGTTACTCTGACGCCCAATCCGGTTTTATCGTTTTCGGTCTTATCTTCATTTTATTTTCCCTCATTATCAAATATACCGGCACCGGCTGGATAGACGTTATTTTCCCACCTGCCTGTATGGGTGCCATCATCGCTGTTATCGGCCTGGAGCTTGCGCCTACGGCGGCAGGCATGGCCGGTCTTACAGGTGATGTGATCGATTTCCGTAATATTGCGGTTTCCATGTTTACTCTGGCTGTGACGATTATTGGTTCCGTAGCTTTTAAAGGCTTTCTTTCTATTATCCCTATTTTATTCGGCGTTATCTGCGGTTATATCTTCTCTTTCTTTATGGGGCTGGTAGATTTAGCTCCTGTCGCAGCCGCCCCGTGGTTCCAGCTGCCGCATTTTTATCAGCCGACCTTCAATATCAATGCGATCCTGATCATTGCTCCGGCGGCTTTAGTAGTGCTGGCCGAACACATCGGCCATTTAGTAGTTACCGGCAACGTAGTAGAACGCAATCTGATCAAAGATCCGGGCCTGGCGCGTTCACTTTTTGCTGACGGCTGCTCCAACATCCTGTCCGGTTTCTTCGGTGCTACTCCTAATACCACTTATGGTGAAAATATCGGCGTTATGGCCATCACTAAAGTTTACAGCGTATGGGTTATCGGCGGTGCGGCAGTCATGGCGATCTGCCTTTCCTTTGTCGGTAAGCTGTCCGAGCTTATCCGCAGTATCCCCGTTCCCGTCATGGGCGGCGTCTGCATCCTGCTGTTCGGCGTTATTGCTGCTTCCGGGATCAGGGTACTGGTTGAAAGTAAGGTCGATTACAGCAAGTCTGCTAATCTTGTAATGTCCTCTGTAATTATGATCGTCGGCCTCAGTGGCGCCAAACTTACCTTCGGAACGATCAGCGTTCAGGGTATGGTTTTGGCAACACTGGTCGCTATTTTGATGAGCCTGACCTTTAAACTGCTTGATTCTTTAGGTTTGATGCGTAAAGATTGATGTAAAAAGTTTCGTAAAAAAAGACCTTACCTTTTGCAAGGTAAGGTCTTTTTGCTTCATTCAGGCAGAGAAAGAGATTAGCGCCGTCATTATACTTTCATATCAACTTTTTTGACTGCTTCAACTGCTTCGTTATCATCATGCAGTTTTTTCTGCTGTGCTTCAGCAGCATATTTTTTCAGCAATACCGTTACGAGGCCCGGCTCCGTCAGACCACCCGGACCGTCGATACAGCCACGGTCACAGGCCATACCTTCAAACAGCTCACATCTTATTTTCCCGTCAATAACTTTCTGCAGATCTTCAAGGCAATGCTCCAAGCCACTGGCATAATGCATAGCTGGTTCAGGACGCCCTGCTTCCTGCAGTGCATGGGCTACAGCCCCCTGCACCCCTTTGTGCAAAGGGAAGGAAATACCGAAGCCCGATGCTTTGGTAGCGTATTCTTCAGGTGTAACTGCGGCAGGGTCAATCCCCGCTCCTTCCAGCATACAGAATAATTCTTCAAAGGTCAGCACATAATCAATAGCATCAGCGAACTGTCTGGCTTCACCCTTTTTAGCTATACAAGGCCCAATAAAAACCGTAACGGCATCCGGATATTTTGTTTTTACATAGCGTCCGCAAGCAACCATTGGCGAAACTGTAGTAGAAATTTTATCGATATGCTCGGGCAAATGCTGTTTAATAAGGGAAACGAACGAAGAACAGCAAGAGCTGGTAATAAAGCTTTGCTGCGCCGGCACTTTCTCCATAAATTCTTCCGCTTCATGTAATGCCGCCATATCGGCTCCGACAGCAACTTCTTCGACACCGGCAAAACCCATTTTTTTGATAGCGGCAACTATCTGTTCCGGCGTTACTTTAAAACCCAGCTGCCCTATAAAAGAGGGCGCCAGCAGCGCATAGACCTGCTGCCCGCTTTTAATAGTCTGGATAAGCTGTACGATACTGCTGCGTTCGTCGATTGCACCAAAAGGACATGCGCTGCGGCAGGCACCGCATTGAACGCATTTCTGCGTATCGATTTTCGCTTTCCTGTCAGCACCTGCCGTAATCGCATCTAAAGGACAGGCACGTTCACAGGGACGGCTTACTTCAATGATCGCCCCATAAGGGCAGACCTTTTTACACATACCACATTCTATACATTTACTTTTATCTATATAGGCCCTGTTCTGGTGAATAGAAATAGCCTGTTTAGGGCATTTGTTCATACATTTATGGGCTACACAATGGCGGCAAGCATCGGTGATCAAAAATTTGTCGATCGGACACTGATCACAGGCTTCCGGTAAAACATCGATAATTGGCAATTCTTTATTGACAGGCTCTGCTAAAGCACGAGTAGAAGCTTCCACGATGTTCAGGTCTACCGTAAGTCCCAACGCCATGTTGATACGATTCTTTAACACCGCCCGTTCTTTATGCACACAACAGCGCACACGCGGGCCATCTTCAGTTACAACGCTGTAGAGTATATCATAAACATGCTCCGGTAAAGTACCCTGCCATGTAAATTTTGCCAAACCTGTTAAAACAGCACGACGGAATTTAGTAACTTCAGTCAGTTCCATATGATATACCTCCAGTGTAAAGTTCTGTACAAGATTATTGTACCGTTTTTTATTCAAATCAGCAAATAAAAGAAGTTAGAAAATTATACTGACGCCTATAGAAAAAATAAAGTATCTTTCTATCGCACGCGCATGCTCCTTTTTATACACCGGCGGTCAGAGGATGTTATCTCGCTGCGCTCGTAACCGCTGCGCCACACGAGCTGAAGCTCTAGGTGGCTCATGTGTCCCAGGCCAGGGCCTGCTCGGATAGATAACTAATAATAAAAAAGCAGACATACCAAAAATGGTATGTCTGCTTTTTAACCGGCAACTTTCTATCCTCCCAGGCCGCTTCCAGCCAAGTACTTTCGACGTT
>NZ_CATWDQ010000010.1:0-82537 GCF_958349595.1 uncultured Phascolarctobacterium sp. | reverse complement strand
ATTCGCTTGGCCTTGGTCCGCTATAACACATCATTATTACGATCATTGCATAAGGTGCTAGAGGATCACTACTATCTGCAAGGGCTTTTACCCTATTAAGCTGGCGGGTATTAAAAGGTTGTTTCGTTTTAATCCTTTTGGGAAGATCGATATCCACAAACCTTGATATATCTGCAGTAGGAGGGATGATTTGGTACTTGACAGCGTATTTATAAATATTGTGATATAACTGTCTTATTTTCTTCTGGGTAGCGTGACCTATGCCAAGATTAGATACAGTTTTAATGATAGACTGTAAATCTGCAACTTTAAGGCTGGTAAGCGGCTTATTGTGCAAAGGCTTGCAATATCCAAAAATTACTTCATAATTTTTTGCCGTGACGCTGGCAATCTTAGCTTTACGCTCTGCCATTTCCAGTTGATATGCTTCGCTAAAAGTGATTAAAGATGGGAGATAAATAGACGGGTCTTTATTGCAATCAGCCAAAAAGATTAAGGCCTCTGCGTGTGTTGGAAAATAACCTATGTACTTGGATTTACCGTTGATGGTTTTAAGTACGGCCCATGGTCGGCGGCGGCTACCATGTAAAAAAATAATACTGCCAAAGCCATTTGGAAGTTTCATTCTTCGTTTAATTTTCTGCATAATGATATAATCACACTCCTAATTTTAATAATGTGATTATACAATATAAAAAGCTTGTTTAAATATCGTTTAAACAGGCTTTTTTGCATAAATAATTGTCTAATTTATTTTGTCGCGAAATCCGAGATTTTTTGTCGCGCTATAATTTTATTCCTCTGCCTGTCTTTTTTGTTAGCAGTATTTAGAAAAACGGTGTGAATATTTTGGGGGCGATGGTAAGCACAGTCTTAGCGCAAACGCCGATAGTCTTAAAGCCGCTGGCGTAATGCGCCCCAAGACTCGAAAAAGTTTTGCTCACAGCAAAAGCGAGCGTCTTGCGGGGGGGTACAAACGTGCTATAATAAATTGAAATATTATTTTAACAAATGTTTTTAAATCAATAACAAATAATCAATGATTTTAATAAAAGATATGTAACTAAAGGTTGTGCTTAAAAACTGGAACAAGGGTGGCGACGCAAAAATGTATGACGAAAAGTGTTTACAGCAGCTCGGCAACAATATCAGATTCCTGCGCACTGCCTGTCAGCTCAGCCAGCAGGAGCTGGCCAAGCGTATCGGGATCAGTCAGACTCACCTGAGCAATATTGAGCATAGTCATGTAAAAGTAACTCTGAAGCTGCTGCTGCGTATCGCTGATGTCTTCGACTGCACGCTGGAAAATATTTTTGATGCCAAAACAGTTCCTGAGTGGGTGGAAGCCAAAGCTGCTAAGGCAAAGGAACATACCACAGGCGCACAGGAGGTTTATACACGGGAAGAAGTACAGCAGATTTTGCAGCTGCTGCACTTATATAAAAATGGAACATCATAAGCAAAAAAAGAAGCTGAAAGCAAAGGAGTAAATAAGATGGCTGAAGTGAAAACAGCAGAGAAAGGCTGGCAGTCTGACCATCTGGAAAAAGAAGCGGTAAACAGCGCCGGCAGTAGTAAAACTGCCGATGCAGCCAGCAGCAAGGGCAATTCTGACAGCACCACTGCCAAACCCTATATGCGTTTTTATGCCGGGCCGGTCACGCAGGACAGCGGCCAGCCAGGCATCCGGTTCGACTTTAACTACGGCGCCCGCGTCGAAGTACCGGCGGGTGATTACCGGGTCCGCTTTCTGGATCGGGATGCCTGCCTGACGCTGTACGATGCTGCTGCCAGCGGTGTGCTGGTGACCAGCAGTAAAAAGTATTTTGTCGATTTCCGCATCGAGGTCTACGAAAAAGGCAAGCTGATCTTCGCCCATGATTTAAATTTAGAGGGTAAAAAAGTGCTGATCAAATTCCCGGTCGGCATTTTAGGAGATATTTTAGCCTGGTTCCCTTATGCTGAAATTTTTAGAAAAAAGCATAAATGCGAACTGTACTGCGCCATGGCAGAGGATATGATCGAGATCATCAAGCCTGGCTACTCGGAAATCAACTTTGTCCAGGCAGAAGAACGGCCGGAAGGACTGTACGCCAGCTATTATATGGGCATTTTCTTTCCCTGCGACGACAGGGAACACCAGCCAGTAGATTTCAGAGTAGTGGGGCTGCATAAAAACGCACCCTGCATCCTGGGGCTGAAAGCGGACGAACAGCGCATCAAACTGCTGCCAAAGGATAAAACACGCAGGATCAAAGAGCCCTACGTCTGCATCGCGGCGCAGGCCAGCAGTCAGGCCAAGTACTGGAACAACGGCCGAGGCTGGCTGAATGTGGTCAGACACCTCAAAGAGCTGGGCTACCGGGTACTGTGTATCGACAGGGAAAATAATTACGGTATGGGTAGCAGATTTAACATCATTCCTTACGGAGCGGAAGATTTTACCGGCCGCAGACCTTTGCAGGAGCGGATCGACCTTTTATACCATGCCGATTTTTTCGTGGGTCTGTCCAGCGGGCTCAGCTGGGTAGCCAACGGTGTAGGGATACCGGTAGTGCTGATCAGCGGTTTTACACTGTCGATAAATGAATTTGCGACGCCGTACCGTGTCATCAGCTACCATGTCTGCAACGGCTGCTGGAACGATACGCGGGTAGTATTCGACCATAAAGATTTTGAATGGTGTCCGCGGCATAAAGGCACTGACAGGCAGTTTGAATGCAGCCGCTACATCACGCCGGAAGCGGTGAACAAAGTCATCGACCGGCTGATGGCAGACTATAAACTAAAGCCGCAGAAACAGTCTGTGAATAAAAAGAAGATAAAGGGTGAGCAGTGATGAAAAAGAGAGAGAAGAAATTACAGGCACAAAGTATTCTGGCAACAGTAGTGATGGGGATGAATCTGGTCAACGCTGCCGCACCGGCAGCGGCGCTGGCAGCAGCTGAACAACCGGAACCACTGCCTAAACAGGCAGTCAGCGAAGCGCAGCAGGAAGATCTGCAGGCCTATGCCTATGAAGTTCTGCCGATACTGGCAGGCTATGTGGACGAAATGATTTTCAGCAAGGCTGAGGCTGCCAGTAATTACAGTGTTGGCGCTGGCGAGAACAAAAGTATTGTCAGTACTACCGACTACGATAAAGTGTATATCGCCAGCGGTGGTACTTGTACGATAGATTCCAACAGAGCCCAGACAGAGGTAGTTGAGGGCGGCTCGCTGAATATCGGGACTAATGTAGGTTCAGTGACTGTGTCGGGCGGTAATGTCAGCGTTACTAGTAATCATTGGGATATTGTTGTAAAAGATGGTAATGTCAATGTCGGGAACAGCGACAATCAGATTTATGTTTCCGGCGGTACTTGTACCATTGATGTCAATGCACAGGAAAATTATGTTTATGGCGGTACCAGTATTATTAAGGCAATGGATACCAGCGATAGTACGCAAAGAAACCAGGTGATTTCCGGCGGTGTAGGTATTGTCAATGTTATGAACGCTACCAGCGCCTATAATCAACAGGTGCAAACAATCCATGGCGGCAGCGGCGTTGTGGGGACGATGCTGGATGGCTGGCAGTGGATCAAATCAGCCGGTGCCGAGGGGCATATAGGGACTATTAGCGGCGGGTCACAGGCTATTAATGCCGGCTCAGGCAGTATTGATACGATGTATGGCGGATCACAAATCTTGGAAAAGGATACTCATGCTGAGATTGTAACTATGTCTGGCGGCTTGCAATATATAAGGACTAGTGCCACAGGTGTGATAAGTAACATGGATGGCGGCAAACAGACTATTGGTAATCCGCGCTATATAAATGCCAGCGGTACAATAATAAGCATGACCGATGGTCTGCAACAGATCTGGGCTGGCAACAGCGGCAGTATCACAACAATGTCAGGTGTCAGTGCAATGCAGATGATAGGGCTGTCTGGTTTGGCCAATGGCAGCATTGATACGCTGGAAGCCGGGACACAAATGATTGGTTATAGCGCTGATCCTTATAAGGGTGGTGGCACAGGCACGATCAATGTAATGAACAGCGGTCTGCAGATCGTGGGTTACAGTGGCTGCAGTAGCTGTGTTGGTACTATTGCAAGTATGAATAATGGTCAGCAACAGGTCAATGATGGCGGTACTGGCACTATCACGAAGATGTTCGGCGTTGATGCCAGCCAGATCATAGGATTGACTGGTTCGTCGGCTGTGGGCAGCATTGAAATTATGGAGGCTGGTAAACAGGCCATTGGCTACAATGGTAATTTTGGTACGGGCAGTATCACTTTGATGCAAGATGGCGTTCAGGTCATCGGTTATGTCGGCGGTTCCGGTATTGGCACCATTGCAACTATGAGCGGCGGTACCCAGATCATCAACAACGCTGGTACGGGCACGGTAACTGCCCTGCTTGGTGGTAGCCAGATCGTTGCCAGCGGCGGTACGGCCACAGATACAACTGTCGGCAGCGGTGGTTTGCAGTATATCGAAGCCGGTGCTGTCATCAGCGGCACTGTTTTAGACGGCGGTATTTTACGCTTGGCGCAGTCTGACAGTGATTATATACTAAACAATACCTTAACGATCAATAACGGCATACTTGATTTGACAGACGGTGCTGGTCTGAAGCGGAATCTGCGTGCGGTACCTGTCTATCAGAAGCTGAGCATGAGCGACCTGCAGGGGACTGGCGGCAGTATTTATCTGGATACTGATCTGGCAAATAATGACGGCGATAAGATCACTGTCAATAACAGTAATACCGGCACAGGAACGTACGATGTTTATGTCAACGACCAGAGTATCGTCAGCGATACGGAACTGACAGGCAGGCTGCTGCTGGTAGATGACCAGAGCAGGAAGCTGAAATTTAAGGGTATGACATCCAATAACGGTGGCCTTTGGGACGCAACGCCGATTTTAAACGAAGAAACCAACCAGTGGTATTTGACAAAAATCGTGAAAACAGCGAATAACGATACCAAAGTATTGTTGTTTGACGCCGACAACAGCTACGCCATGTGGCGTAATACCAACGACAGCCTGCGCAACCGTTTGGGTGCATTGGGAAATGGCAGCGAACGGGCAGACGGCATCTGGGCGCGCACACAGGCGGGCAGGTTCAGCGGTTTCGGCTACGAAGGACGTTACAATCTGTACCAGCTTGGTTATGACCAAAAAGCCGATGCCAGGAGTACCTATGGTTTTGCTGTGGACTACGGCGACGGTACTGGTGATTATACTAAGGGCAGTGGTAAAGATAAACTGACAGCGTTCAGTTTATACGGCGTCTGGCAGGGTAAAAGCGGCGCCTATACCAATGTCACAGCGCGGGCGGGTATCTTTGATACCGACCTCAAATCTTATGGTGATTACCCGGACAAAGCCAGCTATAAGGAACACGCCTACAGCATCAGCGTGGAATACGGCCAGCGCTTTGATTACCAGCAGGGACTGTTCTTCGAGCCCCAGGCACAGTTTACGTTGGGACGGTTGAGCGGCATCAATTACACTACCGACCGGGGCGCTAACGGACACATCGAAGGCATGAACAGCGCGATTGGGCGTATCGGCTTCATTATGGGTCAGAAAATCAAAAACGGCAGTGATATTTATCTGAAAGCCGACCTGCTGCATGAGTTTGCCGGTAAGCGCGATTTGCAGCTGACCTCGGACGCCGGTGGTACTAACGATATTTTGAGCAAGCATAATGACTATGGCGATACCTGGTTTGAGCTGGGCTTGGGCGCTAATATCAAACTGAGTAAAGACAGCAGTTTCTACGGTGAAGTGGAGCGGGGCTTCGGCGGCGACATCAACAAAAAATGGAGCGTTAATGCGGGTTTAAGATTTACGTTCTAAGTGAGCGCCGCTTAGTCACAAGCGTCAGAGCAGTGAATAAGCGTGACGGCGAACTTATCCGAAAGACGCGAACGAATAGGAAGCGTCGTGGATTTCCTATACCGACGAAGTCGGCAAATACGAAGTATTATTGAGCCCATATTGATTTATCAAGGCTATAAGTAAAATAAAAGTACCTGATATGAACAAGGTTCATATCAGGTACTTAATTTTTCATAGAAGAAGTGGTTTAAAACCTTTGGTTCAGTGCGGGTCAGTTATTATTGATTGGCTATCAAAAACGTTCCAGCAAATCTGTGATAATAATTATTAATTTCAAATAAATTTCCCTTGCGTTTTTAAATGACATATGTTATATTAAAGGTGCGTTAGCGACAGCTAACTTAAACGACTAAATTTATATTTATATAAGGAGGCATTTATTATGTCATTGATCAACAAAGAAGTGAGTGATTTTAAGGTACAGGCTTATGTCAATAATGATTTTAAAGAGGTTAGCAAAAAAGATATTTTAGGTAAATGGTCGGTGTTCTTTTTCTATCCGGCAGATTTTACTTTTGTCTGCCCGACCGAGCTGGAGGATCTGGCTAATAAATATGATGAGTTCAGGAAGATCGGCTGTGAGATCTATTCCGTATCCTGCGATACGCATTTCGTGCATAAGGCCTGGCATGATGCTTCGGAAACTATCAAAAAGATCCAGTATCCGATGCTGGCTGATCCGACCGGTGCTTTGGCAAGAGATTTCGATGTGATGATCGAAGCTGACGGGTTGGCTGAAAGAGGCAGCTTTATCGTTAATCCGGAAGGTAAGATCGTGGCTTATGAGGTTATCGCCGGTAATGTGGGGCGTAATGCGGACGAGCTGCTGCGCCGTGTACAGGCGTCGCAGTTTGTGGCCGAGCATGGCGATCAGGTGTGCCCTGCCAAATGGCAGCCGGGCGCCAGCACTTTGAAACCCAGCCTTGATCTGGTTGGCATCATCTGATCATGGAACGGATGTATGATGTCATCATCATCGGCGGCGGGCCTGCGGGCCTTGCCGCTGCCGTTTATATGGCGCGGGCCCAGTATAAGACGCTGGTCATCGAAAAAGAGAAGATCGGCGGGCTGATCACGATCACATCTGAGGTGGTGAATTATCCGGGCGTTATCAAAACGTCGGGCAAAGAGCTGACTGAGCAGATGCGTTTGCAGGCGGAAAGCTTCGGCGCGGAGTTTTTGCTGGCCGAAGCGCTGGAGAGCAGACTGGACGGTGAGATCAAGGAGATCGTTACCGATAAGGGGACTTTTAAAGCTTTGGGCGTGATCATGGCGATGGGAGCTGTGCCGCGGCAGGTGGGCTTCACCGGCGAAGCTGAATACCGTGGGCGCGGTGTGGCTTATTGTGCGACCTGTGACGGCGAATTTTTTACAGGACTGGATGTGTTTGTTGTGGGCGGCGGTTTTGCCGCTGCCGAAGAAGCGATTTTTTTGACACGTTATGCGCGGCATGTGACGGTGCTGGTGCGGGGCGATGATTTTACCTGTGCTGGGTCGATCGCCGATGAGGTGAAACGGCATGAGCAGATCACTGTGCTGTATAACACGGCCCTGCTGGAGGTAGGCGGCGGTGACGTGCTGCGGTATGCTGTGTATGAAAACTGTAAGACTGGCGAGCGGACCCGTTACGAGACACCGGACGCTACTTTTGGCGTGTTTGTTTTTGCGGGCTATGTGCCTGTGGGCGGCCCGCTGCTGGAGGGGCTGGAAACCGACTGCGAGGGCTATCTGGTGACGGATATGAACCAGAAGACCAATCTGGATGGTGTTTATGGCGCCGGGGATTTGTGTATCAAAAATCTGCGGCAGGTGGTGACGGCGGTGTCGGACGGCGCGAAAGCGGCGACCTCGTTGGAAAAACACGCTGCTATGCTGCATGATAAGCTGCAGCTGCCGCGTTTTACAGTGACGAAAAAACAGGTCGTCCAGCCTGCTGCCGGCAGTACGGCTTCGGCTACGCCTGCTGCTGACGATGGCACTTTTATTTCCGAGGCTATCAAAACGCAGCTGGCGCCGGTCTTTGCTAAATTTACCGAGGATCTATTGCTGCGGGCCGCACTGGATAATAGTCAGGCGGCAGCAGAAATACGCGGCTTTTTGAACGAGCTGACACCTTTGAGCAGTCATTTGCGCTGGGAAGAAGCGGAGCAAACTGCCGGCGGACTACCATATATCGAGCTGTGCCGCGGGGACGGCTCGTCGTTAGGCTTCCGCTTCCACGGCGTACCCGGCGGTCACGAGTTCAATTCATTCATTGTGACCTTGTATAATGCGGCCGGGCCTGGTCAGGCTATCAGCGAGGAGCAGTTGGCGTCTGTAAGAACGCTGCCGGGCGGTAAACGGCTGCAGGTAGTCATTTCGCTGTCGTGCACGATGTGCCCGGAGCTGGTGATGGCGGCTGGACGGCTGGCTGTGGAAAACGGCGGGGTCGAGGTGGATGTGTTTGATATCAACCTGTTCCCTGAGCTGCGCGAGCGTTATAAGATCATGAGTGTACCGTGTCTGATCTATGATGAAAAGGTAAGTTTTGGTAAAAAGAATCTGGACGAGCTGCTGCAGCTGCTTAGCTGAAGCGGAACCAAAAAGAAGTCTGCCGCATCGCGGCAGACTTCTTTGAGTTAAACGGGTTATTTTGCTGTTTTGAGTTCGGTCCAGTAACGGTCGTACATGGGCAGGGCCTCACCGATGTCGATGAGCCATTCGCCTTTGTCGATGTTATCCATACCGACTTTGAGCATGGGGTCGTTGCGGAATTCTTCGCTGTGGAATTCCAGAGCTTTTTCGTTGGGGTCATTGTAGCCGATATATTCATAGTTTTTGGCGCTTACTTTGGGTTCATAGATGAAGTTGATGAATTTTTCGGCTAAAGCTTTGTTTTTAGCGCCTTTGGGAATAGCAAAGGTATCGGCCCAGATAGTAGCGCCTTCCTTGGGGATCACAAAGCCGATGTTTTTATTGTCTTTGTAGGTGTAGGAGGCGTCGCCCGACCACATGGTACCGATCCAGGCTTCTTCAGCGATAAATTTCTGCTTGATGGTATCGGTGTCGAAGGCCAGCACGTTCGGTGCCAGTGTTTTCAGGTCGCTGAAAGCTTTTTCGACCTGAGCCGGGTCGGTGGAGTTGTTGGAGTAGCCGTTTTTCTTCAGCGCCATGCCAATGACTTCGCGGTTGTCGTTGAGCAGGATGACGCGGCCTTTATAATCCTGGTTCCACAGATCTGACCAGGAGGTGGGCGCTTCTTTGATGAAGTTTTTGTTGTAGACGATACCGGTGATACCCCAGGTATAGACCAGGGAATGTTTGCCGGTGGGATCGTAAACAGGAGCCTTGAGGCTGCTGACGATGTTTTTGGCGTTGGGGATATTGTTCAGGTCCAGTTCTTCCAGCAGGTTCAGCTTCAGCATGGTGGCTACCATGTAGTCGGAGGGCTGGATAAGGTCGTACTGCGCGCCGCCGGCCTGGATCTTGGCCAGCAGTTCTTCGTTATTGGCAAAAACGTCGTAATTTACTTTACAGTTGTTTTGCTTTTCAAATTCGGCAATGACCTCCGGATCGAAGTTGTCTGCCCAGCTGAACAGGTTCAGCACTTGTTTTTCGCCGCTTGCGGTAGCAGCTGCGTCTTTTTTGGGAGCGTCACCGCCGCAGCCAGCCAGGGCCAGTGTGAGAACAGCGATGAGGAAAACCAAAAGTTTTTTCATTGTCGGATCACCCTTTCATCATTTGATTTGTTGTTTATATTGTATCACAGCGGGTGTGATATCAATCGGAGTTTTTGTCGGAGGTGTGCTGCGGCTGCAGGATCTGCGCGATGACTACCAGCGTGATCGTGGCGAACATCAGCAGGGTGGACAGGGCGTTGATCTCGGGTGAGATACCGCGCTTGACCATGGCATAGATGTAAAGCGGCAGCGTAGTGGAGTTGGGGCCTGCTACAAAGAAGCTGATAATAAAATCGTCGATGGAGAGCGTGAAGGCGATGAGAGCGCCGGCCACGATGCCCGGCAGTGCCAGCGGCAGGGTGACGTAGCGGAAGGTCTGCCACGGAGTGGCGTATAAGTCCATCGCCGCCTGTTCCAGCTCGTGCCGCATACCTTCCAGCCTGGCGTTGACAGTGATGACAACGAAAGAGACACAGAAGGTGATATGTGCCAGAATGAGCGTTGTTTTGCCCAGCGGCACCTGCGCCTGGGCGAACAGGACCAGCAGGGAAAGGCCCATGACGATTTCCGGGATCAGGATCGGCAGGTATAAGAGGCCGTTGATGACCGGTTTATATTTGTACTGGTAACGGCTGAGGGCGATCGCTGCGATCGTGCCCAGCGTGGTGGAGGCTATGGTAGAGATAACAGCGATAAAAAGGCTGTTAGTGAGGGCTTCCAGCACGCGCCGGTTTTGGAACAGGGCTGCGTACCAGTTAAAGGTGAAGCCGGTCCAGACGGCGTTGATCCTTGATTCGTTGAAGGAATACATGGCCAGGATCAGCAGCGGCAGGTAAAGAAAAGCCAGAATAGCCAGAGAATAGGCTACCAGCAGGTGGCTACGCCACGTCTTTTGCATCGCCGTCACCTCCTTCCTGTGCCTGCAGAGCTTTGTAGTACAGGATGATCAGTACCAGACTGAGCACGGCCAGCACTATGGAGAGGGCTGAGCCAAAGGGCCAGTCGCGGGCTGACAGGAACTGGTTCTGGATCAGGTTGCCGATGAGGGCCGATTTGGCTCCGCCCATGACGTCGGGGACAACGAACATCCCCAGTGAGGAAATAAAGACCAGGATCGTGCCGGCAGCGATGCCGGGCATGGTCAGCGGCAGGGTTACTCTGCGGAAAGCTGTCAGCGGTTTAGCGCCCAGGTCGGAGGCTGCTTCTAAAAGCCGTGTATCCAGCTGTTCGATTGAGACATAGATGGGCAGCACCATAAAAGGCAGCAGGGCATAGACCATACCCAGCATGACGGCCATATCGTTATAGAGCATCTGCAGCGGCTGGTCGATCAGGCCCAGCTTTAACAGCAGTGTATTGACTACGCCCTGTGAGCGCAGGATGATGACCCAGGCGTAGGAACGGATCAGGAAGTTGATCCAGAAGGGGATCATGACCAGGATCAGCCCCGGTTGCTGCCATTTTTTGGGCAGCTGGGCAATGGTATAAGCCAGTGGATAGCCCATGAGGATCGTTGCCAGGGTGGTGATGATGGCTACGACCAGAGTGTCGGCAAAAATTTTCAGATATAAAGGTTCTAAAAAACGCAGGTAATTATCGAAGGTAAAAGAGAAAATGACCTGCCCGTAAGGCGTGCGTCCGGCGAAGGACACTGCAACGACGATCAGCAGCGGTATGACGAAAAAGATGCTGAGCCAGAGCAGGGCCGGCGCTACCAGCAGTTTACCGTTTTTCATCATCGCTGTACTTTCACCTCGTCTCTTTCGTACCACCAGATACCGACGCGTTCGTCGGGTGTCCAGCGTTTGACGTCGTCAAAGTACTGATAGGCGACTACAGTCTGGTTGGAGTTATCCAGACGGACAAAGACCTTGTCGATGGTACCGTAAAAAACGACATCGACGACAGTGCCGTAAAAAGCAGGTTCGGGATGCGCGGCGGCTTTGTCTGCGCTTTCATCTTCTTCGCAGAGGTTCAGCTTTTCGGGGCGCAGGGCCAGCGTTTCTGCGGCAGTTTCAAAGAAATTGCTTTCGCCGATGAAGCGGGCGACGAATTTGGTGGCTGGATAGTGATAGATATTATCAGGATGATCGTCCTGTTCGATGACGCCTTTATTCATGACGACGATGCGGTCGGACATGGTCAGGGCTTCTTCCTGGTCATGGGTGACGTAGATGAAGGTGAGTCCCAGACCGCGCTGCAGGTTTTTCAGCTCCAGCTGCAGATTTTTGCGCAGCTGGTAATCCAGAGCGCCTAAAGGTTCGTCCAGCAGCAGGACCTTGGGATTGTTGACCAGGGCGCGGGCGATGGCGACGCGCTGCTGCTGGCCGCCGGACATCTGCTGCGGGCGGCGGTTGCGGAATTCTTCCAGCTGGGTAAGATACAAGACCTGCGAGACACGTTCCTTTTGTTCGTCGGCAGGGACCTTTTTCATCATCAGGCCGAATTTTATATTTTCCTCAACAGTCATGTGAGGGAAGAGTGCGTAATGTTGAAATACCATATTCACATCACGTTTATAGGGTGGCAAGGCAGTGACGTTTTCGTCGTCCAGATAGATACTGCCCTCGGTAGGGGTTTCCAGACCGGCGATCATGCGCAGCAGGGTAGTTTTGCCGCAGCCGGAAGGACCGAGCAACGTAATAAATTCTCCATCGTAAATAGTCAGATCGAGCGAGGGGATAATAACGTTATTACCAAACTTTTTAGATATTCCCTGTAAACGGACCATTTCTTTCATTTTTTGCTTGTCACAACCTTTCATCATGCAGATTTTATCCTTATATAGATAACAACTTATTATATACAGATTTTACCCTAAAATTCAATAATTTTTTGTAAAATTTAAAGGGATTTGCAGAAAAAACAGAGAATATTGATACTTATACGCAATAATGACGGTTTTTGCTGACTTTTTGCGGAAAAATTCCAAAATTCGGAGGCTTTTTGTTAATGAAGCGATTGGTAGTGGTATTGATTTTGCTGACAGTTGTTTTGATGTCCGGCTGTGCGGATGCCGGCAGGCGGGACAAAGATCATAAAAAAGCGGCGGCGCAGGGGCCGGCGGTCACTTTGGGGATCGAACGACTTGACGAGTATGCGCAGTTGTTTGCTGGTAAGCGCGTGGGGCTGATCACCAATCAGACGGGTGTGGACAGTAAGCTGCGCAGCAGTGAGGATATTTTGTTAGGACAGACTGATCTGACAGGTATTTTTGTACCGGAGCACGGCTTGTTTGGAGCCATCGCTGCCGGCGACGATGTGGAGGGCGCGGAATATAAAGGCGTGAAGGTGTATAGCCTGTACGGAGCAACTAAGCGGCCGACGCCGGCAATGCTGGATACTATCGACGTAATGACGGTGGATATTCAGGATGTGGGAGCGCGGCATTATACTTATATTTCCACAATGGCTTATGCCATGGAGGAATGTGCGAAGGCCGGGAAGAAATTCGTCGTTTTTGACCGTCCCAATCCGCTGGGCGGAATGATAGAAGGGCCGACGCTGAAAAAGGGTCAGGAGAGCTTTATCGGGCTTTACCCGGTGCCGCTGCGGCACGGTATGACGATCGGTGAATATGCCAGGTATATCAATGACACGCAGAAGCTGGGCCTTGACCTGACGGTGATACCCATGCAGGGCTGGCAGCGCCGGATGTACTGGCAGGACACGGGGCTGCCCTGGGTAGGGACTTCGCCGCAGATACCGACAGCTGCGACGGCGCTGTATTATGTGACGACGGGTATTTTAGGCGATACTGATCTTTCGGTAGGTATCGGCACGACGAAGCCTTTTTATTATGTGGGGGCGCCTTTTGCCGATAAGGAGGAGCTTGCGGCTAAGCTGAACGGTTTGCAGCTGCCGGGAGTGCATTTCCGGCCGGCGGCGTTCATCCCGGCTTACGGCGCTTTTGCCGGGGAGCTGTGTCAGGGCGTGGAGCTTTATATAACTGATGCGGAGGCATACCGGGCTGCTGCTACCGGGGCCAATATCCTGCGCTGCATCGAAGAGCTGTATCCCGATAAGGTGGTATATCCGGCCCGTTACGGCGGCGAGGGCTATAAAATAGATATTGCCCTGGGCGAAACTGCTTTGCGCGCGGGCGTGCCTTTGGAGCGTCTGCTGCCGCGCTGGGACAGGGAAGCACAGGAGTTTGCGGAGCAGGTGCAGCCGTATCTGCTGTATAAATAAGGAAAGGACTGGAACTAAATGCTGAATAAAGTCTTTGTAGAATTTTTATATGAGGCGGCGCACATCCAGCGCTGGAACGATCATATCCGCCCTAACGGTTTTACGGAGCTGGACAAGCAGGCGCATAAAATGATGATTTTGTATGTGCTGGCCCGGTTTGAGGAACAGGACCATCAGGCCAGGCTGAACTGGCGGGCGCTGATCGAGGGCGGTATTTTTGAATTTCTGCACCGCATCGTGCTGACGGATATCAAGCCGCCGGTTTTTCACGAGCTGATGCGTGTGCATGGTAAAAAGCTCAACAGCTGGGTTTATGAGGAGCTGCAGCAGCGGATACCTGCTCTGGACCCGGTGTTTATGGCGAAAATGAAGCGGCATTTTGACGAGCCGCAGGAAAATCCGCTGGAGAAGAAGCTTTTGCGGGCGGCCCATTATCTGGCGACGCAGTGGGAGTTTGGTATCATCTATCATTTTAATCAGGGGATCTATGGTGTCGAAGAGACTAAGGCGGCGATCGAAAGCGAGATCGAGGATCATTATGATCTGGCGGGCGTGCAGAAACTGTCGCTGAAGGGGAAGACCAGCAAATTCATCGATCTTGTAGGCCAGCTGCGTTTCCAGAAGCGCTGGGCTCAATCACCGCGGGTACCGGAAACCTCTGTGATGGGGCATGTGCTGATCGTGGCGACTCTGGCCTATTTCTGCGCTGTAAAAATGCAGGCATCGGACGAGCGTATCGTCAACGATTTCCTGTGCGGCCTGTTCCACGACCTGCCGGAGGTGCTGACCCGCGATATCATTTCACCGATCAAGCGCTCGATCAAGGGGCTGGACGATCTGATCAAGGAGATCGAAAAGCGTCAGGTGGCAGAAAAACTGCTGCCGCTGCTGCCTCACGGCTGGCACGAGGATATTTTATATTTTACTGAGGACGAATTCAGTAACCGCGTCATCGTCGACGGTGTCAAAGTCACCTGTACGCCGGAAGAAATCGGCCTGAAGTATAACGAGAACGGCAAGGGCTACCGGGCGGTGGATGGTACGATGCTCAAGTGCTGCGATCATCTGGCGGCTTTTGTAGAGGCCTATCTGTCGATTGAATACGGTATAAGTTCCAAGCATCTGCGTAACGGTATGGAAGATTTGCGGGAGCAGTACAAGGATAAGATCTTATGCGGTTTGGATTTCGGCCGGCTATACGACGAGTTTCCGCGGCTATGAAAGGGCTGAATTTTATTGAGGATGCATAATTTTACAGAAAGTGTATAAATTGATAAAATTTTCAAAAAATTTTCTTTCTGTGTCTAAAAATAGCTAGACTGCCGCTTGTGCTTAGAGTTATAATAAAGTTGAGGGGATACATTATACAAAATTCAGCTATGTATTTTGAAATGTAGGGATAACTAGAAACGTAATAAATTTGTGCTTAAATTAAAAAATATTTAAAGGAGGCATCATTATGAATCTGTTTGAAATGGCAAAAATTCCTCTTAACAAAGCAATCGAGGTCATGAAACTTGACCCGAGCGCGGCCGAGATCATTGCAACTCCTGAACGCACGATGGAGGTGTCTATTCCTGTGCGCATGGACGATGGCACTACCAAGGTCTTTACCGGCTACCGCAGCCAGCACAGCACTATCATGGGCCCTGCTAAAGGCGGCGTTCGTTATCATACCAGCGTCAATATGGACGAGGTCAAGACCCTGGCTTTCTGGATGACCTGCAAATGCGCTGTTGCCGGCTTGCCTTATGGCGGCGGCAAAGGCGGCATCATCGTCGATCCTTCCAAACTTTCTGAAAGAGAGCTGGAAACCCTGACCCGTGGTTTTATTGACAAGATCGCACCGATCATCGGCGAAAAACAGGATATTCCTGCACCTGATATGAATACTAATGCCAAGATCATGGGCTGGATGATGGATGAATTCAGCAAGATCAAAGGCCAGTTCGAGCCTGGGTTCGTTACCGGCAAGCCTATCTGCCTGGGCGGCTCTTTGGGCAGAAACGCAGCTACCGGCCGCGGCGTTATGGTAGCGGCAGGCGAAGCTATCAAGACTTTGGGTATCAAGCCGAAACAGGCTACCTGCGCGGTACAGGGCTTCGGCAATGTTGGCAGCTGGACTGCCAAGCTGATCCATGATATGGGCGTGAAGATCGTTGCTTTGAGCGACATCAACGGCGCTATCCATAATCCTAAAGGTATGAATCCGTATGATGTTGAAAAACATCTGCAAAAGACCGGCAGCGTTGTTGGTTATAAAGGTTCTACCCCGATCAGTAACGAGGAACTGCTGGCAATGGATGTTACTATTCTGGCTCCGTGCGCTATGGAACTGCAGCTGACGAAAGAAAACGCTGCTAAAGTGCAGGCTAAAGTCATTGTTGAAGGCGCTAACGGCCCGACTACTCCTGACGCAGATAAGATTTTGGATAAAAAAGGCATTCTCGTTGTGCCTGATATTCTCGCTAACGGCGGCGGCGTAACCGTAAGCTATTTCGAGTGGGTACAAAATCTGTACCGTTACTTCTGGACGGAAGAAGAAGTTATCGCGAAACAGGAAAGCCTGATGATCGACGCTTTCAAGAAAGTTTACGATACTGCCAAAGAGCATAAAGTAAATATGCGTACAGCAGCTTATATCGTAGCTTTGGGCCATTTGGCAGAAGCTATGAAATATCGTGGTATGTATTAAGAAATAATGTAAGGGCGGCTTTAAGCCGCCCTTTTTTATTGCCTGCTGCAAAAGGTGCCTGTTGAAAAGACAAATGTAAATAAATAATCAAGAAATTTGTTGCGTTTTGATTTTCTCCGTTGACTTGTTTAGCGCTGAGTGATAAAATTTTTAATTATAAACGTACAAATAGAATACTATGATTGTACAAAACAAATAATGCTGGAGGGGAAGAACTTATGAAATTTGCAAAACGTATGGAACGTATGCAGTCGTCTGAGATCCGCGAACTGCTGAAATTGACGGCGCAGCCCGATATTATTTCGTTTGCCGGCGGCCTGCCGGCTCCGGAGCTGTTCCCGGTGGAAGAGATCGCCAAAGTATCCCATGACCTGGTGGAAAAAGAAGGCCAGCAGCTTCTGCAGTATGCGACTACTGAAGGTCGTCCGACTCTGCGGGCCAAGATCGCTAAAAGAATGAAAGAAAAATATCATACCGAGGTCGATCCTGATGAGATCCTGATCACTACCGGTTCACAGCAGTGTCTGGATTTTGCCGGTAAATTGTTCCTCGATCCCGGTGATGTGGTTTTGTGTGAAAGTCCTTCTTATTTAGGCGCACTGAATGCTTTTAATGCTTATGAGCCGACTTTTGTGGAAGTGCCGACTGATGATATTGGCCTGATCCCGGAAGAGCTGGATAAGATTTTAAGCACTACTGACCGCTGCAAATTCATTTATGTTATTCCCGATTTCCAGAACCCGACTGGCCGGACCTGGAGCATGGAGCGCCGGCAAAAGTTTATGGAGGTCGTGAACAAACATAATCTGCCGGTGCTGGAGGACAATCCTTATGGCGAGCTGCGTTATGAGGGCGAGATCCTGCCGTCCCTGAAATCGATGGATACCAAGGGTCTGGTTATGTTCCTCGGTACTTTTTCCAAGATCTTCTGCCCGGGCCTGCGTTTGGGCTGGGTTGCCGCTGCTAAAGACGTCATCAGCGAATATGTCAAGATCAAACAAAGTGCTGATCTGCATACTTCTAACTTTGATCAGGGCGTGGCTGATGCTTATATGGAAAATTACGATCTGGATAAGCATGTCGAAGAGATCAAAGCGCTTTATAAAGAACGCCGTGATCTGATCTTGAAAACCATGGAAGAAGAATTTCCGGCAGGTACGGAATGGACTCATCCGGAAGGCGGGTTGTTCCTGTGGCTGACTTTCCCGGAAGGCTGCAGCGCTGCTAGGGTTTTCCATAAATGCATCGAGATGAAGGTAGCTGGCGTTACCGGTGACGCTTTCTATCCTAATGGTAAAACAGACCGCAATATGCGTATCAATTTCTCCAATATGCCGGCGGAGAAAATCGTTGAAGGCGTAAAACGGATGGCAAAAGCAATTAAAGAATGTATGTAATAAAAAACCGCTGCGAATTTTCGCAGCGGTTTTTAGATTTTATTTACTTTGTGTTTTCCAGGGGACGATTTTATGCTCCAGCCATTGCAGGCCCAGATTAAAGATCAATCCCAGCAGTGAAAGGACGATCACGCCGGCCATTAAACGGTCGGTGATCATCAGGTCGCCGTAATGCAGGATCAAAGCGCCGATGCCTTCCTGGGCCGCGATCATTTCTGCGGCTACCAGCAGCAGCAGCGAGGTGCCTGCCGCCAGACGCAGCCCGGCAAAGATCACCGGCAGGGCGCTGGGCAGGACGACGCTTTTCATCGTCAGCCACCAGCTGGCATTAAAGCTGACTGCTACTTTGATCAGCAGCGTGTCGACATTTTTGACGCCGGAATAGGTATTCATGGCAACGGGAAAGAAAACGCCCAGAGCGATGATCGTAACTTTAGAAAGCTCGCCGATACCCAGCCAGAGGATGAAAAGCGGCAGCAGGGCGATTTTAGGGATCGGGTATAATGCGTTGATGATAGGCGTGCCGATTCGGTCCATCAATGCGGAGGTGCCGGTCACAAGGCCTACCAGCAGGCCGATGATACTGCCTAAAGCAAAGCCCAGCAGAATTCGGTACAGACTGGCCGCCAGGCTGCGGCTGATCTCGCCGCCTGTAATAAGCTTGCCCAGAGCTGCAAGGATCGCGCTGGGTGCAGGCAGGAACAGTGAAGCGATAAGGCCGCTGCTGCAGACGATTTCCCAGACTGCCAGCAAAAGGGCGATGGCGGCAAAGGAGATCAAGGTCGGATAACTTTTCTGCCAGTGGGTCATGCGGTTGTGGATCTTATATTCAGCCATTGTTTTCCACCTCCATCAGTGCCGCACGGGCGTCGCTGCTGATATGTTCCCAGATGATGCGGATAAATTCCGCGATCTGAGCTGTGTTTTCAGGTTTTTCCCTGTCAGCCCGCGGAATGTCGATGGTCAGGACCCTGCTGACTTTGCCGGGACGTCTGGATAACAGCACGACACGGTCTGCCAGCATTACCGCTTCCTGGATATTATGGGTGACATATAGGGTGCTGAGCCTGGTCTTTTCCCAGAGGGTGACCAGTTCTTCCTGCATGATGGTACGGGTCTGCGCGTCGAGGGCAGAAAACGGCTCGTCCATCAACAGCAGGTCAGGATTGATGACCAGGGCTCTGGCAATGCCGACTCTTTGCCGCATGCCTCCCGAAAGCTGGTGCGGAAACGCTTTTTCAAAACCGCTGAGGCCGACCAGATTGATGTAATGCCGGATACGCTCTTTTTGTTCTGCCTTGGGTACTCCTGTTGCTTCCAGGCCGAAGGCGATGTTTTCATAGACGCTGCGCCAGGGAAACAGGCCGGTTTCCTGAAAGACGATGCCCATAGCAGGAGTATGTCCTTCAGCCAGTTCTGTGAAATAAATGCTTCCCTCGGTGGGTGACAGCAGCCCTGCCGTAAGATTGAGCAGAGTTGATTTACCGCAGCCGGAAGGCCCTACTAAAGCTACAAATTCCTCACTGTGCACAGTCAGACTGACGTTTTCGAGTACGGACAGCTGCTTGCCCTGAGGATCGATGAAATTTTTGCTGACATTGTCGATAACTAATTTCATTTCAACTACTGCCTCCGGTATTGTTTGCTAAATATAAAAATCAGAGTATTTTTGTCAGGTAATTATTTTTGCATGGCTTTGCCGAGCAGGCTGGTGTTGGTAACGGCCTGCGGGTCCAGCTTGCCTTCGATCATGCCATGCGAAGTATACCAGTCGATCTGGGTCTTGATATCGCTGTCCAGCAGTTTGCCGTCGCGGTCGATATAAGGCAGGCCCAACTTGATGTCAGCTTCAGGCGCTTTGACATATTTGGCGATGATGCCGACGACTTCGTTCAGCTTTTGCGGGTCTTTATTTTCGATAGCTGCGTCATAATAGTAATTGCAGGCCTTTTTGTAGGCTCTCAGGAAACGCACGGCTGCGTCTTCGTTCTGCAGGAAATTGGGCGAAAAGAACAGTGCGGAGGTCTGGTAGGGAATCACGTCGCCGACCTGGGTGACCAGTTTGCCGTAACCTGCGGTCTGCACTTTGGTGATATTTGGTTCGTTGAGGATGGCGCCGTCGATCTGTTTGCTTTCCAGCGCGGCCATAACAGCGCTCAGTTTACCCAGGGGCACGATCTCTACGTCTTCCAGGCTCATGCCTTTGGTTTCCAGCATCCGGCCCAGCATATAATGGAAGGTAGAACCCTTTTGGGTAATGCCGATACGTTTGCCTGTGATGTTTTCCAGTTTGGTAATGCCGTTATTGTAGTTATCAGAGGTCACCAGAAGCGCGGAGGAGGAGAAGCCTTTCTGCTCGCGTCCTTTATCTGCTACAATCGCCAGCTTCTGGCCGCTGGCGGCCATGTTGAAGAGGCTGGCAGTGATACCGGTAGCGCCGACGTCTACTTTGGAGGACGCGGTAGCTACGGCAATAGGATGAGCAGCGTCAAACCACTGCTGATCTATCTCAAGGTTTTCTTCGGCAAAGTAGCCCTTGTCCAAAGCGATGAAAAGCGGCGCCGAACTGGTAAGACGCAGCATACCCAGCGAGACGGCCGTTTTGGCCTTGGGATCAGCGGCTTTTTTATCTCCGCCGCCGCAGCCTGCCATCACAAGCAAAAGACAAACTGCTGTAAACAGAATCAAGATTTTTTTCATTTCTTTCCCTTCCTTATAGTACGTTAAGTACAAAAAATGTAGTGCTGACAAAAATAATGTCTTTCATAATTTTACAATATCTTCAAGTTTTTTGCAGTATTTTTTCATAGAAAAAAAGAGAACTTTTAAATAAATATTTAAATATCTGCAGATAAAATAGAAAAAACTTTCAGTAAGGTAAAGGACTTGGTATAATGTATAAGGATGAAAGTATTTTTCAGAATGGAGGCCCTCATGGGAAATATCATAAATTGGCAAAAACTAATACCGGCAGTTATGCTGGCGGCCGGAGTTTTGGTGAGTGTGAATGCTGCTGCGGCACCGCAGAGTGAACAGGAACCGCTGGCACAGCTGCAGCTTGACGTTGACGGTGATGGCACGCAGGAGACTGTGGAGCTTTATGGCGGGCAGCTGGCCCGTGGCAGCAGTTACCGGCACGATTTTTTATTGTTGTTAAAAAGCAGTGATTCTGAACTGCTGACGGCATATGTGCCCAGCATCAAAGGCGGTTATGACTGTAACCTGGAAAAGGCCGGCTTTACAGGCCGGGGCGAACAGCTGCTGCTGTCTGTGGGGCAGGGCGGCGCCGATGGCAGTACGGAATACCGTATTATTGACTTTGCTGATCCCCAAGCGGTAAAGGAGATCTTTACCGGCAGTGATAATGCAGGCGTAGCGGTAACGACCGAGTTTTTACCGGATTTCCGCAGCAAGATCACTTTTGCAGATGGCAATGCCAGTTATGAGTTGCTGCCTGAAAAGAAAAAGTTTTATGAACAGCGCGGACTTTATGCTGCTGACGGTACCTTACTGAAGGGTTATCGGCGTCCTGCAGTCAGCAAAATAAATTCTCTTGTGCCTGTGGATATGGAGCAGGACGGCAGCTTGGAAGTGCTGTCGCTGCAGAACGTCAGCGGTCTGAATAAAGATGACCTGTTGGGTAAGCTGGCCGGGGTCTGGTCTTATAATGAGGGCAGCGGCTGGACATTAAAAAGTAAAACTTTTTACAGCGGCGGCAAAAATAAGGACGATAAATTCCACCGCAGTTACAGGGCCAAAAGCTGGCAGATCAGGCCGAGGCAGGCAGTGCACGAGAGCAGCAGCGTAACTTTTCCTGTTTTTACGGTAGCTGAGGCGCCGGAAGTACAGAATAAGGTGAACGGTGATTTTGCGGTCGTGGCGGCGCCTTATCTGCAGAAGCTGGCTAATGGTGGCTGTGAGCTTGATTATACGCTGACTTTTGTCGGTGAAAGGTTTATCAGCATGGTGTTTTTTGGCGTTATGGATGAAGAGGGACAGGAGCTGTTTGCCAAGATTGCTTTCAATATGGATGCAAAAACAGGCAAAAGGCTTGATATTGGTGAGGTTTTGGATCTGCAGGATCCGGATCTTCTACCTGTGCTGCGGCTGCTTACCAAAAAGGATGAGGTAGATTTTACTAAAGGCGTGCCTGTAAGCTGGTATTATAACGGTACTAATTTTGTGTTCTGCCAGCGCAGCGAGAGCGGCGAATGGCTGGAAGCTACGGCTGCAGCAACGGATCTGAAAAAATTTTTACTGCGTCCGGAATTATTTTAAAGAAAAAACTGACTGGTCAGTCAGCAAGTAATGAAAAACTGAGAAACTGCATGAAATTTTAAGAAAACAGGCTCTAATCAAGCAAAATAGCGGTTGCGTTTATATTTGCGATAAATTATAATAAGAGTATTCTTGAAAATAGCGGAGCCGTACGCCCTCTTAGAGGGCGCAGCCGTTTTTTTGAATATGCGAGGAGGATATATTTATGCTGAGTTTTTTTGATAAAGGCCGAAGGAAAAAGGCCTTGGCTATGGCGGTAGCGGCATTTACCGTAATGGCTCTGGCTGGCTGCGGCAAACAGCAGCAGGCACCCCAGGCAACGCTGGTTAAAACGATGGAGGTTATCAAACGCGATACGCCGATCGTTTATGACTATACAGGTTTTGTACAGGCGCAGAAGGAAGTCAATCTGATGGCGCAGGTCAGCGGGCAGATCACAGGAAAATATTTCCTGGGCGGCGAAAAAATAACTGCCGGACAGACCCTGTTCACTATCGACCAGAGAACTTATCAGGCCAAAGTATTAAACGCACAGGCCGGGCTGGCCAGCGCTCAGGCAACCCTGATCCGTACCAGCCGCGATCTGGAGCGTTATAAAAAGCTGTATGAGCAAAATGCTGTTTCCAAGCAGGAGCTGGATAACAGGGTTGCTGAAGCTGAACAGGCACAGGCCGCTGTCGACGCACAGCAGGCTTTGCTGGAAAATGCCAATATTGATCTGGGCGAGACCAATGTCGTTGCGCCTTTTGACGGACGTATCGATACCAACGATCTTTCCGTAGGTAATTATGTTACTGCCGGTCAGACTATTCTGGCCACTATTTCCAATACCGATCCGGTATTTGTGGAGTTCAGTCTGGCTGAAAACGAATATTTGAAGCTTTTGAGTTCCCATACTGATAACGGCGGTGCGCCGCTGGAGAATCTGACGATCGTGCTGAGCGATGGCACTACTTATGGCGAAAAAGGCCGTGTTGATCAGGTCAACCGCAGCATTACCCAGGGCACCGGTACTTTAACTTTGAAAGCCGAGTTCCCCAATCCGGCAAAAATCCTGCTGCCGGGCATGTTTGCACATCTGCAGGCCAACAGCGGTACAGTTAAAGAGGCCAAGCTGATCCCGCAGCGTGCTGTTACCGAACTGATGTATAAGAAATTTGTTTATGTGCTTGGCGATGATAATAAAGTAACCATGCGCGAGGTTACCTTAGGGCCCCGTATCGGCCGGCTGTGGCTGGTTGAAAGCGGTCTGGAAGGCAATGAAACAGTAGTTGTCGAAGGTATCAACAAAATCAAACAGGGTTCTGAGGTCAAACCTGAACCTATGACAGAAGCAGAATTAGATACTGCTTTACCGACTAACGATTCTAAGAGCAACTAAGGAGGTAAATAGTTGTGGCACGCTTTTTTATAGACCGACCGGTCTTTGCTATAGTGCTGGCAATACTTATTACCTTACTTGGTACTATTGCCGGATTCAGCCTGCCGATTGCTCAATACCCGGATATCACCAAGCCGCATATTGCCGTTAAAACGAATTATGTGGGTGCAAGTGCCGAGGTTGTTGAGGAATCTGTTGCCCAGGCGATCGAACAAAAAGTTAATGGTGTAGAGAATATGCTCTACATGAATTCTACCAGTACCAGCGTAGGCGAATATAATCTTGATGTTTATTTTAACCTCGATAAAAATGCTGACATCGGTTCCGTTGAAGTACAGAACCGTGTATCTCAGGCTTCGTCCTCGATGCCGTCCGAGGTAACCGCTTACGGTGTTACGACCGCTAAAAAATCTGCGGAAACTATTATGTATTTTGCTTTGCATTCACCTGATGGAACCTATGATACGATGTTCCTGACTTCGTATGCAATGACAAACTTTCTGGATGCCTGCAAACGCGTCAAAGGCGTTTCTGATATCAGTATTTTTGGTCAGGAATATGCTATGCGTTTGTGGCTGCAGCCTGATAAAATGGCGCAGCTGGGTGTAACGGCTGATGATGTGGCTAATGCCATCAAAACGCAGAACATCCAGGCTCCTGTAGGGTCCATTGGTACCCGCCCGACTGATGCCGAGCAGGAATTCCAATATTCTGCCAGTGCTCAGGGCCGTCTGTCAACACCTGAGGAATTTGGCAATGTTATAATCCGTTCTAAAAACGGCAGCAATCTGAAACTGAAAGAAATAGCACGTATCGAAGAGGGTGCCCGCAGCGACAATACGGCAGGTTATCTGAACGGCGGTTCTTCCGTTGTTTTCCCTGTTTATTTGACAAGTGATGCGAACGCTCTGGAAACGGTCAATAATATCAAAGCCGTACTGGCCGATGCGGAAACACGTTTCCCGGAAGGCATGGAGCTGACGATAGTTCAGGATAATACCCAGTTCGTACGTGAAGCGCTGGAAAAAGTAGCGCACACCTTCTTTGAAGCGCTGGTACTGGTTATTCTGGTTGTCTTTATTTTCCTGGGCAGCTGGCGCGCAACGCTGATCCCGCTGCTGGCGATCCCGGTCTCTCTGGTCGGTACCTTCGGCGCTTTCGTGCTGATGGGCTTCTCGATCAATACGTTAACGATGTTTGCGATGATCCTGGCTATCGGCCTCGTTGTCGATGACGCGATCGTCGTTGTTGAAGCAGTTGAGCATCATATCCAGGATAACGGCATGACGCCGAAAGAAGCTACTTACCGGGCGATGAAGGAAGTTTCGGGCCCTGTTGTGGCGATCGCTTTCGTCTTGGCGGCAGTATTTATCCCGGTTGCTTTCACCGGCGGTACTGTCGGGCAGCTGTATAAACAGTTTGCTTTGACGATCTCTGTTTCCATGGGTTTATCGGCTGTCGTGGCTTTGTCGCTGACTCCGGCCTTGTGCGCGCTGCTGCTGAAACCGCATGATCAGGACGAGGTCAAAGGCCCGATCGGCAAATTTATCCATAAATTCAATGTCTGGTTTAGTAATACTTTGAGCAAATATGTTAAAAACGTTGAGAAATGTATCCGTCATGCGAAAATCTCGATGGCAGTTTTGCTGATCATGGTCATTATGCTGGGCTGGATTGCAAAAATAACGCCAACAGGTTTTGTTCCTAGTGAAGACCAGGGTTATGCTATCACAGCTTTCAATTTGCCGGAAGGCGCGTCCAGTAACCGTGGCATTCAGGCAATGATGGAACTTGGTAACAAGTTAAAAGCACTTCCTGGTGTAAAATATGTCATGGAGGTTTCCGGCTTCGATATTCTGACTGGAGCTCCGAAATCAAGTGCGGGTCTGATCGTTGCCGCAATGGAAGACTATGATAAACGTACTAACACTGCACAGGAACTGGTACCAAGCATTTATGGCATTGGCGCGCAGATGCCGCAGATCAGCGTTATGGCGTTTGATCCGCCGGCTTTGCCGGGTGCTTCCAGTACCGGCAGCCTAAGCTTGTATCTGATGAATCTGGGCGGCGACGATATGGAACGGATGCAGGAAGTGGCTAACGAATTTCTTGCCAAAGCCAATTCCCGTCCGGAAATCGGTATGGCTTATACTACTTTTAATACCAATACCCCGGTTTATCAGTTCAATGTCGACCGTGCTAAAGCGGAGTCCTTGAATGTACCGGTAGCCAGTGTTTATACTGCGTTGCAGACTTTCCTCGGCGGCAGCGAGATCAATGACTTCAATGCTTTCGGCCGTACCTGGAAGGTAGTTATGCAGGCAGATTCGCAATACCGTACTAATGTCAATGATATGCGTTACTTTTTTGTACGCAGTAATGCCGGCGATATGGTGCCGCTGAATACTCTGGTTACCGACGAGAGTCAGACCAGCTCTGCTACGGTGACCCGTTTCAACGGTGTACGCGCTATTAAGATCGCAGGCAGCCCGGCTGCCGGTTACAGTACCGGTCAGGCTATGACGGCACTGGAGGAAACAGCAGCAGAAATTTTACCGACGACCTATACCTATGAATGGGTCGACCAGAGCCGCGACGAACTTGAAGCAGGCAACAGATCGACGCAGATCTTCATTATCTCGCTGATTTTCGTTTTCCTGTGTCTGGCAGCTTTGTATGAAAGCTGGACTATTCCTCTGGCAGTTATGCTGTCAGTGCCTGTGGCAGCGCTTGGCTGCTTCGGCGCTCAGTATCTGCGTGGTTTGCAGAATGACGTTTATATGCAGATCGGTCTGATCATGCTGATTGGCCTGAATGCTAAAAATGCGATCCTGATCGTAGAATATGCGAAGATGAACATGGAAAATGGCGAGCCGGTAGTTAAAGCTGCTCTTGATGCGGCCAGACTACGTCTGCGTCCAATCCTGATGACATCCTTTGCATTCATTCTTGGCTGCGTGCCTTTGGCTATTGCTACAGGCCCAGGTGCCGGTGCCCGTGTTTCCATGGGTAATGCCGTTGTTGGCGGTATGACTTTTGCCACGATGATCGGTATCTTTATGATTCCGGTACTGTTCGTTGTTGTTGAACGCATTTTCAACAGAAAAAAACACAGTGAAGAATAAAATAAGTATTTTGTAAATAGATAATGTCCCGTCATTTTGATGGGGCATTATTTTTTTGCAGGATTTTTTTTATTTATGTGGTATTAGAAAAGGGTGGCTTAAGATTTTGATAAAATAATTTAGGGGTAAGAGATATGAATGGATTAAAAAATAAAGGTAAGTTTCTCAGAGATGTCTGGCTGCTTACTAAAAGCTATTGGCAGTCGGAGGAAAAGGGCAAGGCCTATTTGCTGCTGACGGCGATCGTGGCACTGACGCTGGGCGTAGTTTATATGCTGGTGCTGCTGAATAAATGGAACAATGCTTTTTATAACGCGCTGCAAAATTATCAGACGGAGCTTATTTTTGACGAATTGATACATTTTGGCTGGCTGGCCGTGATCTATATTATTCTGGCTGTCTATGCCTTTTATTTGCAGCAGGTGCTGGTACTGAACTGGCGCCGTTGGCTGACAAACCGTTATATTGACGAATGGCTGAAAAACAAGACCTATTACCGGATGCAGATGTTTGGCGCTGATACTGATAACCCTGACCAGCGTATCAGCGAGGATGTGCGCCTGTTTGTAGAAATGACGCTGAAATTCAGCATTGGGCTGTTAAAGGCTTTTTGTACTTTTGTTTCCTTTGTTTTTATTTTATACGAACTGTCAGGCGCACTGGATTTCACTTTTGCCGGCATAGCCTGGCATATCGACGGCTATCTGGTCTGGGTAGCATTGATCTATTCTATTGTCGGCACTTGGCTGACGCATCTGGTCGGCAAGAAGCTGGTAGGGCTGAACTTTATCCAGCAACGTTATGAAGCTGATTTTCGTTTCAGTATGATGCGGATGCGCGAAAATGCTGAAAGTGTGGCCTTTTACAGCGGCGAACAGCAGGAGGGCGGCGTCTTTAAAAAACGGTTTAAGCTGCTGCTGGATAATTTCTGGAAAATCGTCGATAAACAAAAACAGCTGGTCTGGCTCAATTCCGGCTATTCTCAGATCGCGATCATTTTTCCGTTCGTAGTGGCCATGCCCCGTTATCTGAGCCGTGAAATAACATTGGGCGGGCTGATGCAGATCGCCAGCGCTTTTGGCAGGGTGCAGGACTCGTTATCGTATTTTGTCGATATGTACGCTTCACTGGCAGAATGGCGGGCAGTCGTTGAACGTCTTACCGGTTTTGGCCTGCATATGCATGAGGTAAAACAGGAAAGTCCGCAGCTTGAGCTGGAACGAATAGAAAGCAGCAACGATACGATCGTTGCTGCAGCTTTACAGGTGGCATTGCCGAATGACAGGATCCTGCTGCAAAATGTCAATTTTACCTTGGAGCCTGGCAGGAATAAAAATATCCTGATCAAAGGCGCCAGCGGCAGTGGTAAAAGTACGCTGCTGCGGTCGATAGCAGGGATCTGGCCCTATGTGCATGGTAAGCTGGAACTGCCGCCTGCCGGACAGCTGATGTTTATTCCGCAAAAACCTTACCTGCCTCTGGGTACTTTAAAAGAGGCGCTGCTTTATCCTGGCAGCCGTCAGAAAACAGATGAAGAGCTGGTAATGCTGCTGGAGCAGTGCAGAATAGGCTATCTGGCCAGAGATCTGTATGTTGAGGCGGACTGGTCCCACGTGCTGAGCGGTGGTGAGCAGCAGCGGCTGGCTTTTGTACGGGCACTGATCTATCAGCCTGCGTGGCTGTTTTTAGATGAAGCTACGTCTGCTTTGGACGAGGAGACGGAAGCAGTGATGTATAAGCTGGTGGAAACTTTGCTGCCGGATACCACCGTGGTCAGCATCGGCCACCGCAGCAGTTTAAGCAGCTTCCATCAAATCGGGCTGTTTATTGATAAGGCGCGGCATAGTGTCAGCGAACAGGAATTGTAAGTGGAAGCCTGGAATTTTGTAAGTAGAGTTTAGTATTTTTTGCTAAAAGAAATTTTTACTTTGCTATGATTTCCTTATATAATAAGCATAGAAGCAGTTTTTCCAGAAAGGAAGTGTAAAAAATGATGCCATTGGAAATAGCCCCCAAGATTTATGATGTAGGTGTTGTGGACTGGGCTGTGCGCGATTTTCACGGTTATAAGACAGAACGCGGTGCTTCATATAATTCATATTTGATCATGGATGAAAAAATCTGCTTGATCGACACGGTCAAAGCCATGTATGCTGATGAGCTGCTGGATAAAATCAGCCGTGTGGTCGATCCTGCCAAGATCGATTACGTAATAGTGAATCATGTAGAGCCCGATCATGCCGGAGCCTTACCGGCGCTGGTCAAAGCGGCTCCGAATGCTAAATTTTTTATCACTGCACAGGGTAAGCCTGAAGCGATCCGTCATTATGGCGATTTATATGATTTTCAGGTCGTCAAGGACGGAGATAAATTATCTCTGGGCAAGCGCGAGCTGACTTTTGTGGCTTTGCCGATGCTGCACTGGCCTGACAGCATGGCGACCTATTGCGCTGAGGACGGGATTTTGTTTTCCAACGATGCTTTTGGTCAGCATTATGCAGCTGCCAAACGCTTTGATGATGAAGTTGATCAGGGCATACTTTTCTATGAAGCCAAGAAATATTTTGCCAATATCCTCTGGCCTTATGCCAGATTGATAGATAAAGCGCTGACGAAAGTGGCGGCTTTAGATCTGAAAATGATCGCTACGGCTCATGGTATCATCTGGCGCAGTCATATCCAGGAGATCATTGCCCGATATGCCGCCTGGGGCAAAGGCGTGAGCGACAGCAGTGTCGTAGTAGCTTATGATACGATGTGGGGCGCAACAGAGCAGATGGCGCGCGCGGTCCTGGAAGGTGTTATCAGTGCCGGCAGTGATGCCGTGCTGCTGCGGATGAACGAAACGCCCAACAGTACAGCTGTTGCCGATCTGTTTGAAGCAGGCGGGCTGATCGTTGGTTCTTCGACTCTGAATAACGGTATGCTGCCGACGCTGGGCAGTTTGCTGGTTTATCTGAAAGGGTTGAAGCCGACAGGTAAAAAAGCGGCGGTCTTTGGTACTTACGGCTGGGCTGGAGGTGCGCAGAAGGATATGGAGGCTTTGCTGACTGAGGCTGGTTTTGAACTGGAACCTGGCTTTACCTGTAAATGGAAAGCGCAGCCTGAAGATTTGGCGGCAGCAAGGCAGCTTGGTTATGAATTTGCTAAAAAGCTGCAAAATAAATAAATTCGTTATTGTAAAGGGTCTGACAGTGAAAGCTGTTGGACCCTTTTATTTTAACAGACCGCAGCGACGACGGCGGTTATACAGCTAGCAGGTAAGTTTAATTTATCTGTTCACTGATAATTCACTTGTCAAAAGTCGAAAAGTCAAATATAATAATAATAAATCGATTACAGGTACAGGCGGATTTTTTCTGCTATACTAAAATACAAGGAAGGTAATTACGATGAGAAATCTTGCGGATGCAATAGAAAATTTCATCATCAGACAGTTGTTAGATGACAGGGAAGACGCTGTTTTAGTGCAGCGTAATGAACTGGCTGATAAACTGTCCTGCGCGCCGTCGCAGATCAGCTATGTGCTGAGTACGCGTTTTACCCCGGAACGGGGATTTATGGTAGAATCAAGACGCGGCAGCGGCGGGTTTGTGCGCATTGTGCGGGTAATGCCTCAGGAACTGCAGGAAGATGATTACGAGCCGACTGTGCAGGATTTGATCGAGCACTGGGCCGCCAATCGTCTGATCAGCAGGCGGGAAAAAACATTGCTGCAGTATATGATGGAAATTTTAGATGCAGATGAACTGAAAAAACGGGCTGTTTTGGAAACGGCCATTACTAAAATGACAGAACAAGAGCGAGGTGAATGAGATGTTATGTCAGAAATGCGGATTAAAAGAAGCTGTGGTCCACGTTGTTTGCGTGGTCAATGATAAACAGATCGATAAATGGTTGTGTTCGGACTGTGTTGAGGAATTGGCGCCGTCCAACTTTTTGTCGGGTACTGTTTTTAACGCCAAAGAATTTTTAGACGGATTGTTGAAACCAAAGTCCAGAGAGGAACAGATCATGAACCGTTTTACAGAACGTGCTAAAGGGATATTAGAAGACGCGATGCGTTTCGCCCTGGATAAAGGGCATGATCATGTAGGAACGGAGCATATCCTGCTGGCGCTGCTGAATGTCGAGAATTGTTTTGCCAAAAAGATTCTGGAAAAACTGGGTGTCGACAACCAGGCTGTGATCAAAGAGCTGGAAAGCTGGATGGAGCCTGCCGGAAGTACGGAGCTGATGATCAATTATACTCCGCGTGCCAAAAGGGCTTTGGAACTGGCTGGCGAAGCTGCTGCGGCGTTTAAGCTGCACTATGTCGGGTCCGAGCATTTACTGCTGGGACTGTTACGTGAAGGTGAAGGCGTAGTCGCGCAGGTTCTGCGCCGGTTTAACGTCACAGCAGAGCAGGTAATGAAGGTCGTGAAGGCTGTTTATGACAATCAGCCTCTGACAGACGGTAATTACAATGCCGGCGACAGCGGTGTTGAGACCAAATGCAATGTTTTGGAAATGCTGTCGGAATTTGGGCGCAATCTCAATCAGCTGGCGGCGGACGGGAAAATAGATCCTGTAGTCGGACGTGAAAAAGAGGTCGAACGCATCATCCAGATTCTGTGCCGCCGTACAAAAAATAATCCGGTGCTGATCGGCGAGTCCGGCGTAGGTAAAACTGCCATTGCCGAAGGTTTGGCGCAGCGGATCGTCGATGGTAATGTTCCGGAACTCCTGCGGGAAAAAATCGTCTTTTCACTGGAGATCGGTTATCTGGTCGCAGGAACCAAGTATCGGGGCGAATTTGAAGAACGCCTGAAAGAGCTGCTGGAAGCAGTAAAGGAAAATAAAAATATCATTCTCTTTATCGATGAATTGCATACTATCATCGGCGCTGGTGCAGCCGAGGGTGCTATCGACGCGGCCAATATCATTAAACCGGCTTTAGCCAGAGGCGAAATGCAGGCTGTTGGTGCTACTACCTTAAACGAGTACCGTAAAAACATTGAAAAAGATGCGGCGCTGGAACGACGCTTCCAACCTATTGTCGTAGGCGCGCCTGACGTTAATGATTCGATTGAGATATTAAAGGGGCTGCGTGATAAATACGAAGCTTTCCACCGCATCCAGATCACGGATGATGCGATTCTGGCGTCGGTACGCTTATCCGACCGTTATATCACTGACCGTAATCTGCCGGACAAAGCTATTGATCTGATGGATGAAGCCTGCTCAAGAGTACGTCTGCAAAGCTACAAGATTTCTGTGCCGCAGCGTGAGCTGGAACAGAAACTGGAAAAGGTGCGCATTGAAAAAGAATCGGCGATCACTCAGCAAATGTATGAACGCGCTGCCGAGCTGCGCGATGCGGAACGTAAGCTGCAGGAACAGCTTGATGACGAACGTCAGGCGCAGCGCGGCGGTTCCAGCAGCAAACTGACTGTAACTGAAGAAGATGTTGCCGAAGTAGTTGCTTCCTGGACCAATATTCCTCTGCGAAAGCTGACCGAAGGGGAGTCGCAAAGGCTGATCCATTTGGAAGAGGCGCTGCATGAACGGGTAGTTGGGCAGAATGCGGCTGTTGACGCCGTAGCGAAAGCTATTCGCAGGGCCAGAGCCGGCTTTAAGGATAAAAATCGCCCTGTGGGGTCGTTTTTGTTCCTGGGGCCGACCGGCGTAGGTAAAACAGAGCTGGCGAAAGCACTGGCTGAGAACCTTTTTGGTGACGAACGAGCTTTGATCAGATTCGATATGTCTGAATATATGGAGAAACATACTACTTCACGTCTGGTAGGCGCGCCTCCGGGCTATGTAGGCTATGAAGAAGGCGGGCAGCTGACGGATGTTGTGCGTCGGCGTCCGTATTCGGTAATTTTGCTGGACGAAATCGAAAAAGCGCATCCCGATGTTTTCAATCTGCTGCTGCAGATCATGGAAGACGGACGACTGACGGACGGACAGGGACGCACCGTCGATTTTAAAAATGCTGTGATTATTATGACCAGCAACGCCGGTGCCAGGGCTTTACTGGACAGTAAACCGCTGGGGTTTGCGGCTGGTGAGCAGCAGGTCAGTGACGGCCGTAAAAATGCGGTGCTGGAAGAAGTAAAAAGGATCTTCCGGCCTGAATTTTTAAACCGTATTGATGAGATTTTGGTCTTTGACCCGCTTGGTGAAGCAGAGCTGCAGCAGATCGTTGAGCAGATGCTCAAAGAGCTTTCCGGCCGTCTGCAGGAAAACGGCCTTGGGATCAAGGTTAGTGACGAAGCAAAAGCTGAGCTTTTAAAAGCAGGGAAAGATACACGCTATGGCGCCCGTCCTTTGCGCCGGGCTTTAAGAAAGCTGGTGGAGGACCCTGTTTCCGATTTGTATCTGGCGGCAGAATTAAAGCGCGGCGATACGATTTTGACGCGTACGGATGCTGCGGGCAAGATTTATTTTGATAAAGAAGAAGCGCACAAGGAAGAAGTTCTGGTTGCAGCTGGAGAGGAACGTCCATAATGGCCAAACCGAAAATACGTTTCGTTTGTCAAGCCTGTGGCTATGCGACTGCTAAATGGCTGGGTAAATGCCCGGAATGTGGGCAGTGGGACAGTTTTGTCGAAGAGCTGGAGACGCCTGAGCGCCCCGGGCAGAGTTATCTGCCTGTGGGAGAAACGGCGAAGCCCAAACCTCTGCAGCAGGTAGCAGAACAGTCTGTCAGCCGTTTGCAGACGGGGATCCGCGAATTTGATCGTGTGCTTGGCGGCGGTATCGTTCCCGGCAGTCTTGTTTTGTTGGGCGGCGATCCTGGTATCGGCAAATCGACGATGCTTTTGGATGCCGGTATGAAGTTCAGCCGGAACAATATCAAGGTATTGTATGTTTCGGGTGAAGAATCAGAGGCGCAGACCGCGATGCGGGCAAGGCGCCTGGGCAGCAGCGGTGATAACCTGCTGGTGATGACTGCCACTGATTTGAATACGATTTTACTGCAGGCGCAGGAAGTGCAGCCGGCATTATTGGTGATCGATTCGATCCAGACCATGTACAACAGCGAGCTGCCAACTGCTGCCGGCAGTGTTGGTCAGGTACGTGAATGTACGGCCAAGTTACTGCGCTTTGCTAAAACCAGCGGCATTGCGGTGTTGATTATCGGCCATGTGACTAAAGACGGCAATATTGCCGGGCCGCGGCTGCTGGAACATATGGTTGATGTGGTGCTGCAGTTTGAGGGCGACCGCTCTTATTCCTTCAGGGTGCTGCGCGCTTTGAAAAACCGCTTTGGCTCAACTAACGAGAGTGGCATTTTCTCCATGGAAGCCAGCGGCTTACAGGAAATCAGTAACCCGGCAGGCCTGTTTCTGGAAGAGCGCAGCAGCGATGCTTCCGGTTCGGTCGTCTGTGCCTGTCTGGAAGGCAACAGGCCCATTTTGGTAGAAATGCAGGCACTGGTTGCCAAAACGCCTTATGGCATGCCAAGACGTACAGCAGTTGGTTTTGATTATAACAGGGTCACGATGCTGCTGGCGATTCTGGAACGCCGCTTAGGCATGGATTTTGGCGCTTATGACGCCTATGTTAATGTAGTCGGCGGGATGAAGGTCACGGAACCTGCTGCGGATCTGGCCGTGGCGTCTGCGTTGGTATCAAGTTATAGGAACCGGCCAATTCCGCATGGCGTACTTGTCATGGGTGAAGTCGGCCTTACAGGAGAAGTGCGCCGGATCGGTTCGCCGGAAAGACGTATTAAGGATGCGATGAATCTTGGCTTTAAAAAATTTATCGTACCGGCAGGGAAACTGTCTTTAGAAGAACCCTGTCGTGGTATTGTGCAGGTTAAAACTTTAGAAGAAGCACTGGATGCTGTTTTTGCTTAAAGGAGCGGAGATTTCTCCGCTCCTTTATTTATTTTTAAATAAAAGTAGAATTTTTAGATAAAAATGATTGACACAAATATGGAGCTATGATAAAATTATAAAATTTGACAAAAATAATAAGAGGTGTTAAAATTAATATACGTAAAAAATAGTGTGTTCCTTAGGAGGGCAGAAGATGTTTGCAGCAGGAGATAAAGTCGTATATCCGATGCACGGCGCCGGAGTAGTAAAAACAATAGAAAAGCGTGAACGTGACGGTCAAAGCGTCGATTATCTGATTCTGGCAATGCTTCTGGGCGAGATGAAGGTCATGGTGCCGGTTGACAGCGTAGAGCGTGTTGGGCTGCGTCATGTTATTGAAACTGAGGACATCGATGCCGTTGAAAAGGTTTTGGAAGAACGGCCTGATGATTATAACAAAAGTATTACCTGGAACAGACGCTTTAATATGTATCTGGAAAAAATGAAGAGCGGTAATGTTTTTGAAGTTGCCGATGTGATAAGGACATTGCAGGTACAGGAAAATGAAAAAAAATTATCTACCGGTGAGCGTAGATTATTAGGTACGGCCAGACAGATATTGATCAGCGAAGTGATGCTTGTCAAAAATGCTGAGCAGCAGGATATTGAAAACTGGCTGAATAAGTTTTTTTAGTGAAATACGTCGGAAAATCCGACGTATTTTATTTTTTTGCTGTTTTTAATACGGAAATTGTAGTAAAATATTATATTATCCACATTATTTCAGGAAAGGAGGTGCGAAGATGTTAAACAGAATTTTAAAGCTGACCATTGTCGTTGTATTTGCGCTTACCGGACTCATACTTACTGAATATTTACTGCCTTATATTTCGGATTTTTTTGGTTACGATCTTTATGACAATGGCTTTTTTGGAATAGCTTTGGCTACTATTGTTTCAGGTGCCGTAGGCATTTTTGTTTTTGGTGGACTTGGTGTGGCGGTAGCGCCGGTGCTTATTTATCATATTATGGGCTATACGGAGCGGATGGCAATCGTTTTGTCCAAGGTGCCGACCAGTGATATTTTTGTTATGACTCTTGGCATAGGCATTGGTTTGATTTTGGCTAATCTTTTAGGGGGGCCTTTTTCGCATTTGCCGATCATCGGCCCTTATATACCTTTGATTTTCAGTCTGGTACTTTCTATTATCGGTGCGAAAGTGGCACTGAGGAAGCATAAGGATATCGTGGGCTTTTTTAACCGCAGTATACCCAGTCTGAAAGGGGCTGTAAAACCGGCCGCTGTTAAATCGCTGGCTATGAGCGACAGACTGTACAGCAAAAATAAATTGCTGGACACCAGCGTCATTATTGACGGACGTATTATTGACATTCTCAAAACAGGCTTTCTGGAAGGGCGTTTGATCGTTCCTAATTTCGTTTTGGAAGAATTGCAGAAGCTGGCTGACTCATCTGATAATCTGAAACGGGCTAAAGGGCGTCGTGGTTTGGATCTGATTCAGGAGATCCAGCAGGGCAATAAGGAGCAGTTACTGGTAGAAGATACTGATTTCGAAGATTTGAACGAAGTCGATGCCAAACTGGTCAAGCTGGCCAAACAGACGGATGCCGTGATTATCACTAATGATTTTAATCTGAATAAAGTTGCTGAGATACAGGGCGTAAACGTACTCAATATCAATGATCTGGCTAACGCTATCAAGCCGGTGGTGCTGCCGGGCGAAGAAATGAATGTTTTTATCGTAAAAGACGGCAAGGAAAATAACCAGGGTGTAGCTTATCTTGAAGACGGTACGATGATCGTTATTGAAGGCGGCAAAAAGCTGGTTGGTGAAAATACGTCGGTAGTAGTAACTTCTGTACTGCAGACTTCGGCAGGCAGAATGATTTTTGCAAAACTGAAATAACTCACGGGGGCGTTTATGGAGAAAATCGTGACGATAGTTCCGGCTGCCGGGTTGGGAAGTCGTTTAGGATTAGGGAAGAATAAGGCTTTTGCCAGGGTAGGTGGTTTGCCGCTTTTGGTGCAGTGTCTGAGGATGCTGGCAGACACAGACTGCGTGAGCAGGGTTATCGCGGTGGTTCGGCCGCAGGAAGTAGAGGAAGCAGAGCTGCTGCTGAGGGAATACCATGAGAAGTATTATCCGCAGCTACCTTTTTGCGTCGTTGCAGGGGGGAAGGAGCGACAGGATTCTGTTGCCAATGCTCTGGCGACCGTTACGGAAACGGAGGGCTATATAGCTGTGCATGACGGCGCCCGTCCGTTTGCAGGTCGGGAGGTCTTTGCAAGGGTGTTAAAAGCGGCTGCCTGTAGCGGGGCGGCTATTGCTGCAGTACCTGTAAAGGACACGATCAAGGTTGTTGATGCAGATGGTATCGTACAGGCGACGCCTGTACGTGATGCGCTGCGTGCGGTACAGACACCGCAGATCTTTAAAATCAGCGTTTTAAAGCAGGCGTACGAGCTTTTGCGAAAACAGCCTGGGAATGTAACTGATGATGCTTCCCTGGTGGAGCGTTTAGGGATAGCTGTTGCGGTTGCTGAAGGCAGCTATGAGAATATTAAGATCACAACGCCGGAAGATTTGCTTCTGGCAGAAAATTTATGTAAAAGCAGAGGGCTTGTGGGATGACAGAAAGAAGTAATAACTGGCCGCAGTTTCGAGTAGGTTGTGGTTATGATGTACATAAACTGGCTGCCGGCCGTAAATTGATTTTATGCGGAGTCGAGCTCCCTTATGAATTGGGTCTGTTAGGCCATTCTGATGCCGATGTGGCTCTGCACGCGCTGATGGATGCTTTGCTTGGCGCGGCTGGGCTGGGTGATATTGGCAGGCATTTTCCAGATACGGATATGCAGTTTAAAGATGCTGACAGTATGCTGCTGTTGAGGCGGGTGGTCAAGCTGCTGCATGAGCAGGGCTGGCTGGTAAATAATGCCGATGTGACGATTATGGCGCAGCAGCCAAAGCTTGCACCCTACATTGAACAGATGGCGGTGAATATTGCCCGGGAAATGCGTATCGAGCGGTCTGCTGTCAATGTGAAAGCGACAACGACAGAAAAGCTGGGCTTTGTTGGACGTGGGGAAGGCATGGCTTCTGAAGCTGTGGTAAGTATCATCAGAGGTTGATGTACGTAGCATGCCGTTATGGCGCTGAGTACTCATATTGCTTTTATGGTGTATAATATACAAGATAAGTATTTTTGGAGGGATCATTCTAATGTCTAATGAAATCAGAGTAAGATTTGCACCGAGTCCGACCGGACCGTTCCATATCGGCGGCGCTCGCAGCGCTTTGTTCAACTGGCTGTTTGCCAGGAAAATGGGCGGCAAGCTTGTTTTACGTATCGAGGATACTGACCTTGAGCGTTCCAGCCGCGAATCTGAAGAGAATATCAAGGCTGCGTTAAAATGGCTGGGGCTAAACTGGGATGAAGGTATCGACGTAGGCGGTGAATATGGCCCGTATCGTCAAACAGAGCGCCTGGAGCTTTATAAAAAGTATACTGATCAGCTGTTGGCTGAAGGTAAGGCCTACTATTGTTATTGCACCGACGAAGAACTGGAGGCCGAACGACAGGCTTTGTCGGCGAAAGGGCAAATGCCTCGTTATATGGGCAAATGCCGCAATCTTACTTCTGAACAAAAAGCACAGTATGAAGCTGAAGGACGCAAACCTACCGTACGTTTCAGAGTGCCTGCCGATCAGCAGATACTTGTTCGCGACATGGTGCGCGGTGATGTTGTTTTTGATTCCAATGGGATCGGTGATTTTGTCATCGTCAAATCCGATGGTATTCCTACTTATAATTATGCCGTTGTTATTGACGATGCTTTGATGAAAATTTCGCACGTTATACGTGCTGAAGAGCATTTATCCAATACTCCGCGTCAATGTCTTATTTATGATGCGCTGGGCTTTGAAAAGCCTACTTTTGGCCATATTTCCCTGATCCTGGGTAAGGATCGTACCAAGATGTCCAAGCGCCATGGCGCTACCTCTGTCGATCAGTATCGTCAATTGGGTTATCTGCCGGAAGGCATTGATAATTTTCTGGCTTTGCTGGGCTGGGCGCCGAACAGCGAACAGGAGATTTTCAGTATGGAAGAATTGATTCAGGCTTTCTCGATGGATCATGTTGCTAAAAATCCTGCTGTTTTTGAAATCGACAAGCTGAACTGGATCAACCAGCATTATATGCGCCAGCTGGATGCTGAGGCTTTCTTTGAGGCTGCTAAACCGCACATGCTCGCTGCAGGTTATATGACTGGCGACGAGAGCGGTGCCAAGCTGGAATGGCTCAAACGTGTCGTTGCTACTGCCAAAGAGCATGTTGCTTTTGCTGCGCAGATCCCTGAATGCGTCGCGATGTATTTCAGCGATGAATTTGAATTTGAAAATGCAGAGGCTGCTGCCGTATTGCAGGAAGAGTCTGTACCGACAGTGATGAAAATGCTGTTTGAAGAATTGCCTAAACTGGAAGTTTTAGATGGTCCTGCCGTAAAAGCGACCTTCAAAGCTATCCAAAAAGCTACTAAACTGGGCGGCAAAGCTGTATTTATGCCGATCCGCGTCGCTTTGACAGGAAATCAGCATGGACCGGAGCTGGCAGAAATGGTGCCGCTGCTGGGGTTGGAACGTACAGAAGCCAGAATTAGAGCAAGCCTTGCCAAGGCAGGCATCACTCTGTAAAGGAGAGCTTAGAATGACGATTAAAGTTTATAATACTCTGACCAAACAAAAAGAAGAGTTCGTGCCGGTACATCCTGGTAAAGCCAATATTTATGTCTGCGGCGTCACTCCCTATAATCATCCGCATATCGGCAACGCCCGTCCGTTTGTGACCTGGGACGTTATCCGCCGTTTTCTGGAGCATGAAGGCTACGACGTACTGCATGTGCAGAACTTTACAGATGTCGATGATAAAATAATCAATACCGCCAATAAAGAGGGCGTTTTGTGGAGTGACATCTGCGGACGTTATATCGACGCTTATTTTGAAGTAATGGATAAGCTTAATGTACGCCGTGCGCATGTTTATCCGCGTGTTTCCGAGCATATGGAAGAAATCATTGCAACGGTACAAACGCTGATCGACCGCGGTTATGCGTACGAAATGGATGGCGATGTTTATTACAGCGTTGAAAAATTTGAGCATTATGGCGAGCTTTCCGGTCGTAATCTGGAAGATATGATGGCCGGTGCCCGCGTTGATGTCAACGATAAAAAGCATAATCCCATGGACTTTGCCTTGTGGAAGGCTGCCAAACCCGGGGAACCTTCCTGGAGCAGTCCCTGGGGTGAAGGACGTCCTGGCTGGCATATCGAATGTTCGACTATGAGCATGAAATATTTAGGGGAGACCTTTGATTTTCATGGCGGCGGCAGTGATCTGATCTTCCCGCATCATGAGAACGAGATCGCGCAGTCTGAAGGCTGCACTGGCTGTCATCCCTTTGTTAAATACTGGCTGCATAACGGTTTTATTACTGTTAATGAAGAAAAAATGTCGAAATCACTGGGCAATTTCTTTATGGTTATTGATATTCTCGAACATTACGAGCCGGAAACACTGCGCTTTTTTATCCTTTCCACACATTACCGCAGTCCGCTGGATTTCAGTGATGAACGTCTGGCTGAAGCGCAGCGCAGTTTGTCAAGGCTGAAAACGGCCCGGGAAAACCTGCAGGCCCTTACTGCTTTAATGAATGCCGGACCTACGGAAGAAAGTCTGGCGCTGCGGAAGAAGGCTTTGGAGCTGCGCGGCGAGTTTATGGAAGCTATGCGTGATGATTTTAATACAGCTCTCGCCATCAGCCATATGTTTGCGTTGGCTAAGGAGATCAATATTTATCAGCAGAGCATCATCAGCAGCGGTAGTAAGCCAGATGGAAAGCTGGTAGCCATTCTGCAGAACGTATTTGCGGAAATGTGCTCGATCATCGGTGTGCTGGAAACAGTTTCCTGTGCTGCTGAAGCTGAGGGTAACGGTTTGGAAGAACAGCTGATGGAGATGCTTATTGCCATGCGCCAGGAAGCAAGAAGCAATAAGGACTATGCTCAGGCCGATGCTTTACGCAATAAGCTGAGTGAACTGGGCATTGTTCTGGAAGATACGCCTCAGGGCGTACGTTGGAAAAAACAGTGAAGTTTGAACAATATCAGCAAATAAAAGCTCATGCTCTGGCAGCCTGTACGGCTGCCGGGCTGACTTATGGAGAACCGAAACAACTGAATCCGATACTGTTGGCGTATATCGGGGACGTTGTTTTTTCTCTTTATGTACGCCTGCGGCTGTTGCCGACGTCAGGGCAAGTACGCGTCATACACGATCTGGGTTCCAAAATGGTGTCGGCGGTAATGCAGGCAAAGGCTATGGAGGATTTGCTGCCGGATTTGACGGAAGAAGAGGCTTATATCGCCAAACGTGGCCGCAATACTAAATCAATGGTGCCTAAAAGTGCTTCCGTGCATGAATACCGCATGGGAACAGCATTTGAAGCATTGCTGGGCTGGTTGTTTTTGAGCAATAAGGAAGAACGGCTGGAGGAAATACTGGAACGTTCTTTTATGATTATTTCAGAGACCATGCAGAAGAAAGGGTGAATCAACATGGAAGTAAAATTACTCAGACATACACCGGAACCTGAAAAGACAGTTGCCATGAGCGCGCGTCTATGCTATTCGCCCATTGGGGCCGCGCAGCTTGAAGAAAAAATGTCTGATGAACAGGCGGCAAAATTGGTACGCAAACTGGTGGAAATGGGACATTTTTCAACCTTGGAACATGTTACGTTCACCTTTGCTATAGAAGGAGTTTCCAGAGTACTGACACATCAGCTGGTACGTCACCGTATCGCTTCTTATTCGCAGCAATCGCAGCGCTATGTTAAAGAGCATGATTTTGAAACGATTATGCCTCCTACCATCGCCGCCAGATCTGAGGCTAAGGCCAGGTTTGAACAGCTGATGACGGATATTCAGACTATGTATAACGAATTTACCGAAGAGTTTGGTATCCCGGCAGAAGATGCCCGTTATGTGCTTCCCAATGCGGCGGAAACTAAAATCGTTGCAACGTTTAACGTCAGATCTTTGATGAATTTCTTCAGCCTGCGCTGCTGTAATCGTGCGCAGTGGGAGATCAGGCTGCTTGCGGAAAGAATGCTGGCTGAATGTAAAAAAGTCGCACCGGTATTATTTGAAAATGCAGGGCCGACCTGTGTCAGCGAAGGTATCTGCCGTGAAGGAGCAATGAGCTGCGGCCGGTTGGAAGCTATTCTGGCGGCCAAACAAAAACAGCAGTGATAATTAGGAGGAACTATGTCTGAAGAAATTCTTGCCGGACGCAATTCTGTAACAGAGGCCTTGCGCAGCGGCAGATCTATCAATAAACTGTTTGTGCAGGATGGCATCAAAGGCGGCAGTGTCAGCGAGATTCTTGGTCTGGCAAAAACTGCGGGCGTAGTTCTGGAGTTTTGCAAAGCTGAAAGACTGGACAAACTGGCTGGCGGACTGCGCCATCAGGGGTTTGTCGCTTTAGCTGCCCCTATTCGTTTTCACAGTCTGGAAGAGGTTTTGGCGTTGGCAGAGGAAAAGGGTGAAGCTCCTTTTTTACTGCTATTGGATGAGCTGCAGGACCCTCAGAATGTAGGAGCTTTGATCAGAACGGCTGACGCTGCCGGCGTACATGGAGTGTTGCTTCCCAAGCGGCGCAGCTGTCCGCTGAATGCTGTGGTGGCAAAAATTTCTGCCGGCGCGGTAGAATATGTGCCTGTAGTCCAGATCGGCAATATTCCGCAGACGATTGAAGAGCTGAAGAAACTTGGTTTTTGGATCGCCGGAGCGGATATGCAGGGTGAAGATTATTATAAAAGTAATCTGACCGGCCCGATGGTCATTGTAGTGGGCGCTGAGGGTAAAGGTTTGGGACGGCTTGTGAAAGAAAAATGTGATATTATTGTCAGTCTGCCGATGCAGGGCGGCGTTTCTTCGCTGAATGCTTCGGCGGCAGGAGCTGTTTTGTTGTATGAGGTCGTGCGTCAGCGTCGGGTGCAGGCGGGCGTTTAAGTTATGAAAGAATGGCTTGTGGTAGACGGTTATAATGTTATTAATAACTGGCAGGATTTTCGCAAATTGCGGGAGGAGAATCTTGAACATGCCCGCGAGATTTTAAAAGAAAAATTAGCCGAATATATAGCTTTTAAGGGGTATGCGGGAATCGTTGTTTTTGATGCTCAGGAAGTACAGGGAGTTGCTTCGTTTGAAAAGAAAGGAGCCTTGGAGGTTGTCTTTACAAATGAAGGGGAAACTGCTGATTCATGGATCGAGCGACGCGTGTATGAGCTTGTAAAAGGCGGCAACAATGTTTTTGTTGTGACCAGCGATTACGCAGAGCAGCTGAATGTCTTGGGAAGCGGTGCCTACAGGGTCTCGGCCCGTGAATTCCGTGAAGAGTATCTGCTTACAAAAAAACAGATCGCACAGCGCAGCGAACAGCTTACAGGCGGTTTGAGCCGTAATGAGCTGGGAGGCAGGCTGCAGGAGCATATTCTGGATCATTTTGAAAAACTGCGTCGGGATACCTAAAAATTGACGCTGACATAAGTATGGAGTATAATGAAAAAGCTGACAGATGCAGGAAATTCCTAGGAAACGGAGGTTGTGCCAATGAGTACGGAAACGCCATATAATCCTTATGCTGCTTTTGAAAACATGGCGGATGAAGATGTCGTCTTAAAGGCTAAACAAGAAGATAACGCGCTTGCTCAGGAATATCTTTTGCATAAATACCGTAATTTTGTGCGGGCTAAAGCCAGAAGCTATTTTTTAATAGGTGCCGAACGTGAGGATATCATCCAGGAAGGGATGATCGGGCTTTATAAAGCTATCCGTGATTTTCGCGGCGATAAGCTGTCGTCGTTCAGAGCTTTTGCTGAACTGTGTGTGACACGTCAGATTATTACGGCCATCAAAACAGCAACCAGACAGAAGCATATACCGCTTAATTCGTATGTTTCTTTGAATAAGCCTATTTATGAAGAAGATTCTGACAGAACCTTGCTGGATATCATTTCCGGTGTCAAAGTTGCTAATCCTGAAGATATGATCATCAGCAGAGAAGAGTTTGCTGATATCGAAAATAAAATGAATAATATCCTCAGTGATCTTGAATGGAAAGTCCTGATGAGCTATCTGGATGGTAAATCCTATCAGGAGATTGCCGTTGAACTGGACAGGCATATCAAATCGATCGATAATGCCCTGCAGAGGGTAAAACGTAAATTGGAAAAATATATTACCAACCGTAATGATAATACCGATCTGAGCGAAGTCTACAGCGGGCTTTTAGCCATTGATCCCAGCGAACGGTTCACTCACCGCAAACGTGATTGATAAATTGATAAATGTGAAACAAAATAGTAACATCATTTAGATTTTTCTGAATGATGTTATTTTTTTAAAGGATTTCGTAAACAAACAGCGAATATAGCAGTAACTGGAAAGTGAAGGGCAAATTTTACGCTGAGCGTAATTGGGAGGTAATGGACATGAGCCAAGTAGAAGAATTTGTAAAAATTGTAGAAGGTGTCAAAGACCATGATGTAAAAGTAGTTATCGTAACTGGTAAACCGGGCAGCGGTAAAAGCAAGGTGCTGCGCGAAGCTGCTGAAGAGAAGAAATGGGATTACATCGATTGCCGTCTTTTGATTACTGAAAAATTTTTGGAGGTTCCTCCTGGAGAGCGTCAGGCAAAAGCACCTGAGATGATGGCGGATATATTGGAAGGCTATGACAGCGAGGTTATTTTGCTTGATCGTCTGCAAACCCTGTTTGTACCGGTATTTCATATTGATGTTGATGCTTTGCTGCATAAGCTCAGCGAAAAGTTTGTTATTGTAACAGCTTGGCCGGGTTACCTTGAAGAAGGAAAACTCTGTTATGATAAATTTGATGGAACGGAGTCCATCCGTATCAGTTCGGAAGGGTTTACGGTTTGGAACGTTGATTAAAAAAGCGAGGTAAGTAATGAGCCAAGCAAAGAAAAGGCTGGCAGTTTTGACCGGCGGCGGTGATTGCCCCGGGTTAAACGCAGTTATCAGGGCAGTAGTAAAAACGGCCCTTAATAATGGATATGAGATATTTGGCATAGAAAACGGTTTCAACGGACTGGTGACAGGCCGGATGGGGCTGATGGACTATAAAGATGTTTCGGGAATCCTGCCTCGGGGCGGAACGATTCTTGGAACGACTAACCGCGACAATCCCTTCAAGTTTGCTGTGGAAGAAAACGGGGAATTGGTTTATTTCGATAAACGCGCGGAAGTAATGGCTAATCTTGAAAAAAATGGTATCGAAGCTTTAGTGGTTATCGGCGGAGACGGCAGCTTGAATATAGCTGCAAGACTGGCTAAAGAATGCGGAGTAAAGGTCGTGGGGGTACCCAAAACGATCGATAACGACCTTCCGTGTACAGAACGTACTTTTGGTTTTGACACAGCAATGGCGATGGCTACGGAAGCTTTGGATAGGATCCATACAACGGCAGAATCTCATCACCGCGTTATGGCGCTGGAGGTTATGGGGCGTTATGCTGGTTGGATCGCATTGCATTCCGGCATAGCCGGTGGAGCAGATGTTATTTTGATACCGGAGATACCCTACAGTATTGATTCGGTTATTGGAAAAATCAGGGCCCGCCAGGCAGCCGGGAAACAATTCAGTATTATTGTTGTAGCTGAAGGAGCAAGACCTGTGGGCGGTGAGATGTCTGTCGCACGCATGGTCAAGGGAAGCTTCGAGCCCATCCGTCTCGGCGGAGCAGGAGAAAAACTGGTTCGTGAGATCGAGGAGAAAACGGGTATCGAATCGCGGTGTACTGTATTAGGTTATCTACAAAGAGGCGGCACGCCTACACCTTTCGACAGAGTTCTTTCTACGCGTTATGGTGTAGCAGCGGTCGAGGCTTGTATACGCAAGGAATATAACGTTATGGTATCACTGCAAAACGATAAGATCGTTACGGAGCCTATTGAGAAAGTTGCCTCCAAGCCACGGTTAGTACCAGTAGACAGCGATATAATTCGCACAGGACGTCAAATGGGCTTATGTTTTGGTGACTGACTTGATAAGTCAAATCAAAGAACTTTAGTTTACAGCAACATTCAGAGGACAGCGGAAATGGACGCCGCTGTCCTTTTCTTTGTCATTATTCAGGTAAATTTCAGGTAAATTTATATAATTAAACTTGGCGGTAGAGATAATAACCTGTATAATGTAGAAGTTAGTAAAAATTATGCGATAAGGTAATTGTGGAAGGATCGATAACGATAATGGATCAGAATTTGATAGCGGTAATAGTAGGCTTTGTAGAAGGTGTAACTGAGTTTTTGCCAGTATCATCAACAGGGCATATGATCATAGTAGGGCATATGCTGGGGTTTGATGGTCCGGCGGCAGATATTTTTGACGTTTTCGTACAGCTGGGAGCAATCCTGTCAGTTATTTTTATTTATAAAGAGCGGTTTGCCAGATTTTTTACCAAGGAAGGCTGGCAGGTTGATAAGGGCCTGAGCGTTTGGCATGTAGCTGTTGGTATTGTCCCTGTAATGGGCGTGGCATTTTTTGCGTATAAATATATCAAAGAATATCTTTTTTCACCTTTCACGGTCGCAATAGGTTTGGTATTAGGCGCGTTATTAATGATGTATGCTGAATATAAGACAAAAGATAAACAATCGGAATTGCTGGATGATGTGGATAAAATTTCTTTGAAACAGGCTGCTCTTGTCGGGGCATTTCAGCTGCTTTCGTTGTGGCCAGGATTTTCCAGGTCGGGAAGCACTTTGGCAGGAGGTCTTTTGGTAGGACTGAAACGCGAGACCGCGGCAAATTATACTTTTTTGATTGCAGTACCATTGATGTTTGTAGCGTGTTTGTACGATCTTTTAAAAAATATCAGTATATTGACAGTTGATGATCTGCAGATGTTGGCGATAGGTTTTGTGGTTGCATTCGTGGTTGCTTACTGGTCTGTATTGTGGTTTTTAAAATTTCTTCATAAATATAGCTTGACATCTTTTGCATATTATCGTATCATACTTGCTGTAGCTGCTTTAACATACTTTTACTTTTAAAGAGTTTTGTAAAAAAAGTTACTGAATTAATTGAAAAGTAGTTGACAAAATGATTATGTTAATATATAATCTTCCTTGTCACTAATTAAGTGCTGGCATAGCTCAACTGGTAGAGCAGCTGACTTGTAATCAGCAGGTTGTGGGTTCAAGTCCTATTGCCAGCTCCAAAATGGAGAGGTTCCCGAGTGGCTAAAGGGAGCAGACTGTAAATCTGCCGCGTTTCGCTTCGTTGGTTCGAATCCAACCCTCTCCACCACTTTTTTAATTAGTTTTCATCGCGGGGTGGAGCAGTTGGTAGCTCGTCGGGCTCATAACCCGAAGGTCGTTGGTTCAAGTCCAGCCCCCGCAACCATTTGTTATTTGGTTGCGATGCTGATGTAGCTCAGTCGGCAGAGCGTATCCTTGGTAAGGATAAGGTCACCAGTTCAATCCTGGTCATCAGCTCCAAATAAATATGGCGGCGTAGCTCAGTTGGCTAGAGCATTCGGTTCATACCCGGAGTGTCCGCGGTTCAAATCCGTGCGCCGCCACCAATAAAAAATAAAACCTCAGTGATGGGGTTTTTTTTATTATAATCATAAAACTGCAAGCAGGAGTTTACAGGCTGGCGGCGAATATGGTAAAATGGCTTCAAAGCCTATTTTATAAATAACAAAAGAGATTCGGAGGAAAAATGAATGGCAAAGCAAAAATATGAAAGAACAAAACCGCATGCTAATATCGGTACCATCGGTCACGTTGACCATGGTAAAACAACCCTGACCGCAGCAATCACTAAAGTATTGGCTTCTAAAGGCGGCGCAGAATTCATGGATTACTCCATGATCGATAAAGCCCCTGAAGAAAGAGAACGCGGTATCACCATCAACACTTCCCACGTAGAATATGAAACTGCAACCCGTCACTACGCACACGTAGACTGCCCAGGCCATGCTGACTATGTTAAAAACATGATCACCGGCGCCGCTCAAATGGACGGAGCTATCCTGGTAGTATCCGCAGCAGACGGCCCGATGCCGCAAACTCGTGAGCACATCCTGCTTGCCCGCCAGGTAGGCGTACCTGCAATGGTAGTGTTCCTGAACAAAGCAGACATGGTAGACGATCCGGAACTGATCGAATTAGTAGAAATGGAAGTACGTGAACTGCTCTCCAGCTACGACTTCCCCGGCGACGACATTCCTGTAATAGTAGGTTCCGCACTGAAAGCACTGGAAGGCGACGCAGCATACGAAGCAAAAATCATGGAACTGATGGACGCAGTAGACGCATACATTCCTATCCCGGAACGCGCAACTGACAAACCGTTCCTGATGCCTGTAGAAGACGTGTTCACGATCACCGGCCGTGGTACAGTAGCAACTGGCCGTGTAGAACGTGGCGTAATCAAAGTAGGCGACAACATTGAGATTGTCGGCATGACAGAAGAGAAAAAAGCAACAGTAGTAACCGGCGTAGAAATGTTCCGCAAATTGCTGGACGAAGCAGTAGCAGGTGACAACATCGGCTGCCTGCTGCGTGGTGTAGACCGTAAAGACATCGAGCGCGGTCAGGTACTTGCAAAACCGGGCAGCATTCATCCGCACACAAAATTCAAAGCAGAAGTATATGTACTGACGAAAGAAGAAGGCGGCCGTCATACACCGTTCTTCAACGGCTATCGTCCGCAGTTCTACTTCAGAACAACAGACGTAACAGGCGTAACTGAATTACCGGAAGGTATCGAAATGGTAATGCCTGGCGATAACGTAACGATGGACGTAGAGCTGATCACTCCGATCGCAATCGAGCCTGGTCTGCGTTTTGCGATCCGCGAAGGCGGCCGTACTGTTGGCGCTGGCGTTGTTGCTGCTATCAACGAATAATTAAGAGTGCGATAACCTTATTTTCTGCTAAGGCCGGTCCTGCATAGACCGGTCTTAGTATATTTTTGAAAGTTTGTTGACATAGAGTGTTAACTGTGGTACTCTATATTAGTGAAATTTTGTGATTGGTAATCTATGAGTAAGAGAGGTGTTAAATATGCGCAGTTTAGTTACCATGGTTTGCACTGAGTGCAAACAACGCAACTATCAAACCAACAAAAACAAAAAGAACGATCCTGATCGTATCGAACTGAATAAATATTGCAAGTTCTGCAAAAAACACACTTTACATAAAGAAACTAAATAATTTTAGTTAACGTGTGATTTAGTATCAGGTATTCAAGCAAGGATGTGAAAAAATGGCCGTTCCGGAAACTACGGGTGTGAAGAACGCAGGCGGTATTACACGCTTTATGCGTGAAACTAAAGTAGAACTGAAAAAAGTAACCTGGCCTACCAAACAAGAGCTTATTGCTAATACCGCAGTGGTTTTGATCGCGGTTATTATTTGTGCGGCATTGATTTGGGTCATTGATGCCTTCTTCAATGTTGTTTTTCGCTTGATTTTGCAATAAGTTTGCGTAAGGAGGAAAGGGAAGCTTCCCTATCATTAATATGGAATCAGAAAAACGTTGGTATGTAATCCATACTTATTCCGGTTATGAGAATAAGGTAAGCGCAAATCTGGAACGTAAAGTTCATTCCTTGGGTATGGAAAATGAAATTTTTCGTATTGTAATACCTATGGAAAATGAGGTTGAAGTAAAAGACGGCAAAAAACGCAGTGTCCAGAGAAAAGTCTTTCCTGGTTACGTGCTTGTAGAGATGATTGTCAATGACCGCTCTTGGTATGCCGTGCGTAATACACCGGGTGTTACCGGCTTTGTCGGTTCCGGTACTAAACCGATTCCTTTGACTGATGAAGAGGTCAAACAGATCATGCGCTCCATGGGCGTGGAAGAAAGCCGCCCGAAAATTGATTTACAATTACAACAGCTGGTTCGCTTGAAAGCAGGTCCGTTTGCCGGCTGTGTCGGCAGCGTTTCTGAGATTAATGAAGAACGTGGTAAACTGAAAGTTCTGGTTAGCATGTTCGGACGCGAAACACCTGTTGAGATTGATTTTACTCAGGTTGAAGAAACTGAATAACAAGGAGGTGTAATAAATGCCGAAAAAAGTCGTAAAAATGGTAAAATTACAGGTACCGGCTGGTAAAGCTACTCCGGCTCCTCCTGTAGGCCCTGCACTCGGCCAAGCTGGTGTAAACATCATGGCTTTTGTTAAGGAGTTCAATGAACGTACTGCTCAACAAGCAGGTTTGATCATTCCGGTAGAAATTACCGTATTTGAAGATCGTTCCTTTACTTTCATTACCAAAACTCCTCCGGCTCCGGTATTGCTGAAAAAAGCTGCTGGTCTGGAAAAAGGTTCCGGCGAACCCAACAAAAAGAAGGTTGCTCAATTGAGCCGCGATAAAGTTCGCGAAATCGCTGAAGCTAAAATGGCTGACCTGAACGCTGCTGATATCGAAGCTGCTATGAGAATGGTAGAAGGTACTGCACGCAGCATGGGCATCACCATCGTTGACTGATCTATAGTCGACTATTTACGTGGGAGGAATTATCCGTTTGCACCACAAGGAGGAAAGTTTAATGGCAAAATTTGGTAAAAAATATCAAGACGCTTTGAAACTTATCGAAGCTGACAAATTCTATGCTCCGAAAGAAGCAGTGGAATTAGTTAAAAAAACTTCTGTTACTAAATTTGACAGCACTGTAGAAGTTGCTTTCAAATTGGGTGTAAATCCCAAATACGCTGACCAACAGGTTCGCGGCGCTCTCGTTCTTCCCCATGGCACTGGCAAATCTAAATCTGTTTTAGTATTTGCTAAAGGCGCTAAAGTTCAGGAAGCAGAAGCTGCTGGTGCTGATTATGTAGGCGGCGAAGAATTGGTTGCTAAAATCCAGGGCGGCTGGACTGATTTTGAAGTCTGCGTTGCAACTCCTGACATGATGGGTGTTGTTGGCCGTTTGGGTAAAATCCTCGGTCCTAAAGGCTTGATGCCTAACCCGAAGGTTGGCACCGTTACTATGGATGTAACTCGTGCTATCAATGAAATCAAAGCTGGTAAAATCGAATATCGTACTGATAAAGCCGGTAATGTCCAGGCTCCTATCGGTAAGGCTTCTTTTACCGAACAACAACTGTTGGAAAACTACATCACTTTGGTTGATACTCTGATCAAAGTAAAACCGTCCGGCGCAAAAGGTCAGTATATTAAATCCATTACTGTATCTACCACTATGGGCCCTGGCGTAAAAATCGACGTTTTGAAAGCTAACAGCGACAAATAAGATTTTTGATGTGGTAACAACTTTATAAATCAGAAGATAATCGGGCCATAGACAGCAGGTGCGGTAACGCATAAGTATAAAACGCCTGCCGAGGCTGGAGACGATGAAGATAGACCTTCGCGACCTCCGGCTTAGGCCGAGAGGTCTTTTTGATTTTATAAAATCATTTTAAAGAAGGAGGTGTGATGCATGGCAGTTATTAGAGCAGAGAAAGCAGCTAAGGTTGCTGAACTTAAAGAAATCCTTACCGCTGCAAAATGCACTATTCTGGTTGACTTCTGCGGTCTGACCGTAGCTCAGGATACAGCATTTCGCCGCAAAATGCGCGAAGCTGGTGTCAAATATGGCGTTGTAAAAAATACAATGCTGCGTATTGCTGCAAATGAAGCTGGTATCGAAGGTTTAGAACCTGTATTGGAGAAAAACACTGCAATTGCTGTTGCTCCTGAAGATCCCGTTGCTGTAGCAAAAATCATTTGCGATTTCGCAAAAGAAAACAAAGCATTAACTATCAAAGCTGGTGTGCTCGACGGTCAGGTTATCGACGAAGCTGCAATTAAAGCTTTGGCAGAGCTTCCGCCGAAAGAAGTTCTTATTGCAAAAATGCTGGGCAGCATGAATGCTCCTATCAGCGGTTTTGTCAATGTACTTCAAGGTACTATCCGCAATGTCGTTTATGCACTCGACGCTGTTCGTCAGCAAAAAGAATCTGCATAAGCACAGCGCTTAAAAGAGCAAGTTGAATAAAAAAATAAAACATTTGAATTTATGGAGGTATATATAATGAACAAAGAACAAATCATCGAAGCTATTGAATCTATGACCGTACTCGAACTTTCCGAATTGGTAAAAGCTCTGGAAGAAAAATTTGGCGTATCTGCTGCTGCTCCTGTAGCTGTAGCTGCTGCTCCGGCTGCTGGTGGCGCTGCTGCTGCTGAAGAGAAAACTGAATTTGACGTAGTTTTGACTGCCGCTGGCGCTGGCAAAATCAACGTTATCAAAGTTGTTCGTGAAGCAACTGGTCTTGGCTTGAAAGAAGCAAAAGAAATCGTTGACGGCGCTCCTAAAGCTGTTAAAGAAAAAATCTCCAAAGCTGATGCTGAAGCTTTGAAAGCTAAACTTGAAGAAGCTGGCGCTTCCGTAGAATTGAAATAATTTTAGCCTAAAATTTTTAATAAGCTTCCTGTTTTACAGGAAGCTTATTTTATTTCTTCATTTACTGTTGACAAGAGAAAAGGTTTATGATATCATAATAAACCACAGTAAATAAATGAATTGCAGGTATTTTGATAACAGTTACGATGGCTCAGTGGTTGGGAATCGTATACTGCTCATACGGTAAAGATGAAGCCCATTCATCGAAGACAATACGCAAGGTCCTTGAGACAATCTGGAACCTTGCTTTTTTTGTCATTCGTGAAAAGGGCTGAGTTTGGCCTGCCTGGCAAAATATGAAGGGGTGAGGGATTACATGTTTAAACCGGTTCCCGTAGGCGATAGGACTCGGTACAGTTATGCCAGAATCAATGAAGTATTACCAATGCCTCATTTGATTGACATCCAAAGAACATCGTATGAGTGGTTCATGCGAGAAGGTCTTTGTGAAATTTTTCATGACATTTCTCCGATCAAGGATTTTACAGGTAATTTAGAACTTTCGTTTGAGGGCTTTACTTTAGGTGAGCCTAAGTACAGCGTTGAAGAATGCAAGGAGCGTGACGCTTCTTATTCGGCGCCGTTAAACGTAAATGTTCGCTTGCTTTACAAAGATACCGGCGAGATCAAAGAATCTAAAGTTTTCATGGGCGATTTCCCCTTGATGACTGAAACCGGTACTTTTATTATCAATGGTGCTGAACGTGTTATCGTCAGCCAGTTGGTTCGTTCTCCAGGTGTATATTACAATGTATCCATGGACCCCAGCGGTAAAAAAATGTATGGTACCACCGTTATTCCAAACCGCGGCGCCTGGATCGAATTTGAAACAGATGTTAATGATGTTATCTATGCCCGTGTGGACCGGACCAGGAAATTACCTGCTACGATTTTACTGCGCGCTTTAGGCCTGTCCAGCAATGCTGAGATTTTGGCACTGTTTGGTGAACATCCTTCTGTTTTGGCAACTTTGGAACGTGATGCAACGACTAACCGTGAAGAAGCTTTAATTGAAATTTATAAGAAACTGCGTCCTGGCGAACCGCCTACATTGGAAAATTCTACGCAGTTGATCGAAGCTACCTTTTTTGATAATAAACGATATGACCTTGCCAGTGTAGGCCGTTATAAGCTCAATAAAAAATTGGGCTGGCGCCGTCGTTTGCTGGATAAAGTCCTTGACGCACCGCTGGTTGATACTTCTACCGGTGAAATTATTCTGCCGGCAGGCACTAAAATCGACGATAAGGCAATTGATATCATCGAGCAAAGTGAGATTTTCAGCGGCGTAGGCTTGAAAGAAGCTTTTATCCGCGTTAAAGAACAGGTTCTGAAATTGATCTGTACTGCTGACATTCCTGAAAAGCACCGCACCGTAACCGTAGAAGACGTATTAGCATCTTTTGGTTATTTGCTTAACCTGATGGATGGTTTGGGTACGGGCGATGATATTGACCATTTAGGTAACCGTCGTGTACGCAGCGTTGGGGAATTGCTGCAAAATCAGTTCCGAATCGGCCTCGCCCGTATGGAACGCGTCGTCAAAGAGCGTATGACTATTCAAGACGTAGACGTGATCACGCCGCAGGCCTTGATCAATATCCGTCCTGTTGTTGCCGCAATCAAAGAATTCTTCGGCAGCAGTCAGTTGTCTCAGTTCATGGATCAGAATAATCCTCTGGCTGAGTTAACTCATAAACGTCGTTTGTCTGCACTTGGCCCTGGTGGTTTGAGTCGTGAACGCGCCGGTTATGAAGTCCGTGACGTCCATCATTCCCATTATGGACGTATGTGTCCTATTGAAACTCCTGAAGGTCCGAATATCGGTCTGATAGGTTCTTTGTCTACTTTTGCTATTATCAATAAATATGGTTTTATGGAAACTCCATACCGTAAGGTTGATAAAGAAGAAGGACGAGTTACTGACGAAATCGTTTATCTGACGGCCGATGAAGAGGACGAATATATTTGTGCTCAGGCCAACGAACCGCTTGATGAAAACGGTTATTTTCTGGGCGAACGTGTTACGGCACGTTATTTGAATGAAGTTTTGTCTCTGCCTCCTAATCAGGTCGATTATATGGACGTTTCTCCGAAACAGGTCGTATCCATTGCTACGGCGTTGATACCGTTCTTGGAAAATGACGATGCTAACCGTGCTTTGATGGGTGCGAACATGCAGCGTCAGGCTGTGCCGCTTTTGTGCACACAGTCTCCTGTTGTCGGTACCGGTATGGAATATAAGGTTGCCGTTGACTCTGGCGTTTGTGTTTTAGCTAAACGTGCCGGTGTCGTTGAACGTGTTGTCGGCAACGAAATCCGTGTCCGTGCGGAAGACGGCAGTGTTGATGTTTATGAACTTTTGAAATTCAAACGTTCTAATCAGGGGACCTGCGTCAACCAGCGTCCTATCGTCAATAAAGGCGATAAAGTAGTTGAAAAACAAGTGCTTGCAGATGGCCCTGCAACAGATCACGGCGAACTGGCACTTGGCCACAATGTAATTGTTGCCTATATGCCGTGGGAAGGCTACAACTACGAAGATGCTATTTTGCTGAGTGAAGATCTGGTTAAAGCCGATATCTTTACTTCTATCCATATTGAAGAATATGACTGCGATGCCCGTGATACTAAACTTGGTCAGGAAGAAATCACCCGTGATATTCCCAACGTTTCTGAAGAAGCGCTGAAGGATCTTGACGAACGCGGTATTATCCGCATCGGTGCTGAAGTGCGTCCCGGTGACATTCTTGTCGGTAAGGTTACTCCGAAAGGTGAAACTGAGCTGACTGCTGAAGAACGACTGCTGCGTGCTATTTTTGGTGAAAAAGCACGTGAAGTTCGTGACAGTTCGCTGCGTGTGCCGCATGGCGAGGCTGGTAAGATTGTCAGCGTAAAGGTATTTACCCGTGAAAACGGCGATGAGCTGCCGCCTGGCGTAAATGAACAGGTGCGTGTGCATATTGCTCAAAAACGTAAGATTTCCGAAGGCGATAAAATGGCAGGCCGCCATGGTAATAAGGGTGTAGTTTCCCGTATTATGCCGCGTGAAGATATGCCATTCCTGCCCAGCGGCGAGCCGGTGCAGATCGTGCTGAATCCTCTGGGTGTACCTTCCCGTATGAATATCGGCCAGATTTTGGAGACTCATTTAGGCTGGGCTGCCCGCGCTTTGGGTATGCAGATCGAGGCTGGTGCTGAAGGTTTAGCCGCCCGTTTCGAAAAAGCCGGTTATGATGTTGAAAAATATGGCATGCCTGAAACCGTTGAGATCGATAAATTCGGCGAAGAAAGCATTAAGGCAATGAAAATGTCCGTACCGGTTTTTGACGGTGCGCATGAAGAAGATATGAACGCTACCCTGGAATTGGCAGGCGTTGATCCAAGTGGCAAAACCAGGCTGTATGACGGCCGCACAGGCGAACCTTTTGATAATAAGGTTACCGTAGGCTGCGTATATATGCTGAAACTGCATCATCTGGTCGACGACAAGATCCATGCCCGTTCTACCGGTCCGTACTCTCTGGTTACGCAGCAGCCTCTTGGCGGTAAAGCACAGTTTGGCGGACAACGTTTTGGTGAGATGGAGGTTTGGGCTCTGGAAGCTTATGGTGCCGCTTACACTCTGCAGGAGATCCTCACCGTCAAATCTGACGATGTTGTTGGCCGTGTAAAAACCTACGAAGCTATCGTCAAAGGTGAAAACGTACCGGAGCCTGGCGTACCTGAATCCTTTAAAGTTCTTATCAAAGAGCTGCAAAGTATCGGTCTCGATATTAAAGTGCTCAATGAAGACGAAGAAGAGATTTCCATGCGCGACAGTGATGATGATATCACTGAGACTGCACGTGACCTCGATTTGAACATCGACGGCGAAATTCCGGCTGCTGCTGCTCCTGTTGAAACAGATGAATATACTGTTGACGAAAACAGCGCTGAAGATGCGGAATTTGATTTAGTTGCAGATATTGGCAACTTTAACATGGAAGCTAAAGATGAGTTGGACGGAGATTTAAATAACTCCGACGATATTGAATAGAAGGGAGCGATCGATTCTTGTTGGATGTAAATAATTTTGAGTCTATGCGTATCGGTCTGGCTTCACCGGAACAAATCAGAACTTGGTCCTATGGCGAAGTAAAGAAACCGGAAACTATCAACTACAGAACTTTGAAACCGGAACGCGACGGTTTGTTCTGCGAAAGAATATTTGGACCTACCAAAGACTGGGAATGTCATTGCGGTAAATACAAAAGAATTCGTTATAAAGGCATCGTCTGCGATAAATGCGGCGTTGAAGTTACCCGCTCCAAAGTTCGCCGTGACCGGATGGGTCACATTGAGCTGGCTGCGCCTGTTTCTCATATCTGGTATTTCAAAGGTATCCCCAGCCGGATGGGCCTGATTCTTGACATCTCACCCCGGTCGCTGGAAAAAGTACTGTATTTTGCCAATTACATCGTGCTTGATGCCGGCGATACTCCGTTGGTGAAAAAACAATTATTGAGTGAAGGCGAATATATCGAAGCCCGCGACAAATATGGCAGCGGTTTTAAAGTTGGTATGGGTGCTACTGCTATTAAGGCATTGCTGGAAGAGATCGACCTTCAGGCATTGACTGCAGAGCTGCGTGCTGAACTGAAAGAAGTGAGCGGCCAAAGAAAAATTCGTGCTGTACGCCGTTTGGAAGTCTGCGAAGCTTTCCTGAAATCCGGCAATCGCCCTGAATGGATGATTTTGGATGTCGTTCCGGTAATTCCTCCGGAGCTGCGCCCAATGGTACAATTAGACGGCGGACGTTTTGCAACTTCTGACCTCAATGATCTGTATCGTCGCGTGATCAACCGTAATAACCGTTTAAAACGCTTACTTGAGCTGAATGCTCCTGACATCATCGTACGTAATGAAAAACGGATGCTGCAGGAAGCTGTTGACGCTTTGATCGACAATGGCCGCCGCGGGCGCCCTGTAACCGGACCTGGCAATCGTCCTTTAAAATCTCTTTCGGATATGCTGAAAGGCAAGCAAGGACGTTTCCGTCAGAATTTGTTAGGTAAACGTGTCGACTATTCCGGCCGTTCCGTTATCGTTGTCGGACCGGAGCTGAAAATGCATCAATGCGGTCTGCCGAAAGAAATGGCACTGGAATTGTTCAAGCCTTTTGTTATGAAACGTTTGGTCAACAGTGGTCAGGCTACTAATATCAAAAGTGCGAAACGCATGGTAGAACGTGCGACTACTGCTGTCTGGGACGTCTTGGAAGACGTAATCAAAGAGCATCCTGTACTTTTGAACCGTGCACCGACCCTGCACAGACTGGGTATCCAGGCTTTTGAGCCGATCCTGTCTGAGGGCCGTGCCATCAAGCTGCATCCTCTGGTATGTACTGCGTACAACGCCGACTTTGACGGTGACCAAATGGCTGTCCATCTGCCGCTGTCCGCTGAAGCCCAGGCTGAAGCCAGAATGCTGATGCTTTCGGTCAATAACATTCTGGCACCGAAAGATGGTAAACCTGTTGCCGTACCTTCGCAGGATATGGTTTTGGGTTCTTACTACCTGACGATTATCAAAGAAGGCGCTAAAGGCGAAGGTATGCGTTTCAGCAGCTTTAACGAAGCATTGCTGGCTTATTTCCACGGTGAAGTTGAATTGCAGGCGCGCATCAAAATTTATATCCCGAATAAGGATATTTATGAAGAACCGGCCAGCGAAGGTGTCAGTCTCGTAACAACTACTGTTGGCAATGCTATTCTTAATGAAGAGCTGCCGATTGAAATGCGTTATTTCCATTTAGAAGAGGAAGAAAACGAAGCCGGCCAAAAAGTTAAAGTATGGCATTTGAATAAACTGCTTGATAAAAAAGAATTGGGACGCCTGGTTGCTAAAGCACATAAATTGTACGGTAATCTGCGTACGGCCGAGATTCTTGACGTTGTTAAGAAAATGGGTTACGACAATGCTTGTAAAGCAGGTATTTCCATTGCTGTTTCCGATATTAAAATCCCGCCCGAAAAAGCGGAGATTCTGGCTGCTACAGAAAAAGAAATAGATAAAACTGAGCGTATGTTCCGCCGCGGCCTGATGAGCGAGGATGAACGTTATCGTAAGGTTATCGAACTTTGGGGCAAAGCTACTGATGATGTAACCAATAAGCTGATGTCCTCAACAATGGATCCGTTTAACTCTGTTTATATGATGGCTAATTCCGGTGCCCGCGGTAATACGCAGCAGATTCGTCAGCTGGCCGGTATGCGTGGCTTGATGGCAGATCCTTCCGGCCGTATCATTGACCGTCCGATCAAAGCTAACTTCCGTGAAGGCCTGACTGTTTTGGAATACTTCATTTCCACACATGGCGCTCGTAAAGGTTTGGCTGATACCGCATTGCGTACTGCCGACTCGGGTTATCTGACACGCCGTTTGGTAGACGTTGCTCAGGACGTTATTGTACGTGAAGATGACTGTGATATCGTTGGCATCAATCTTGTCAAAGAACGCGGACGTCTTTGTAAAGCAACCCTGGGTTCCAGTCAGAACAAATTGCGTGAGATCGTTATCGGCCGCAATTTGGCAGCAGGCATTACTGATCCGGTTACTGGTGAATTGATTGTCGAAGCTGATACGATTGTTACAGAGGATCTGTACAACAAACTGGCTGCAGCAAAAGTCATGGAAGTAGTTTTGTATGCTACTGATGATATGAGTGGTGAAGAGACCGAGACCGTCCAGATCAACATCAGCGATGAACAATCTAATGCTGTGCTGAAAGAAGCGATGATGCATCATTTCGATGGCAAAGAAGTTGCTGAAGATGTTGTTGCCGCTGACGGTACTGTGCTGATCGAGGCAGGGTCAACTTACGACGAAGCTATTATTGACGCTATTTTGGCTAATGGCACTGTCCGTGACGTTAAAGTTCGCAATAATGCAATCGAAGGTATTGAAATCGAAGCTATCACCGAAGGTAAAAATAAACAGACTGTTATTGAATCTTTGCGTGACCGTATCGTAGGCCGCTATCTGGCTGAAGATATTTTGGATAAGGACGGCAATATCTGTTACCATATCAATGACTATGTTACTGAAGATATGGCAGATCAAATTGCTTCGCTGCGCGAAAAAGTTAAAATTCGTTCTGTACTCAACTGCAAAGCTAAAGTTGGTGTTTGCCGTAAATGCTACGGCCGTAATCTGGCTACAGGCAGAAAAGTTGAAGTCGGTGAAGCAGTTGGCACTATTGCTGCTCAGTCCATTGGTGAACCTGGTACTCAGCTTACCATGCGTACGTTCCATACAGGCGGCGTAGCCGGTGACGATATCACGCAGGGTTTACCGCGTGTTGAAGAATTATTTGAAGCCCGTAAACCGAAACATCCTGGTTTGCTTACTGAGAATGCCGGTACTGTACACATTGGTGAAGAAAACGGCATTCGTAAAGTAACTGTTACCAGTGAAGACGGTGAACAAATCTATACCATTCCTTACGGAGCAAAGCTTGCTGTTACAGAAGGTATGGAAATCGCTGTTGGCGACCGCTTAACAGAAGGCTCTCTCAATCCGCATGATATTTTACGTATCAGCGGTGTGCGTGCAACTCAGCGTTATCTGGTCCAACAGGTATTAGGCGTTTATAAATCTCAGGGCGTTGAGATCAACGATAAGCATATTGAAGTTATGGTGCGTCAGATGATGCGTAAAATCCGCATCGAAGAAGCGGGCGATACTTATATGCTGCCGGGTGAATATATCGATGTTGCTGAATTTGAAGCGCAGAATGCGGAAATGCTGGAAAAAGGCTTACAGCCTGCAGAAGGACGTCCGGTGCTGCTTGGTATTACCAAAGCATCTCTGGCTACCGATTCGTTCCTGTCAGCTGCATCCTTCCAGGAAACTACCCGTGTGCTTACAGACGCAGCGATCAAAGGCAAAGTTGATCCGCTTTTAGGTCTTAAAGAAAATGTTATCATTGGTAAGCTTATCCCTGCCGGTACAGGTATGAGTCGTTATCGTGATATCAAAATCAAATATAATACTACTAACAGCGAGCAACAGTAAAATTACAGTTTTTAAGCAAAACCTCTACTCCTTTTTAAAAGGAGTAGAGGTTTTTATCAAATCAAACAATAGAATTCATAACAGATTTGGAAAAAGCGAACGATAGAATGACTTTTTGTTAAAAAGTTCACATTATAATTGACACATAGGAAAGCTATTGGTAAAATTATAATAATAAATAAGATGGTAGAGATGGCCCGAGAAGGATTTTTAGTTGCGCATATAGCAGTTGAAAGATTTCGACTTGGGTTTTATTTTTTCTCACAGACACTTTAGGAGGCAGAAGCATGAAAGTAGCTATTATTATGGGAAGTAATTCTGACTGGCCGATCCTTGAGCCGGCGGAAAAAACTCTGAAAGAATTTGGCGTAGAGGTAGAGGTGATCGTTGCTTCGGCACATCGTACCCCCGATGTGGTGCATGAATTTGCAGCTGGTGCCCGTGATCGCGGTGTAGAGGCTATTATTGCCGCTGCCGGTGCTGCTGCTCATTTAGGCGGTGTTATTGCTGCTTATACTACAGTGCCTGTAATCGGTATTCCTATCAATGCTACACCTTTGAATGGTATGGATGCGCTTTTAAGCTTTGTGCAGATGCCTGCAGGTATTCCTGTAGCAACTATGGCCATTAACGGTGCTAAGAATGCTGCTTTATTCGCAGTGCAGATCCTGTCTGTCAAATATCCTGAACTGGTTACTAAATTAGCGGAAAACCGTCTGCAAATGCAGGAAGAAGTAAAAGCTAAAGGTGAGAAGCTCGCAAAATTGCGTGCTGAGGGTAAGTGAGAAATGGTTGAAAAAGGAGAATTAACTGTGCCGGGTATTGATTTTGAATTAGATAAATTACATGAGGAATGCGGTGTTTTTGGTATTTATTCGCACAAAGACGATGTGGCACTCAATACTTATTGGGGATTGTATGCGTTGCAGCACCGTGGTCAGGAAAGCACCGGTATAGTCACTACTGATGGCAGCAATATGCAGGTCAAAAAAGGTATGGGGCTGGTGGCTGACGTTTATAAAGATGGTGTAGGTGATCTTACCGGGCATATTGCTATCGGTCATGTACGCTATTCAACGACTGGTTCCAGTATGGCCTATAACACTCAGCCGCTGCGCGTTTATTTTGACGGCGGTAATCTGGCGTTGTCACATAACGGTAATTTGACTAATGCTGCTGAATTGCGTACCCGTTTGACCAGAGATGGAGTAGTCTTTCAGACTACTGTGGATACAGAAGTTGTTTTGAGTCTGATAGCACGTTCGCGCAAGGAAAAAATTGAAGACCGTGTTGCCGAGGCAGTTAATGAAATCAAAGGCGCTTTTGCTATTTTGATCATGACTGATGATAAACTGATCGCAGTGCGTGATCCCTATGGCTTCCGCCCTCTGTGTTTGGGCAAGCTGGACGGCGGCTGGGTCGTGGCTTCTGAATCATGTGCTTTTGATCTGGTGGGCGCAGAATTTATTCGCGATGTCAAACCGGGTGAAATGCTGGTTTTTGAAGATGATAATGCTGAACCTAAGAGCATGATGTGGGCCAGAGAAATGCCTTCTAAATGTGCTCACTGCATTTTTGAATATGTTTATTTTGCCCGTACTGACAGTGTTATCGATAAACAATGTGTTTATCAGGCACGCATCAATATGGGACGTGAACTGGCTAAAGAAACAAAAGATATTCATCCGGATATCGTTATTTCCGTTCCGGACTCCGGAACGGCTGCTGCTGTTGGTTACAGCCTGGAATCCGGTGTGCCTTTTATGGAAGGTCTGACTAAAAACCGTTATGTTGGACGTACTTTTATTCAGCCGACGCAAAAGCAGCGTTTAAATGCCGTGCGCTTGAAACTGAATCCGGTCAAGAGCGTTGTTGCCGGCAAGTCTGTTGTTATGGTCGATGATTCCATCGTTCGTGGTACTACCAGCGGCAAGATCGTTAAATTACTGAAAGATGCCGGAGCGAAAGAAGTTCATGTCTGCATCAGTTCTCCGCCGGTAACCGATCCCTGCTATTATGGGATCGATACTTCGGTGCGGAAGGAACTTATCGCTTCTACGCACACAGAGGATGAGATCTGCCAGTATATCGGTGCGGATTCTCTGCACTATATTTCGCTGGAAGGCTTGAAACGTTCTTTAAACAGTATGGATCCTGAAGGTATGTGTTATGCTTGCTTCAATGCAGGTTATCCCGATAATGCGGAAGAAACTATCCGTCAAGGTTCGAAATATATTTTTGAGAACAAATAATTAGGAGGTCCCTATGAGCGAGCAAAGCAAAAGACAAATGACTTATGCCGATGCAGGTGTGGATATTGACGCTGGTAATCGTGCTGTTGAGTTAATGAAAGAAAGCGTACGCGCAACTTATCGTCCGGAAGTTATTGGTGATTTAGGCGGTTTCGGCGGTTTATTTGCCTTAAACTCCGGGAAATACAGGGAACCGATCCTTGTTTCCGGTACTGATGGTGTTGGGACTAAATTAAAACTGGCTTTTATGGCTGATAAGCATGATACTATCGGGCAGGATGCCGTAGCTATGTGTGTGAACGATATTTTAGTACAGGGTGCAGAACCGCTGTTTTTCCTTGATTATATCGCTGTCGATAAAGTTGACGCAGAGAAGGTTGCTAACATCGTACAGGGCGTTGCCAGGGCTTGTAAAGAATCTGGCTGTGCGCTGATCGGCGGTGAAACTGCTGAAATGGCAGGCTTTTATTCCCAGGGTGAATATGATATTGCGGGTTTCTGTGTAGGCGTTGTTGAAAAAAGCAAAATGATCACCGGAGATAAGGTTGCTCCTGGTGACGTGTTGTTGGGTCTGCCTTCCAGCGGCGTCCATTCCAATGGTTTTTCTCTGGTTCGTAAAATTTGCTTTGAAGCAATGGGCTACGACATGAATACTGAGATCCCGGAATTTGGCTGCAGCTTAGGCGAAAAGCTGCTGACGCCTACGCGCCTTTATCCTAAAGCTTGTTTGCCGCTGATCGAAAAGTTTGATCTGCACGGTATGGTACATATTACCGGCGGCGGTTTCTATGATAATATTCCCCGTATTCTGCCGGATAGTTGTGATGCGGAAATCAATGCCGCAGCATGGGACGTTCCGGTAGTTTTCCAGAAATTGCAGGAATGGGGCAATGTGCCCTGGGCAGAAATGTACCGCACTTTTAATATGGGTGTGGGTATGGTTCTGGTAGTTGATCCCGCAGAAGCTGATGCCGTGCGCGAGCATCTTACTGCTTCAGGCGAAACTTTCTATGAATTGGGTAAAGTGGTTGCCGGTAATAAAAAAGCGGTTATGAAAGGCGGCGTTTTCAGTGAGTGACCGTAAAATTGGCGTCTTGGTCAGCGGTCGCGGCAGCAATCTGCAATCCGTCATGGACAGGATAGCCGACGGCTATTTGCCTTTGAAAATTGCTGTTGTCATCAGTGATAAAGCTGATGCCTATGCTTTGGAGCGTGCTGAAAAAGCTGGAATAGCAGCCGTAGCTGTTCCACGCAAAGAATGTGCGTCTAAGGAAGAGTTTGAAAATAAGATCGATGCGGCTTTGCGTGCTCATGGTGCCGAACTCGTGGTTTTAGCCGGGTTTATGCGTATTTTGAGCAGTAATTTTGTTAATAAATGGACCCAGAAAATCATCAATATCCATCCGGCGCTGTTACCAAGTTTTCCTGGCCTTGATGCTCAGGGGCAGGCGCTGGCATATGGCGTAAAGATTGCAGGCTGCACGGTGCATTTTGTTGACGAAGGTACAGACAGCGGTCCGATCATTCTGCAGAAGCCTGTGCCTGTTTTAAATGACGACACGGAAGAATCTTTGGCAGCCAGGATTTTAGTTGAGGAACATAAGGCAATGCCGGAAGCTTTACGGTTGTGGGCTTTAGGCAAGCTGGAAATACAGGGACGGCGCGTTATTGTGCATCCTTGAGATGAGGTGATAAATAATGAGAATCAAAAGAGCATTATTAAGTGTATCGGACAAAACAGGTATTGTGAAGCTGGCTCAGTTCCTGCATGACATTGGCGTAGAGATTATTTCTACCGGCGGCACGATGACAGCTATCAGAGAGGCAGGTATTCCTGTAACCTATGTCAGCGATGTAACCGGTTTTCCGGAAATTATGGATGGCCGCGTTAAAACCCTGAATCCTAAGATCCATGGCGGGATTTTGGCTGTACGCAGCAACCCCGAACATATGGCAGCTTTGGAAAAACATGATATCAAACCAATCGATCTGGTCGTTGTCAATCTGTATCCTTTTAAAGAAACGATTGCCAAACCAAACGTTACAGAAGCCGAAGCGATAGAAAATATTGATATTGGCGGCCCGGCAATGGTGCGTGCGTCCGCTAAAAATTTCCGTGACGTGATTATTGTTACCAATCCTGCCCGCTATACCAGCCTGATTGCCATGCTGCAGCAGTATGGGGACGCAGATATTAAAACACGCAAAACATTGGCCAAAGAAGCCTTTAACCATACTTCCGAATATGATGCTATGATCTGCGAATACCTGACCAAGCAGTTGGTCGAAGGTAAATAAGATGAAAAGGTTGATGAAACAATGCGTTTATTATTAATCGGCGGCGGCGGACGCGAACATGCTCTGGCCTGGAAATTGGCGCAAAGCCCGCAGGTAGAAACGATTTATGCGGCACCGGGAAATCCTGGTATCGCTTTGCTTGATAAATGTGAATGTATTGATTTACCTTTGCAGGAATTGGAAAAAGTTGCTGATTACGCTGAAGTAAATGGTATCGATTTAACTGTTGTCGGCCCGGAAGCAAGTCTTGTTGAAGGGATCGCCGACGTCTTTAAAGCCAGAGGTCTGGCACTGTTTGGACCCAGTAAGGCTGCTGCCGAACTGGAAGGTTCTAAGGCTTTTTCCAAGCAGCTGATGGAGAAATACAATATTCCTACAGCGTTTTTTAAAGTATGTGAGGATATAGAAACGGCCAAAGCCTATATTAGGGAAAAAGGCGCACCTATCGTTGTTAAGGCCGACGGCTTAGCAGCTGGTAAGGGTGTGGTCGTTGCGATGACCGAAGCAGAAGCACTTGCCGCTGTTGACGATATGATGGGCGACCTTAAATTTGGCGGTGCCGGTGCCCGTGTGGTTTTAGAAGAGTTTATGGAAGGCGAAGAAGCCTCTTTGCTGGCTTTTACGGACGGAGAGACTATTGTTTCCATGATTGCCGCACAGGATCACAAACGCGTCAACGATAATGATGAAGGTCCTAATACCGGTGGTATGGGAACTTATGCTCCTGCTCCGATCATGACGGATATTCTGCGTTTGAAGGCTGTGGAAAAGGTTCTAAAACCGACTATTGCTGCGATGAAGTCAGAAGGAAGACCGTATCAGGGCTGCTTATATGCCGGCTTGATGATCAACGGTGATGATATTAAAGTGGTTGAATTCAACTGCCGTTTTGGTGATCCGGAAACACAGGTCATCATGCCGCTGCTTGACGGTGATCTGGCAGAAATAATGCTGGCTTGTGCTACAGGTACTTTGGCGCAGGCTGATATTGGCTGGTACGAGAAAGCAGCTGTATGCGTAGTTATGGCTTCCGGCGGTTATCCAGGCAGCTATCAACAGGGACTGCCTATCAGTGGTCTGGAAGCTGCCGATGCCATGGACGGAGTAGTTGTTTTCCATGCCGGTACTAAAAATATCGATGGAAAAATAGTCACTGCCGGCGGCCGTGTGCTTGGCGTTACGGCTATTGGCAAAAATATCCGTGAAGCAAAAGATAAGGCTTATGAAGCTGTGGCAAAAATCAACTTTGAAGGAGCTCATTACCGTCAGGATATTGCCTGGCGTGCGTTAAAAAAATAATAACGACGTCCCAATGCTTTGGCACTGGGACGTTTTGTATAACCTAAATCAGTTTTAAAAGCCGGTAAGGCATAGTTTAAATTTAGAGCAAAGGAAGATGAAGAAAATGGCATTTTATTATGATGAACCCGCGCATACTTTTAGTGAATATCTGCTTGTTCCCGGTTATTCCTCTAAAGAATGTGTACCGACAAATGTTGATTTACGTACTCCGCTAGTAAAATTTAAAAAAGGTGAGGAAGCAGCGATTACTTTGAATATCCCGCTGGTTTCTGCGATCATGCAGTCTGTTTCCGATGATAAAATGGCGATCGCGCTGTCTAAAGAAGGCGGCATCTCTTTCATTTATGGTTCCCAGACGGTTGAAAGCGAGGCCGCAATGGTAGCTCGCGTAAAAACGCATCGCGCCGGTTTTGTCAGCAGTGATTCCAATATTCGCCCAGACAGCACCCTGGCAGACATCGTTGCCCTGAAAGAAAAAACAGGCCATTCTACGGTAGCAGTTACTTCTGACGGTACTGTGAACGGCAAACTGGAGGGTATCGTTACCAGCCGTGATTATCGTGTCAGCCGCATGGATCTGAATACCAAGGTCAGCACTTTTATGACGCCGATCGATGAAATGATCGTTGGCGGCAAAGAAACTACTTTGCAGGAAGCCAATGACATCATTTGGGATAATAAACTGAACACATTGCCGATCATTGATGATGAAGGCCGCTTATTATATATGGTTTTCCGCAAAGATTATGCAACGCATAAAGAATATCCCCTAGAGCTTTTAGACAGCAAAAAGCGTCACGTAGTTGGCGCTGGTATCAATACCCGTGATTACGCTGAACGTGTCCCGGCGTTAGTTAATGCCGGGGCCGATGTGCTGTGCATCGACTCTTCCGAGGGTTATTCGGAATGGCAGAAATTGACGCTGGACTGGGTGCGCGAACATTATGGAGATACTGTCAAGGTAGGCGCTGGTAATGTTGTCGATGCGGAAGGCTTCCGTTATCTGGCTGAGGCTGGCGCTGACTTTGTCAAAGTTGGTATCGGCGGCGGTTCTATCTGTATCACTCGTGAGCAAAAAGGTATCGGCCGTGGCCAGGCTACTGCGTTGATAGAAGTTGCTAAAGCACGTGATGAATATTATAAGGAAACAGGCATTTATGTTCCTATCTGTTCTGACGGCGGCATTGTTTATGATTACCATATGACTTTGGCCCTGGCAATGGGAGCGGACTTTTTGATGCTGGGCCGTTATTTTGCCCGTTTTGATGAAAGCCCGACGAATAAAGTCAATATCAACGGCAACTATATGAAGGAGTACTGGGGTGAAGGCTCGAACCGTGCCCGCAACTGGCAGCGCTATGATATGGGCGGCGCTTCCAAACTCTCATTTGAAGAAGGCGTTGATTCCTATGTGCCTTATGCAGGAACCTTGAAAGACAACGTAACGCTGACCCTGAGCAAAGTGCGTTCTACCATGTGCAACTGCGGCGCGCTTAATCTGGCTGAACTTAAGAAGAACGCTAAAATGACTCTGGTTTCTGCTACTTCGCTGGTAGAGGGCGGTGCCCATGACGTTATTTTGAAAGACAATAACATGAATAACTATGTAAAATAAGATTCACAAAGTTGGAAAAAGATTATGTGCATTGTATACATGCTGATTTATATTGACTTCTGAAGCTTGGAACTGTAAAATTAACACATAATTTATTTGATGGAAAGGCGTGTTGGAAGAATGAATTTGAAAAAATTAGTTACAGCTGCTGTATGCACTATGCTGATGGCTACAGTTGCTTTTACTGCCGGCTGCGGCGGCGAGAAAAAATCGGACAAGAAAGTATTGAAAGTTGGTATGGAATGTGCTTATGCTCCGTACAACTGGTCTCAGACCAAGGCTGACGGCGGCGCTGTAAAAATTGCAGGCAGCAATGAGTATGCTTATGGTTACGATGTAATGATGGCTAAAAAGCTGGCCGATTCTATGGGTGCTGATCTGGAAATCCAGAAAATCGAATGGGACGGTTTGGCTCCGGCTGTTGTCAGCGGCAAGATTGACGCTGCTATCGCAGGTATGTCTATTACCTCTAAACGTAAAGAAACTGTTGATTTTACCAAACCTTATTACTATGCGACGGTAGTGGCTCTGGTAAAAAAAGATTCTGAACAGGCTAAAGCTCAAAGCGTTGCTGACCTGAAAGGTTCGGTAGCTACTTCTCAGCTCAATACTATCTGGTATGATCAGATCGACCAGGTGCCTGATGTAAAAAAATTACCGGCTATTGATACTGTACCGGGTATGATCGTTGCCCTGACTTCCGGCAAATGTAATCTGATCGTTACCGATATCCCGACTGCCAAAGCTGCTGCTTTTGCTAATCCGGAATTGACTGTTTTGAATTTTGAAGAAGGTAAGGGGTTCAAAACTTCTCAAGAAGATGTTGAAATCGGTATCGCTGTAAAAAAAGGTAATGCAGAACTTGTTAAAGGGATGAATGCTGTTTTAGAAAAAATGACTGCTGCTGATTTTGATAAAATGATGGATGAAGCTATTAAAAAACAGCCTTTAGCTCAATAATAGTTACCGGTTATGTCTAAAGGGACGGCAATACTGCCGTCCCTTTATTTTCCTTTTCGACGCATTATTCTTTTGCGGATTAAGGGCTATCTGTGCTATAATGAATAACAGTGTTTTATCAATCAATTACGTTAGGTGGAGGAACTTATGACAACAATGCCCGAGTCATTTTTTGGATGGGTGGCTTTTTTACTGCATCAATATGGTGATGTTCTGTTAAAAGGCGCTTGTGTGACCTTACTTTTGGCTATTGTCGGCACTCTGATCGGTTGCGTTATCGGTCTTGTTGTAGGTATTATCCAGACTATTCCCGAGGATCCGAAGGCAAGCGCTTTTAAGAAAGCGCTTGTAAAAGTGACTCAATTGGTCTTGAATGCTTATGTAGAACTTTTTCGCGGTACGCCAATGATCGTACAGGCCATGGTAGTATATTATGGCGCAATGAGTATGTTTGATATTGATATGTCACCGATGTTTGCAGGCTTTTTAGTTGTGTCCATCAATACAGGTGCCTATATGGCAGAAACTGTACGCGGCGGTATTGAATCTATTGATCCGGGGCAGCGTGAAGCCGCTGTTGCTATCGGTATGGACCATTTTCAGACCATGCGCTGTGTAATTCTGCCGCAGGCTTTGCGTAATATCATGCCGCAGATCGGCAACAACCTGATCATTAATATAAAGGATACTTCGGTTTTGAATGTTATTTCTGTCACCGAGCTGTATTTTGCTTCAAAATCGGCAGCAGGCGTATATTACAGATATTTTGAAGTTTTCTTTATTACCTGTGTGATTTACTTTATTATGACTTTTACCGCTTCAAGATTGCTGCGCTGGTGGGAAGGGAAGATGGACGGACCCAAAGATTACCAATTGGTATCTTTTGATCCTATGCAGGACCCCTGCGGCCATTTTCCGGTCAACGTCGCCGGTAAAAAAAGAAAGGACGGTAATTATTAATGACTGCTGAACAAGGTAAAGAATTATTGTTATCCGTCCAGGGTTTAAAAAAGAATTTTGGGGAACGTGAAATTTTAAAAGGGATTGATTTTGACGTACATAAGGGCGACGTAGTTTGCGTTATCGGGCCTTCCGGCAGCGGCAAATCTACTTTGATCCGCTGCGTCAATTATTTGGAACAGCCTACTGACGGAGTTATTAGCTACCGTGGTGAGAATGTTCTGGAATGTTTCAAAAATCTGCCTTTATATCGTACTAAAGTAGGCATGGTTTTTCAGCAGTTCAATTTGTTTAATAATATGACGGTTTTGGAGAACTGCGTTGTAGGCCAGGTCAAAGTACTGGGCAAAAAGACGGAAGAAGCAAAAGCGATTGCAATGAAGTATTTGGAGCATGTCGGTATGGCAAGCTATATCAATGCCAAGCCACATCAGCTATCCGGCGGCCAAAAGCAGCGCGTGGCTATCGCCAGAGCTTTGGCTTTAGAGCCGGAAGTATTGCTGATGGATGAACCTACCTCTGCGCTTGACCCTGAGATGGTAGGCGAAGTTTTGGCGGTTATGCGCGAACTGGCAGAAGAAGGACTGACAATGGTTATCGTTACACACGAAATGGCATTTGCCCGCGATGTCTCAAGCCGTGTTATTTTTATTGACCAGGGTGTGATCGCTGAAGATGGCAGTCCGGAGGTTATTTTTACAGCACCGCAGAATCAGCGGACTAAGGATTTCCTGAGCCGATTCAGTTTAACTCGTTGTTAGCAGGAAAAAGCCCTTCTATGTAGAAATTACATGGGAGGGATTTTTTATTGAAAAAGCTGGGGAAGGATTAGCGTTATGAAAAAAATTTGTTTTGTTTGGACTTTGTTAGTGATCTGTTTTTTACCATTTGCAGTTAGTGAAGCGAGTATGGGGAGAAATACGATCTTGTTCGTACCCTTAGATAATAGACCTGTTTGTTTGGATTATGCGGTTGAAACGATGAAAGCTGCCGGCTGGAATGTGGAGACTCCTCCTTTAGAGTATATTGCCGGTAATGATCATAGCGGTGACCCTGATAAATTATATGAATGGCTGGCAGAACGTTCGGCGGCAGCAAATGCTATCATTGTTTCCTCAGATGCGCTGATTTATGGGGGGCTGGTCGATTCACGTACGCATCATCTGCCGCAGGAGGTTTTGGCAGAGCGAGCGGAACGTTTATTAAATTTGAAGACACTAGGCGGCGATCCGTTGATTTATGTATTTACAACGATCATGCGCTCACCGAAAGCGAGCAGTGCTCCTGTGGAGCCTGCCTATTATGCCGAATGGGGGCAAAAACTGTTTAGGCTGGGAGCGTTGGAAGATAAACTTGATTTAAAAGAAATCAGCAGAAAAGAACGCAGAGAACTGGCCGGCTTGCAGACTGAAATACCCCAGGCTGTGCAAGAGGACAGAGCACAGCGGCGCAGTTTGAACATCGCAACTACGGAACTTTTACTGCATGGCGTCGAAAGTGGCAATTTTGATTATCTGCTGATTGGACGGGATGATACGGCCCCATATTCACAGGCCCATAAAGAAGCGCGGAAGATGGATATCCTGGTGCGAGAACTGCCAAAAGAAAAAATTCGTTTTTTCTCGGGGGCGGATCAGCTGGGGTTACTTTTATTGAGCCGGGCTGCCAGCAGGGTAAGTTATGAAATTCCCATGATTTATGTTGATTTTGCCGACGGTAAAGGCGGAGCAACGATCCCAACTTATGAAGATGATCCAATAGCATTCAGTGCATCTGAGCATATCCATGCTGCCGGCGGCTGGCCTACTGCTAAATTGGCGCGTGCAGATCTGGTCTTAGCAGTCAATACTCCGTTTGACGGTGTGACATTAGAGGCCTCAAGCCCGACAAATGATGGCGTGCTGACCAAACATACAGAAAAATTTGCTGCTGATATAAAAAGTTATCTAAAACAGGGTAAACCAGTAGCAGTTGCCGACGTCGCTTATGGTAATGGTGCGGACAACGCTTTGGTCAAAGAACTGTTTCAGGAACAACTGGCAGAAAAACTTGCAGCTTATGGCGGCTGGAATACTGCCGGTAACACTTTGGGTTTTGCCTTAGCGCAAGGATTGCTGGCTAAGAAGATGGATACGGCAGAGCGTCTATATCTGCTTGATGTAAGATATTTAGACGATTGGGCCTATCAGGCTAATGTGCGTAATAAAACTTATGTAGAATTGATTTGGCCCAATTACTGGCCTAACAGTGGGCTGAACACACAGCAGGTACAGGAAGCCGAAGCTGTTATTACTAAAGATATTTTAGAGATAGCGAAGCCGGTTTTAGGTGAACGCGCTAAAGATTATAATTTTATTTTACCGTGGCAGCGTATGTTTGAAGTAGAAGTAAGCAAAAAATAAATATTGTTATAGTACGACCCGACAGGCTTAAATGCCTGTCGGGTCGTACTATTTTTTGAAGACTTTTATGCTTATAAATCAAAAACATGTTTATATAAAATAAACATTTTAAATAAATGATAATTAGTGTATAATAAAATAAAAATATTAGCTAAAACAAATGAATGTATAATAATAAATCAGGGAATTTTTAGAATATGGGTGGATCATGAATATAAAGATTCGAAAGTATCAATTACTTATGGTTTTACTGGTGATAGTAATTTCTTGTGTTTTTGTGAATACTGTTAATTGCAATCCTCAGGGAGATAATACAAGAAAACAGCAAGAACAGGCAATCCTGGTCAACTCTGTAGACGATAAACGAGGTTTTGCTTTTTTACAGAAAAAACTTCAGGATCAGAATGATGTAATCATTTATTCTGTAAATCAACATGGGCTGGCTGATTATGGTGTCAGTGAATCCATGGGACAGGCTATGGAATATGCCGCTTTGATAAAAGATAAAAAATACTTTGATTTGATGGCGGACCAGACTGATAAACATTACTTGAATCAGGTCGGGTATTATTATTGGAAAATTAATGCTAAAGATTATAGTGGCGAGAGAATTTCGGCTTTGATAGATGATTTGAGAATATTTAAAGCATATTATCTGGCCGCCCGAAATAATATGGGAGATTACAGTAAACAGTTAGCTTCTGTTTCTGAGTCTATCTATAAATTTGATAGTGATGGTAAATATTTATATGACTTTTATGATGACAGAAGTCAGAAAAAAGCCGATTATGTTTCACTTTTTTATTTGGATATGAATGCTATAGATATGCTGAAAGCGTATGATGAAGAAAAATGGCAGGAGGTGTGGCAAACTTCACTGTCTCTGCTGCAGAAGATGGAAAAGAGGGACCATGGTTTTTATCCTGTTGCTTTTGATTATAGTAGTAAAAAATATGTATGGAATAAAACTGGCATAAATATGGTAGAAAATCTGTATACTGCTTTAAATTTATATAATGCAGATGGTGATGTAGACAGTTTACTGAAATTTATGCGCGGTGAGATCAAAGTAAAGAAAAAAATAGCCAATTGGTATCATTTTGACGGTTCCGTAAAAGACGAAAACGAGTCGGCGGCAGTGTATGCTTTGGCAGCTCGTTTATTTGCGTTGAACAATGATAAAAAACATGCCCTATGGTGTTATAACAAAGTCCTGGCATTTCAAATTGAAGATGTTTGTGCTTTTGGCGGTGGCTTTGGCGATCAGGATTCTGGTATGGTCTATGCGTTTGACCAGCTGGAAGCATTGCTTATGTTAAGGATGGTGCAGGGAATTGGTGAATAAAGGGATTAGACCTGATATTATCTGGTTCAATAGTTTTATCATTACTGTTTTATGTGTATTTGCAGTTATTCTTTTACGGTTTGAAGTATTGGATATATTTTTTGCTTTTGGAATTTTCGGTATTTTTCTTCTGACAGCAGTTTTTTCATATATGCTTGGTTTACAGCGAGGCTTGCTTGTTTCTGTTGCTGTTACATTTTGTTATGGCAGTTATCTTATTTATGCAGTAATAATCAGCAAGGAAATGACGACGGTTGAGCCGTTATATGTGGCCTGGCTTTTTTTGATACCGACGATAAGCATTTTGGCGGCGAAGTTAGGAGAAAGTATTGCCAGTAATAGTGCTGTGGCTAAGGATATTGAAGCTATAGAAGAGCTTGTTACTTTGGATGGAGCCACAGGATTTTACAATAACCAGGGCTTTTTTAAGAAGCTGGATGAAGAATTTTGGCGTGCGAAAAGATATAATGAAGTCTTTACGCTGCTGTTACTGCAGATAGCCAATTTTGATGAAATTCAGATAGCATATGGTAATGTCGGTGCAAGTAGGATCTTGATAGCGGTTGCCCAGAATATTGATCAGCAGATGCGTGGGACCGATATTAAAGGGATTTTAGTTAATAATACTTTGGGGATTTTGATGCCAGGTACTGATGCTGCCGGTGCGGATATCGTGGTAGAAAAACTGCATTTGTTTTTGACAGTTGTTGCGGTGGATTTTGAAAATGGCAAAAAGAATATAAAAGTTAAGCCAAGTATTGGTGCCGCCGCTTTTAAAGAAAGTGACATTGATGTTATTGAGGTATACGAACGGGCTAAAACCGAACTTACTTATGACCGTGGGTAGAAACTAACAGTTGTTTTGGGGGATACATGAGCGCAGAAAAATTATTTTTTATTTCAATGAGTGCTACCTGGCTGATATTGTTTTACCATGTGTTTTTAACTGTCGGTGGCTACAAGCATTTTTTGAAAACGATGCATGACGATGATCAGGATATGCGAATGGAGTACTATCCATTTGTCAGTGTGCTGGTACCGGCACATAATGAAGAGGCCGTTATTGGCAGAACTGTAGAAGCCCTGGGAAGATTTGCCTATCCGAAAGACCGTTATGAAATAATTGTAATCAACGATTGCTCCAGCGATAAAACAGGTTTGATTTTAGAAGAGAAGCAAAAGAAGCTTCCGCAGCTGAAAGTGGTGACTTTGCAGCCGCCTGTTGGAGCTAAAGGAAAATCAAATGCTCTGAATCACGGTTTAAAAGCCAGCTGTGGTGAATATGTTGCCGTTTATGATGCTGATAATACACCTGAACGTGGTGCTTTACTGCAGTTAGTCAATAAATTATATAACAATGACAAATTGGGAGCAGTTGTAGGTAAGTTTAGAACACGCAACCGCAATGTAAATTATCTTACACGCTTTATAAATATTGAGACCTTGAGTTTTCAATGGTTATTACAGGCCAGCCGATGTTATTGGTTCGGCCTTACTACTATACCTGGGACTAACTTTGTTGTGCGGAGAAGTATTCTTGAAAGTATCAATGGCTGGAATGATCAGGCGCTGACGGAGGATACAGAGTTAACGATCCGGATTTATGATTTTGGTTATACCATTTTCTGGTATCCGCACGCTGTGACTTGGGAACAGGAACCGGAATCGCTGCGGGTCTGGATGAAACAGAGAACGCGCTGGGCACGTGGAAATTTATGGATCATCAGCCAGTATTTACTGCGGATATTTCAGCTTAAGGACAGAAAGATCGGTACAGATATAGTTTATTTTGCATTTACGTATTTTGTATTTTTTGCTGCAGTAATCATATCAGACGTATTATTTGTTTTAGGAGCGTTTGGAATAGTTCGTCTTAGTATAGATGCGCCGTTATCGTTGATCTGGTTGTTAGCCTATGCGCTTTTTGTAACAGAAACCTTTATCTCGCTTTCCCTGGAACGTGGTGAAGGAAGTTTAAGCAATCTGTTTTTGATTTGCCTGATGTATTTTACTTATTGCCAGCTGTGGATCATTTTAGTATTTAAAGCACTGTACGAGAGCCTGAAAGATAAGATTCAGGGAAAAGGAGTCCATTGGTATAAAACAGAGCGAAGTTCTAATTAAGAAAGAGATTGTCAGGAAAGGTTCTGTAAAATATGGAAAAAGAAGCTCTTATGAGACGAGATGCGATAATGTTTGATGGGATTGTCCTGCTGCTTTTTACTGCAGCGTTAACGATCATATTATGTTTTTTAAATAATGACAGAGAATTTGCTTTTCTTGTTTTTGCATGTTTAAGTTTTAATATTATAGTTTCCTATTCGTTAGGGATAACTAAAGGGTTATATTTATCAGTTGCTTTTGTAGCAATCTTCAGCGGGTATACTTTGTATGATCTTGTTGCACAGGAAAAAATTGCTGCTGATGCTTATATTAGTTTTTTTTCACTGCTGTGTTTTCCCGTCGGCAGTTTTTTAGGTGGTAAATTGGCGGAAGTGGTAGAAAAGAATCTGCAGAAAATAGAAGATGTATCTGAATTGGAAAAACTGGTCACTCTTGATGGGAGTACAGGTTTTTATAATCAGCAGGGATTTTTTATACAGCTGGAGGAGGAAGTTGGCCGCGCTAAACGTTATGGTACTGGCTTTTCTTTGATTTTATTTCAGATCAGTAATTTACAGCAGCTTGAAGCTATTTATAAAAAACAGGACGTTATATTTATCAAAAAAACTGTGGCGGAAATTGTTGCCAGTAAATTGCGGTTTACTGACTATAAAGGGATTTTAGATGATGGCAGCATCAGCGTTATTCTGCCTCAGACAGAAAGCGAGGGGCTGGATATCGTTGTAAGTAAAATAGATACAGCTATTGGCTTGATACCGGTGAAGTTAAGCAACGCTAAGCGTATGGTACGCGTAAAGACTTCACTTGGATATGCTACGTTTGATAATACTGATACAGATTACATGAAATTATATTTGCGGGCGAAAGAAGATTTGGAGAATGTCAAATAGCATGCGGTTAATCCAAAAAATAATATTTGTATTCTTGCTGCTGTTTTTGGGCGCCTGTAACTGTTTTGCTCAGTCTTCAGGAAGGAATTTTTTGGTCTATGATCTGCAGATGCGGTATGGTGGGACTTTCCCGCTGGTTCTTTCATTGGCAGAACATTTAGGACATTTTGAAGATAATTATGTGCTTATCTCTGCAGATGAATGGAAACCTGGTATGTTACAGGATGCAGATAACATAGTTTATGCTGGATTGCAGCAAAGAAAATTGCCGCAGGCATTGTTGGAGGAAATAGCGGCTGCCAATCAGGTCCTGTGGTTTGAAGATAATATAGAACAACTGGCAGAAGTTAAGGCATGGCGTAATTTCAGGTTGTTAGGTAAGGTAAGTGACTGGACTTATATAAATTTTAAAGAGAGAAGCTTTTATGATTGGATGAGTGTGGAATATACTGATCCTGGAAAAGATGTAAATGTTATAGCAACAGCAAAAAAGTTTATTGATGAGGTGCCTGTTATATGGCAACGCGAAAATGTATATTACTCAGGCATGCTGGAGTTTAATGAACAATTCGATGATTATATGGGATATTTACTGCATCAGGTGTTTAAACAGCACACTGATGCTCCGCGGCCAAGGGCTTTTTTGCGGGTCGAAGATGTAAGCCCTATTGTTGATCCTAAAGCTGTAAAAGCCGTTATCGAAAGAATAGAAAAATATAATATTCCCTTTTCTATAGGTGTGGTTCCAGTTGGCATTATGGACGGCAAGAAACATTATTTACACGAGCAGGAAGAACTGGTTGCGGTTCTGCAGGAAGCGCAGAAACATGGAGCCAGCATTATTATGCATGGTTATACCCATCAAAATGAATTTTCGCCGACAACAGGCGAGGGGTATGAATTTTGGAATGCTAAAGATGATAAACCAATGGATGATGAAGAAAGTTTTACTGTTCCGCGTATTGAAGCGGGTATTTCCGAATTGCTGCGTTGCGGCTTGATTCCACTTGCTTTTGAGGCACCGCATTATGCCGCAAGCCGAAAAACTTATGAGATATTAAGCAGGTATTTTAATATTTATTCCGGACAGCTGCAGATTTCTGATGACACAGACAGCATTACTATGACGCTTCCGTATATGATAAAGTCGAGATATCTGTACGGAATGCTGGTTATTCCGGAAAACATGGGTTTTTATGATGGCGGCGAGTTTGTGATAGAAGAAATGCTGAATAAAAGTGCTTCCCTTAAAACCATACCGGGCGCTGTAGCCTGTTTTTTCTATCATGGATATCTGAAGCCTGATAAAGTAGGCCCGATTATTGAAGGACTGCAAAAGCAGGAGTACGAATTTTTGGATTTAAAATATCTGCCGGTGAAAGTGCAGGCGCCGGGAATCTTAATTACAGCAGCAGATGGTGTTGTAAATGCTGTTGTTGCTGAAAAGGTAAAGCAGTCATGGCAGACTGCACCAGGAGAACAATATTTAAAAATTAACAAGATCGTCAGTCTTCAGGCGGCAGTTTTAGTAGTGATTTTAACTGCATTTATATATATAATCTTCAAATTAAAACGCAATACAAAAAAACATTATGAAAAATGATTAATATTAAGGATGTGTTGGGAGTATGCTCAAGAGAGTATGTTTGTTGATAGTGATGGTATGGTCGCTGGCGATTCTGTTCACGGCAGAAGCGGCGCCGCTGGAGCTTGGTCCTAAGCCTGTGATACAGGGAAATGAATATAGTATAAGTTTATTTATGGATGACAAGGTTTTGCGTAATCCGAATGCAGCATTGACGGGATTTTTGGAAATTAAGCCGGGGATGAAGCTTTCAGTATCACCTGTCTTGGATTTATGGTATTCATATTCACCGACGATTCTGCCTGATATTTCTACAATGACTGTTTCTGTAAATGGTATTCCGGCAGAAAGCCGCCGTCTTGTACCAGATGGCGCGTTTAAAAGCAACTGGCAGGTAGCCCTGCCACTGACAAGTTTACGAGAAGGTATTAATGAAATTACGATCAGTGTTCTACACAGGTCTATTGAAGGGCTGTGCAAAGATATTGATAATGATGCTAATTGGTTCATTATTCGTCCGGAAACAACGATAAAATTTAAAGTTGACGCAATGGATTACAGTTTGGCTAATTTTCCGAATCCTTTTATAGATGAATACTTTGGGGCACGCAATAATGTTGTATTCTCTCTTGTCGATCTTAGTGAAAACAATATTGTGTCTATGCTGCAGCTGTCGTCATTTATGGGACGTATGGCCGGTTATGGCGCACCAGTGTTTTGGGAAGCAAGACAGGAAAAGCCTGATGAGCATATTGACGCGAATGTTATAACGGTGGGCAGTCAGGTGGATGCTGGGACAAGTTTCAGCGGCGATACTGCATTTTTGAAGCTGCTTCCTTCGTTAAATGGGCATTATAATCTGATAGCAGGCGGTAATGATGCCAGGGGTGTAAAACTGGCTGTTAATGCTTTGTGCAATAATAAATTCGTCAGAACACTGAGTGGGAATGAAACACAGTTTTCTCTGCCGGTGCAGGCTGAAAAACTTTCTGCTAAAAAGGCGCTGGAGAGCAAAGGAGTTTACACGCTTCGGGATATTGGTTATGATGATGATATTTTAGCAGCCGGTGCATTTCATCAGGAAGCAGAAATATTTATTCCTAAACCATCTAATTATGACGTTGAAGAAGGATCTTATATTGAGCTGCATTTCAGGCATGCTAAAATTCTTGACCGCAAGAAATCGGCTGTGACTATTTATGTTAATGAGGTGCCGATCAGATCAGAAGTGCTGACGGCTGAAAATGCCGATGGCGGGATTTTAAAGGCAGAGCTGCCGGTTTTGCCGGCTAATCAGCAAGGATGGCGTGTGCGCTTTGCTTTTTATCACGACCTTGGCATAATCGACTGTTCTAAAAGATATGACGATGTAGCATGGTCTGTGATAGAAAAAGAGACCAGTATTTATTTGGCAGTGGGTAACCGTTCAAGACAGGAAAGTCTGGCAGATTTCCCCGGATATTTTAAAGCTGACAGTAATGGTGATATTGTACTGACAATGTGGCTCAGCCAGGCACCAGATGACGATGAGCTTACGGTCGCGGCTCAATTAGCATACTGGATTGGTCAGAACAATACAGGTAATATAATCTGGAAAGTTCAGAACGGCGCGAATGCCGATATAGATAATGAAAGTGGTACGGTTATTATTGTTGGACAGAACCGTGTTTTGATGGAAAGAAATGCTGTTAGAGGTATTTTGCCGATCAGTATTGATGCAGATGGCACAATGAAGACCAGCGAATGGTTGAATATTGCTGCAGATGCAATAAACCAAAAAAATATTTTTCAGGTTGGACATAAAAACGATAACATTATCTATGCATTTACCTATGCAGATAGCGAGAATATGAAAAGCTTTATGCGCTTGGCTTTCGTTAACGGAACTAATCTTAATGGACAGGTGGCATTAATAGATGCAAATGGGAAGACTCTGACTTTTGCAGAAGAGGTAAAATATCAGGAGACGGGCTTCACTAGAATTTTAAAAAGTTTTTCCGGTAATCGTTTGGGAAGTTATCTGGTAGTGATTGCTATAGTTGTTGGCGGTACGCTGGCACTGATGTGGTACTCTAAGCGCCGTAAGTAAAAATTGACGAAAGGAGAGCAGGCAGATGCAGAAAAAATTCCTAACTATGTGTTGCAGTCTTTGCATATTGATGCCTTCAACAGTTAGCGCAAGTGCCATCACAGTTCCTCCAGATGTCAAAGATGTTGCTGAAAGTACGGTTGAGTATTCTAAGAGTTTTGGGTACAGGGCAAGATTTGAGCAGGAGTTGAATGATGCCTCGTTAAATAAACAACAGATGGAAAAAGAAATGGCAGCTTCATGGTCGTCGGTAGTAAGATTGTTGGAACAGGCAGAAAAAAACAGGACCTTGCTGAATGCTAATCAGGAGCTGCTGCAGCATATGCTGCAGGATAACAGTGCGTATGCGCAGAGAGTTCAAGAGCTTGAAGAGAAAAGCAAAAACGCCTGGTCCGCAGCAGCTGATGCTGCAAATTATGCGGAAGGGCTTGATGATGCACAGATAGAAGGCAGTTTGGCCGAGGAACAGGTCAGTGCAGCATATGCATATGCCGGACGCTTGCAAGGTCAAGCTGAAAGTATTGACGCTGAACTGGAAAAAGTTTTACTTGAATATGAAGCGATGCAGAATAAAACTGATTTGCTGGTGGAAGTAAGAGATGAAACAGCAGCAGAACTTGTTGAACAGGAAAAAGAATTAGCAGAGTCAATGTATAATGCAGGACGCTATATGGATTATGCGTCCGAAGGCAGGTTTTATTATGAGCAGCTGCTAAAAGAAAAAAAGAATCCGTATCAGGATCTGTCTGGATTTGTGAGAAACAATTTTTTTAATTGGCATGGAAATGGTTGGAGTGGCAGCCAGTTCGTTCAACCATATTATTTTGGCTATGCGAATAAAAATAACTATTGGGGCCTTAACTTCAATTATGTGAGCTCAAAAAACACAACACCGGGACATGAAGGTAAAATAAACACTTTTACAGATACTTTACTGTATTTTTCGACGCGCAATAGTAAGGATAAATATATAGTTGATTATAATTTGGGAATCAACATTCCTACAGGGAAAACAAAGCTGTCAAGTTATGAGCGCAATGCCAGAATGGATGAAGATCTGGTGAGATTTGCCGAGTTTGGCGAAGGGTGGAACTTTACTCCAGGAATAGCTGTTACGCGTAGAATTGGGGGGGACAAAGATCTGCTGACAGTGGGAACAAGCTATTCTTTCAAAGGTGCTTATGATCCCACCAGTGATATAGACGATGACAAACTAAATCCTGGTAATGAATGGCAAAAATATTTGCGTTGGCAGCACGCTGAAGAAAAATGGCAGTTAGTAGGAGAAGTTCTGCATACCAGTTCTGCGGAAAGTAAAATTGCAGATGGCACTGCTTTTGATACAGGCGCAGTTTGGGAAACACGTCTGACATATAATCGGAATTTATCAAAGGATCAGGCGTTGATGCTATATTATTGGTACTATCATGAAAATAATGAAATTATTTTGAATAAAAGAGTTGAAGAATCTCCAGTACATTATTTTGGTACAGAATGGAAAAAACATTTGTCAAAAAAAACAGATCTGCGCCTAGCGGCAGATATCATGATAGCCAATGGCATCAGGTATAGTTCGCTTACAGATTCTTATGTAGATGACAGAAAGAAAGTCACTTTTGGAATAGGTTATGATCTGAAAATGGATGACAGAAATAAATTATCGTTGGACATTCAGCATTTTTCAATGCATGACGGTAAAAATTCTAATGGTGACGAGGCCAGAGAATATCGTGGTTTTAATTTTTTGACAAGCTTTTATCATACGTTTTAGAAAGGACTGTACTGTATGTTGAATAACAGGGGCGTATGTGTCTATGTGGCGATGTTGTTGTCAGCAGTATTTTTGATACTGCCTGTTTATACACAGGCTTCTGGCAGAGTTAGTGTATATGCGGACGATTATGTGCAGTTTTTGCTGCCTGCAGAATTAAAGGGGGAACCTGTTTCAGAAAATCCTTTTCAAATTTGTTTAACTGATATTGATGGTGACAGGATATATTTTGCAGTCAGTAAAAAAAGAAATGTGAATGCTGATAAGGATATAATTTCCGGCGAAGGAACTATGGCGGTTGCTGAAAATGTAATAACGGGTGACGATACTTTGCTTGTTTCTGATTATGGCAGCAAATTATTGGGACCGCATAGTAAGAAAATTAACTGGATACGTCTGCAGAGGCAACAAAGTTTAAATGATTATCTGATGATTTACTTTTGGAATAATATGGAAAAGCAGTATCTTTTTTTGTTGGAAGGGCCTCAGATAAAAATGGACGCGATGATAAAATTAGTAGAAGAAAATATAATTTTAGGAAAATAAAGAATAAAAATGAGTTGAATTGACCTCAAATTTAATAAAATTTGAGGTTTTTCTTTTAGATTTAAGAGTTGGTAACAAATCATAGAAAATTTTGTAAAAAATGATGAAATAATACATATTAAATATCCTCTGAAAATGGAAATACAAGTCTAAAAAGATTACAAAATCAAATAATTTTATGTAAAACATATTACAAAGTTACGCAAAAGAAACACTAGGAGCCGTGGAATACAAGAGCTACGGTTTAATGCGGGTTTATGCTCACAAAAAATCTGTAAAAAGTATTGACAGGGATAAGCCGCAGTGATACAATATGTAAGTATCTCGGGATAGCTATGCGCTTTTACAAGGAGGGTTTGTGA